>JAFDLS010000362.1 GCA_019306365.1 Deltaproteobacteria bacterium
AGGGTTGACTATGGAAAGACATGTCTATAAACTGCAATATGTTATCCGGCATTTTTCATAAGGATGTGTATGTCTCATAAAGTCACATCCAAGATAATAAGGAGGAATGGTGATCATGGCCAATTATGATATTTTAAAAGGGAAAAAGGTACTCGCGGTGGATGACGAACCTGATATCCTGGACACCTTGGAGGAGTTTCTCTTTGAGTGCGAGCTTGAAACCGCTTCCACATTTGAATCGGCCAAGGAACTCTTAGAAAATAAAGTTTATGATGTGGCCATTTTGGATATCATGGGGGTCAGAGGGTTTGATCTATTAAAGATCGCAAAGAAGAAAAAAATTCCGGCATTAATGCTTACAGCCCACGGCCTAAACCCTGACAACCTGGTGCAGAGGGTTTGATCTATTAAAGATCGCAAAGAAGAAAAAAATTCCGGCATTAATGCTTACAGCCCACGGCCTAAACCCTGACAACCTGGTGGGTTCAATCAAGCTGGGAGCCAAATCATATATTCCCAAGGATAGAATTACTGAGATAAAGATCTATCTCAAGGAAATACTCCTGGCCAGGGAAAAAGGAATAGAGAAATCAGGCAACTGGTTTGCGCGTTTGGGATCTTACTTTGATGATCGATTCGGAACCGGTTGGAAAAACAAAGACAAAAAGTTCTGGGAAGAATTCGACGAAACATATAAGGTTTCAAAGGATGAGCTTCAAAAGCTCTTGTAAATGATCTCGTATATCAACTATCTTTTCCTGGCAATCTGACGTATTCAGAAATCGACAACAATTATTTTACCAAAAATCTTTTCGCAGGATAGTTGTGACCTTCAATCGTATGAATCCTGTTGAAAACTTTTACTAATACTGACCCGCTACGGCTGGCTGGTGGGCTTCATGATAAGAACAGTTTTGAACGTTACTAATAATTTACGGTCGAGGCTTTCAGGTTAAAGGAAGAATGGACGAGAAACATTTCGGGCCCGTGTGGTTCATTCCCGGTGAAAACCATGGCAAATATCCTTATTGCCACTCGATTTATATCGAGGGCGCCGGTGTTCTGATTGATCCTGCCTCTGATCGAAAGAGACTCGTTCAGCTTCGGCAAAATCCCGGAGTCAAAAGTGTTTGGCTCAGCCACTGGCATGAGGACCACTTCATGCACCTTGATCTGTTCGATGACTTGCCACTATGTATTTCGGAACCAGATGCTCCTCCGCTTTCTGATCTTGAACTTTTCATGGATTCTTACGGGATCGATGATATTTCTCGCGATTACTGGCGGTCTCTTTTCAAAGAACAATTTCACTTCCAACCGCGAAAGCCTATGCGTTTCTTACAGGGCGGAGAAATCATCCATTTTGATACGGTAACAGTGGAAGCAATCAGCACGCCTGGTCATACGCCCGGTCACCTATCCTTCTTTTTTAAGGGGCCAGAGGTGCTTTTCATGGGCGATTATGACCTTACCAGTTTCGGGCCATGGTATGGTGATGTTGGTTCAAGCATCGAGGAAACTATAGCTTCGGTCAAACGTTTACGGAATATAACTGCAAGAGTGCGGGTTACATCACATGAGACCGGGGTATTTGAGGAAGAGCCTGGAAAGATCTGGGATCAATACCTGGATGTCATCAATAAAAGAGAAGAAAAACTTATAAACCTGTTGGACGAGCCCCATACTTTAGAGGATATTGTTGGGGCCTGGATAGTTTATGGGATTGAGTTCAGCGAGCGGGCACTTGTAAAGAAGCATCTGGAAAAACTTATGAATCAAGGCGTGGTTGCCATGGAAATGGGAAAATACTATAGACTATAGACAAAAGGAATTTTCGAAATCAGCAGTTAAAACCATATTTGCCACGCATAATGTCGGATATTTCTTTAGTCATGTTGAAGGCGAGATCCGATTGTTCGGGGGTCATCATTACGGTATCACAGGAGGGCATTAACCAAGAAGACGATACCAGCAATCCTTCATCAACACCATTCCTGACAAGGAGGCTGATGCCCTGCTCAAGTCTCTCTACCAGGGTTTGAACATTTTCTTTCGCAATAAGCTCATTGGTGACGGGCACTATGCCCCAAGCCAGCATTCCTCCTCGCTCCAAAAAGGCCTGAAACTCTTCATGGTAAAGGGCTATTTTATCTGAGTGTTGGTAGGCGTCAAAATTGATGACATCAACATTGGAGTCGATAAGCAGGGTCCAATCAATATTGGCACAGCAGTGTATCCAGGTAACGCAATTCAATCCTTCAAACCCCCCATTTATGCAGTTTACTATTTCTTCTCTTGTTCCGCTTCCCCCTGCAGAAGTAAAACCAACCAGGGTTGTTTCGGGCAGGCCAGCTATAACTTCGACACCCGGAAGTTCTTCCTTTATTTTTTTCTCCAGCCACCTTGACTTCATGCTTGAAGCCTTGGTCAGCATATCCCGCAACGTCTCATTATGGAAAGAGGGGTTGCCGTCGGGCTGCTTGATTACATCAGCCAAGAGCACCGGCCCTGCAGTCTGGAAAGCAACCCACTTGAGCTCAGGTAGTCGTGCTTCTTTTAGTCTTTCAAGTAGCGCGTAAAAACCCGGTGCTGTCTCAGGAGTAGTGGCGAAATAATCCAGATCCTGTTCTTCATATTTCTCATAGAATTCAAAGAGCTCCTGTTCCTTCTCCGGTGATGGGTCCAAAATAACTTGCCGTTTTTCACGATCAAACACCAAACAAGGGATTCCCTCAAGCATATGTTTCATACTTCGGCTTAATACCGGCAGGCAGGGTGCCTCTGGAAAATTATCCAGGATCACCTGGATTGCCCATTGGATGTCCCTGTATGGGACATAAGCCATCATTGTGGCTGCAAAATTTGGCTTATCAAATGCCCTTTCCATGAACCGTTTCCCCAGTGATCGTCACTTCATTGAAATTTAACCTTAATTGAGCTAAAGCCGAATTAAGGTATTATTGTTATTGGATATGTTTCGCCCAAATAAACAGAAATTTCAATTTTTCAACTTATTTATTTCTATAATGTTTGCCTACAGATCCATATGAGGACCGGATAATGAAACTGGACCTGTGCAAACAGGAGAGTTTACCCGGCCATTCTGTCCCTATAGTCCAGAATGAACTCCGCCGTCATTCTGGCGATCTTACCAACTACCTTGGGACATTCTCTGTAACCACCTGCCTCGATAAACTCCTCATACTGTTCAGGGTCAGCAAGACTGTAGAACCTCCCCAATTTATCTTGTGGTTCCGAACTCCTTTTCAACAATTCTCGCCAACCTGAAACCGGAAGCAAGTGAATTGGTCAGGGCATTTACATCTTTAAACTCCTCGCTTGCAGTGACAATGCCCACGGCCAACAATCCCCCCAAAAGAGCCCCACATGTCTCTCCGCGCATGGCAACGCCGGCAGCCAGGGTGGTCGATGCCTTTAGACTC
>JAFDLS010000007.1 GCA_019306365.1 Deltaproteobacteria bacterium
ATTTCAATCCTGCGGTAAACTAAACAAACTATCAGTTTAAAAAATAATGTCTTCCGTTTCCTTGTCAAACAGGTGAGCCAGATTCATCCTGGCCGCAAATTCTACCGTCTCCCCGGTCTTTAATTCCAATTGCGGGTCAAGACGGGCGATAAAGGAATCTCCATGCTCAAGCTTGATGTGCACGAGCTGTTCCGACCCTAAAGGTTCTACCACCCACACAGAGGCTTTAAAACCTGTTTCCAGATCGCTCTCTTTAAAACTCTGGGCATCAGCAATATGTTCGGGCCTCAATCCAAGAACGACCTCCTTATCATGATATTTCTCCACCAGCCTGGCTTTATCATCCGGGATCTTGAGATTGAGGTCCTCATTCCTTATGTAGAGGTCACCATTTTTTTTCATTACCACACCTTCTATGAAGTTCATGGAAGGCGATCCTATGAATCCGGCCACGTATTTGTTTACAGGATGATCATATACATTCTGAGGCGTGTCCACCTGCTGAATAAGACCCTCATTCATGACCACGATACGGTCGCCCATGGTCATGGCTTCCATCTGGTCGTGGGTAACATAGATCGCCGTGGTCTCAAGTCTCTGGTGGAGATCCAGAAGTTCCGCCCGCATGGTGATCCGCAGTTTGGCGTCGAGGTTTGATAATGGCTCATCAAAAAGAAAAACCTCGGGGTCTCTAACAATAGCCCGGCCCAATGCGACCCTCTGACGCTGCCCCCCGGATAATTCATTAGGTTTTCGTTCCAGAAGTTCGCCGATACCCAGAAGATCTGCCGTGCGTTTTACAATCCGGTCAATTTCCTGCTTGGGCAATTTACGAAGCTTCAGGCAAAAAGCCATGTTTCGGTACACATTCATATGAGGATAGAGCGCGTAATTTTGAAAAACCATGGCCACGTCCCTGTCTTTCGGCGCCACGTTGATAACCGACTGGTCGCCGATAAATATATCTCCCGAGGTAATTGTTTCCAGACCGGCGATGGCGCGAAGCGTTGTGGTTTTCCCGCAGCCAGATGGTCCGACCATGATAATGAATTCTCCATCACGAATATCCAGCGTAAAGTCCTTTACCGCCAAGACCCGCCCGAAAGTTTTCGTAACATCTTTTAATCTGACTTTCGCCATGATAATTTCCTTATTCTTCCTTTGACAGTTTGCTCCTGAGGATAATAAAAGCGGCGGTTACTTCCTGCCACCCAATGCAATCCCGCGTTGAAAATATTTTTGATTTAAAAGCACGAAAGCTACCACAGGGAGTGTAATCAGTACCGCAGCCGCGGACATGGGGCCGAAATTAAGGCTGTCATCAACTAAAAAACCATAGACCAGCACGGGAAGGGTCTGGGCCTGGTAACCTGACAAGACAAGCGGAAAGATAAAGACATTCCAGACGCCCATAAACCCCAGGGTGGTGATGGTAATAATCCCACCTTTAACAAGGGGAATTACAATCCTGACGAAAGTTCCTGTATAGGAACAGCCGTCCAGCCAAGCCGCCTCTTCCACTTCAACAGGAACATCCTCAAAAAAACCAAGCATCAGCCATATCGTGAAGGGAATCATAAAGGTTAAGTTTACCAGCACCAGCCCAATATAGGTGTCATATAAACCCAGCTTTTTGAAAATAATATACCAGGGAAGTAAAAAAACGATCCAGGGGGCCATCTGGGTAAAGAGGATGCCAAAGGAAAGCCATTTTTGACGCCGCCTGGCGATGATGTATGAAGCCGGAAGAGAGATAATCAAATTGGCGACCAGGGTAAAAAATGTGACAATAATGCTGTTCTTAAGGGCATTGAGAAAAGCGCCCTGAGATAAAACCTCCCTGAAATTTTCAAAAGTCGGCCTAAAAATAAATGTTGGCGGAATAGACTGAGCCGCGTCAGGTGTCTTTAAAGACATCAACAAGACCCAGCAAAAGGGGAAGATAAAGAAAACAATGCTCACTATACAGGCAGCCACAAAGCCGACCCTGACGATAATCCTTTTCAATCTGTGGGTTTCCATAATCAATAGCTCCAATCTCTTTCCCTGTACCGAAAGATACCCAGACTGATGATGAAGATGATAACCAGCATGATAACGCCCAGGGCGCTGGCGTAACCGTAATTGAGAGCCGCGAAGGCTTCGTGATAAATCATCAGGTTCAATGTCTCGGAAGCGCGATTCGGCCCGCCGCCTGAGATAACAAAAATTTTGTCAAAAACCCTGAAGCCATGGATCAGCCGCAAGATAATTACCAGAACGATGTACGGCTGCATGAGCGGCAGAGTGATTTTAAAAAAGACCTGAACCCTTGACGCACCGTCGATTATGGCCGCTTCATAAGGATCTTTGGGCAAGCTTTTCAGTCCGGCCAGAAGTACCAGCATCATAAACGGTGTCCAGTGCCAGACCTCCACCAAGATCAGCGCAGGCATAACAGTAGCGGTGTTTGCGGCCCATTCAGAAGGACCCAGGCCTATCAGCGAGAAAAGGTAGTTGAGCACCCCCATGAAGGGATTCATCATCATTGACCAGGTAAGGGACATGGCCACTGGTGTGGCGATGATTGGGAAAAGTAATAGCATCCTGACAACGGATTCACCCTTGAATTCTCGATTCAGCATCAGAGCTAACGCGAACCCGGTAACGAGTTGAACAGACACGGACGCGAAGGCAAAATAAAGCATCAGCCAAACGGATTTCCAAAAATGAGTATCGCGTATAAAGGCTTGAACAAAATTGGCGAACCAGACAAAGGTCCTGGGATCCGTAGTCGTGAGTTCCCAGCGGCACATGCTGATCCTGAACAGCTCAAAAAGCGGATAAATAAACAATCCCAGAGCAATCAGAAAAGCCGGCAGCGGAAAAAGAAACCGAATGTTACGGTCGAGGACAGTTAATAACTTGTTGAACGCCGAAGCCTGCGGTGGTGATGTTTTGGACACGGAATAAACTGAAGAATCAGCTTGCTGGATCATTTTTAAACCTGTCTTGATTCGGTTTAATCTTTTAAAGGCGTAAACGAAATCACGGTGAAAAGCGATTTCGATCAAACGACAGAAGGAACAGGTCTGAAGTTTTCATTAGGGATAGTCTGCTCAGCGCCTTGCATGTTCGACAAAAAAAGGAGCCTGTTACAAAAACATTATGACGTCCGGCGCGAACATCTATAACTGTTTTCCGTAACAAGCTCCAAGTACCCAATATGAATTATAGTAATTGCCAGAATTACGTTCCGTTTGATTGCTAAGGTAAATCAAGGCGCTAACAGCGGCTGCTATGATAAAACAAATGATAATTACGTGATGTTTTGGCGTTTGTCATAAGGTGGTTTACGAGAATGGCTTAAACTGAATCTTCTCCTGCTCCAAGGTCAAACGAAACATACTTATGACAAACGCTCTAATATCACAGAAAAAATTTATTCAGCGAGTTTTCATTTCTCGGTTCTTTTCATGATTTCCTCTACAACCTTTACAGTTTCATCTGCCACCTTCTGTACATCACCATCCTCATAGCCTGTAAAGACCAGTTGAGAAAGATGTTTGCGCGCCTCAACAAATCCGGCGATTGGAATCTCAAAACCCACCAGACCGTTATCAAAGGCGTTGAGCATTATCTTTGTCAATTCAGGAAACCTGTCGGCAGCCTTCCACTTCGGGTCCTGCCAGGTGGATCTTCGTGCGACAACAGCGCCTTTCAGCTTATAGTCGAGGGCTACTTTTTTACTGTTCATATATTGGAGATAATACCAGGCCGCTTCCTTTTTTTGGGAGTAGTTGTTGATGTGCTGGGTATTACACGGCATCATGGTGATCTGCATACCGGGTTTGCCCGGTGGGAAAAGAGCATATCCAACTTTTCCCGCCACCTTGGATGATTTTGGGTTTTCCAAAACAAGATAAGCGAAGATGGATATTTCCACGGTCATGGCTGCCCTTCCCTGAGCAAAAGCCCCTATAACCTCTTTCCAACCAATGGTGGCCCCGCCCGGAGGACCGTAATTCCTCATCAAGCGTCCGTAAAATTTTACGCCTTCCACGAATTCGGGCGAGTTGAAAACCGGTTTGCGGTTTTCATCTAAATACCTGGCGCCGTTTGAATAGATGAAATTCGCGAAGGGAGCGGTATTCTCCTGATTCATTCTCGCGATCCATCCGTAAATATCAGTTTTGCCGTCGCCATTGGTATCCAGAGTCAATTTTTTAGCCGCGGCTTCGAGTTCCTCCCAGTTAGCGGGAACCTTGATATTGTATTTCTCAAACAGATCCTTACGATACATCAGTACCTGAGGGTTACAGCTGCCAGTGATACCAATAGTTTGGCCATTAATGACGGAACGTACACGGGGGTAATAATCTTCGTAATCAAAATCCGGCGAGGTGAGAGAAGGGTCTTTGATGTATTTATCCAAAGTCTCGAGCCATCCCGCGTTATGATACTGGAAGTTGGTCTTCATCATACCACCAAACACATCCAGATCTTTGTTCTTGGCTCCTAATTCCATCAAAAGCTTCCGGCGCAGTTGGGCGCTGGGATAATATTCGGCGATAACCCTTATCCCGGTTAACTTTTCGAAATCCTTCGTATGCTTTTGCGCGATGGGTGTATAAGCGCTTTTACCAGCCAGCACCCTGATAGTGGTTCCCTCATATTTACGCCAATTGAAATCAGGGGCGGCCAGGGCGGTTATGGAAAAACTTAGAAAAAGGACACCCGCAACCAGTGCGATGAAAACCGATTTGGTTATGTTTCCGCTCTTCATATCTCCCTCCTTATTATTGAATCACATTAAGTAATAAATCGAATAATTCTTAAAATGTATGTCAATAAATTCTTAATAAATTACTGCATTAACAAAGGAAAACTCAAATACCAGAACGTACGCAATTAATTATTGCTATTATTCCTATTTATAGAGGAGTAAAGAATCGTGACAGGATTTTTTTAAGATGTCAAGGCAGAATTGGTTTAAGCGTTCTGACATTTGATTTCTTCCATGCGTAAAGGTTTCTTAAGAAATAAAAATCATGAAGGGGTTATAATAAAAATAATTTTTGACAACTTTAAATAATGTCTTTCATTTTCTTAAGTTTAACAAAAGGATTGCATTGAACAAGCAGTCTCTGTCAATCAATTTGAACTTTATTTAAATAAATCATATCAACCAAAAAGCGCTTCCACAAATGGCTCAACCTCAAAATCCGTCAGGTCATCCATCTGCTCGCCAAGACCGATATAGCGAATAGGCAAATTCAGATCATGAGCGATGGCTACCAGGATGCCGCCCTTGGCGGTGCCATCCAGTTTGGTCATGGCCAGTTGAGTGACTCCAACGGCCTCGTTAAACAACTTGGCCTGACTAACAGCGTTCTGGCCCGTGGTTGAGTCCAGAACCAGCAGAACCTCATGAGGCGCGCCCGTCATCTCCCGGCCAGAAATACGCTTGATTTTCTTGAGTTCCTCCATGAGATTAACCTTGGTATGCAGACGCCCGGCCGTGTCAATGATAACGATATCCGTATTTCTAGCCTGGGCGGCGTGAAGCGCGTCAAATACAACAGCGGAAGGATCAGCCCCGGTTTGCTGTTTGACGATGTCCGCTCCAACCCGTTCGCTCCAGATTTGAAGCTGTTCGACGGCCGCTGCCCTGAATGTGTCAGCGGCCACCAGCATAACTTTCTGGCCCTGGCTGATAAAACGCCGGGCCAGTTTGGCGATGGTCGTGGTCTTGCCAACACCGTTAACCCCAACAACCAGAATCACCAAAGGCCGAACCTGTTTCTGCGGGGCTTGTTGAGGCGATGACAGGATTTTCAAGATCTCTTCCCTGAGCACTTCTTTAAGCCGGTCAGGGGAGTTCAATTCGCGGCGGGCTACCTTATCACTGATTATCTTAATTAAAGTTTTAGTGGTTTGAACGCCCAGGTCTGAGGTAATAAGGATTTCTTCCAAATCTTCCAGAACGTCATCGCCGATCTCTTTGACACCCATAACAAGATGATCGACGCGGGTAGTCAAGACGGCTCTAGTTCCGGCCAAACGCTCTTTTAAGCGAGCGAGGAAACCTTTCTTATTATTGACGACCTCTGTTGCGTGTGTTTTTTCAATCACGGTGCCCGGGGGTTCCTCATGGTCCTCCATGTCTTCGGGCACGCACTCGTTTGCGTCAGAAGTTTCTATCGAATCGATTCGAAGTTCTTTTGATAAGTCGCTCTCCTCGGCTTTTGTTGATCCCTGTGGACCCTCTTCTTGATTTTCGCTGATATTTTCTTCAGTATCTGAGACAGACTCCTCAACGGCCTGTTCTTCTTTCTTAGCTCGCTTGAACCATCTGATCATTTCCCAATTTTTCCTCAATCTCTGACAGATTTACACTGACCAGTTTTGAAATGCCTGGTTCCTCCATTGTAACACCATATAGGGTTTCTGCAATCTGCATTGTGCGTTTATTATGAGTAATCAGAATAATCTGTGAAGTTTTTCCTAATTTTTGTAAAAGCCGATTGAAACGATCTATATTGGCCTCGTCCAAAGGAGCGTCGATTTCATCGAGTAAACAGAAGGGACTTGCCTTGATCAAATACAGTGAAAAAATCAGGGCCAGGGCGACCAGAGCTTTTTCACCGCCCGACAGCAGGCTCATAACCGTTAATTTTTTACCCGGCGGATGAACATGAATCTCAACACCGCAGTCCAGAGAATTATGTTCATCAGTTAAGGAAAGCCAGGCTTCTCCGCCATCGAATAATATTGGAAAAATTTCACGCAGCTTCTGATCCACGGCCTGGAAGGTGCTGTTAAAACGAATCTTACAGGTACGGTTAATGCGGGAAATAGACTCTCTTAGGTTCTCGATGGATGATACCAAATCATCATACTGCTCCGCATAAAAACCATAACGTTCCTTGAGCGCTTCTTCCTCGCTGATAGCAGTCAGGTTTACTTCACCCATTCCTTCAATCTTTTGCTCAAGCTCATCTCGACGAGTCCTGGCTTCGGCCGGGGCCAATCCGGGTTCTAAACTTGGCAGAAGGTCTTCGGGCTGAGCGGCGAGATCGAGGCCGTAGTCGTTCTCAATGCGCTCCAGCAAGCTTTGCCTTTTAAAAACCACCTCCTGAATATCCAAATCCTGTTTATTGATCCGCTCGTTTATTCCCTCACGATCCCGTCTTTCCCGGCGCAGCTTATTTTCCTGAACGTTAAGCTCTGCTCTGAGGCTGTCGACGCGATCACGTTCACGAGTAACTTCTTCTTCAACACCGGTCAGGCGATCCTTAAAACCTTCCATGGAACTGGAAATCTCATCACGCCTAGCCAGAAGGCTTTTTTCCTCATCTTGTGATACTTTCAGGTCGTGTTCCTTAACCTTGATCCCTGATTCGGTTTCTTCTAGCCACTCATCCGTTCGGGTCTCATCCAGCTTGATTGTTTTCATTCTGCCATCGAGGGTATTCACCAGAAGTGAATATTCCTGCCGTTTCTCTCTCGCCGCTTCCAGTTCCTCGGCAAGATGATGCGTTTTTTCATCGGCGTTCTCAAGTTCTGTAATCAAGTCGGAAGCTGCCTCGTCCAATTTTTCCTTCTCGATCTGAGCGGACTCCTTTTCATCAGCCAGACGCCCGGCCTCAGCATCTTGCCCTTCCAAACCCTGAGCAAGCGAGGCCAGGCGTTTTTTTACTTCTGCCTGGCGGGCTTCCAATACGGAAAGGCGCTTCTCAGTTTCAAGCAGTACTGTTGAGACATTTTGGTAGCGGTGTTCTTCATCCGCGATTAACTTGGTAATTTTTTGAATTTCATTTTGATGGTTCTGAGCAAGTGAATGTATATGACCTTTCTCGATTTCAAGGCTTTCAACCTGTTTGGCAAGCTCTTCTATCTCATGACGCCGAGCTAGTAAACCCTGTTCCTTTTCCTGGGGCTGTCCACCCACTATAAACCCGTCTTGACCTATATAAATGCCGTCCCTGGTCAAAACCGTGCGGCTTGGGTCCATAGCCAGCGCTTCAGTCATAGTGTCAGCCAGCACATAGTCGCCCAGCAAGGCATGAGTCAAATCTGATTCCGCGTCAGATCCCAAATCAGCCAGCGAAATAAACCCGCAACGACCTAATTTTTTTGTTTCCAGCAAATTAAGGGCCGTTACAACCGCAGATCGATCTTTAACCAGAATATATTGAAGCCGCTCACCAAGGGCAGCCTCCCACGCGGTTTCGTAACCAGATGGAATTTTGATTTGTTCGGCCAGCGGCCCAATAGCCCCGACAGCCTTCATTTCCGGTGAGTTCATCAGGGCCTGGACCTCTTCCGGATACCAGCCAAAGTTGGCCTGGACGTCCTTGAGGGTAGCCAGCCTGGATGAAACTCGCGCCAGGCCGGACTCAATCTGACGATCTTTCCGGTCGAGTGTTTCAAATTCCGCTTGATGTAATTTGAGTTCTTCGCGTTTAGCGTCCAAACTGGATTGGATTTCTTTACTAAACGAGTTCAATTCATCAATTTTTTTAGTTAATTCATTGATTTGATCAACCAAGGGCGCTGATTCAGATTTGTGTTTCTCAATCTCGACAATAATCTCTTCACGCCTTTGGGCCTGATCCCGAGCCATACGGTCGTGAGCGGCTATGATCTCTTCCAGGCGGCCTAACCTGGCCCGAATCTCAGACAGCTCCTGGTTTAAAGCGTTTTTTCGTGTTACAGCCGAATAATGATTCTGATTTAAATCATTAAAATGAGCCTGTGAATCTGCCAAAAGCGCCGTCTGACTCTCCAGATCTATCTCCAACTGAGCTATATTTTCCTGAATACGATTCAATTCCTCGCTTCGCAGCTGATGCAGATTCTTTAACCGAGCCAACTCCCCTGTTAAATCCTGCTGTCGAGAACGGTTGCTTTCTATCTGATCCAGGACAAATTCCTCTTCCTGGCGAAGGGTGTTGAACTCATTTTTTAGACTGTAATAAAGATCAGCCTTGGTTTGGATAACCCTTTCCTGTTCCGCGATCGCCAGCCGTCTCTCTTCCAGCTCAACCTCCATTTTTTCCACACGGGCGAGATGTGTGACAAGGCGGGCCTGCAGTTCGTCTCGTTTTTGATTTAAATCAGTTTTTTTCAGATCCAGATCCTTCATCTGAATTGAAGCCAGACTTAGATCAAGGTCCTTTAACTCGGCCTTTAAGGCCTGATAGCGGGCAGCCTTTCTGGATGCCCTGGTGATGCTGTTAAGCTGGCGCTTGGTCTCAGCCATCAGCGTACTGATGTGAATCAGATTCTGTTCTGTGCTCTCGATCTTCCGCTCAGCCTCTTTTTTTTGAGCTTTATAACGAGTGATACCGGCGGCTTCATCTATAAGAACCCGCCTCTCTTCAGGCTTGAAGTCGACCAGGGCCCCGATGCGTCCCTGCTCAACAATGGAATAAGCCTTGGTTCCCATACCGGCATCCATGAGCAATTGAATAATATCTTTAAGCCGGCATGGAAGATTGTTAATCATGTATTCACTGTCTCCAGAGCGATACAACCGCCTGGTAACTTTAATCTCACTCAACCCCTGGAGTCCTTCATGCCCTTGGCCATTCCCATTGGAAAGGGTTAACGCCACTTCCGCAAGCCCGGCCTCTTGCTGAGTTCTCGTGCCGCTAAACAGAAAATCGTCCATTTGGCGGCCGCGAAGCTGTTTGGCGCTTTGTTCTCCCATGACCCATCGGAAGGCATCCACGATATTGCTCTTACCGCAGCCATTTGGCCCTACTATGGCACTAACTCCTTCTGAAAAGAGAAGTTTTGTCCTCTCCGGGAAAGATTTAAAACCAACAATATCCATGCTTGTGATTTTCATTGGCACCTTCTCGCGTTCAAGTTCGATCAAATGATCGTAATCATTACTGAATGATCGAAGCAGCGCTTGTCAATTTCGAAAAGATTAACAAGATTAAACAATTTTGTAAAGCAGAAAATACCACTGGCAGTATATTTTTATTTTTTAAGCACAATATCTTGTACCTTACCCATTTAACCACGCATCGAAACTCCCGCTTCAAAACCATACTAATGAAATTGTCTTATGGACCAGCAGGTTATTATTTCTAATAAAACCAGGGCGACAGACGATCAAAATATACCCTCCTCAAAAAGGGGCAAGTCTGTTTGAAAAAGATCATGATTCATGCTATACCTTTGAATCAAGATGAATAAAAAGGATGAAATTTTCGATCTGGTCTGAATCGTTCCATTTTTCAGACTTCTTGATCGGGGCTCTTGTTCCAGGCCGGAGGAAATTGTGACGCGAAAAAGGTGGCTTGTATTTAGGTTACTCATCGGGTTGATTTGCCTATTATTTGGTCTGGATGGCCTCAGCGCGGCTGCAGTCGAAGAAGAGCCAACCATATCTTTAGTCAAAACAATTATTGTACGTGATTACAAAGGATTAAAAATAAGCAGCACTGAATATTCCGTTCAGTCGGGAGATTATATACTCAAGCTCCTGAAGCAGAGAGGTGTTATCGATCATTTAGTCGTCAGCGAAGAAATTCTTGACCTGGTTAAAGCCTTGAATCCGAATTTAAAGAATCCCAATCTGATATATCCAGATCAAAAATTGATTCTTCCCACCGGCCCGATCAATGGACTCAAATTTTTGAAAAAACCCGCCGCCACTGGAGTGGAAAGTGGTATTCCTTATCGGCTTCAACGAGTGAAAGAGGGTGAAAGACTCGTCATATATCTCAGACGAGAAGGCATCCCTGAAAATCTGATATTCAATGAATATATGGAGTTAGTTATGAGGCTAAATCCTCAAATAAAAAATAGGGATGTCATTTATCCTGGTCAGTTAGTCAAGCTGCCGCGATTTAAACCTTCTTCGGTTGAGATTCCTAAGGCAAAACCTTCAGAACAGGTGAGCGAAAAGACTGCTGCTGCGTCCAAGGCGAAGTCCGAAGCAAAAGCGCCGCAAACCCCGGTTCCACCTTCCGCTAAAAAACCGAAGACTAAACCAAAGAAATCAACCAGGAAAAAGGAGGTCCTGGCCCTTAAACCGCCTCAACTGCCTGAAACAGAAACACTTGCTACCCAGGCCGCGCTTGGCATCATCTTTACGCGAATCGGTGAGCAGTTCATTTCTACCGGACAGCACTTTTTGCCTCTTAAATCAGGTGGCCAAGTCACGCTTAACGCTTTCAGCTTCCCGATAATCAAATTACGCAACGGCCACCGCATTATCCTGGATCTGGGCCGGCGTCTGCCCGCCCAGGTGATACGACTGATTCGAGCCGAATGGTCGGGATATACTATCTTCCAGACGAAGCCGCGAGAAAAACTAAACGAACTTTTGGATCGTCTAATCAAGGAATGCGGATTTCCCGGACTTTATGAAAAAGGCCAGCCGTTTATAATTGAACAACAAATCAAGATCAAGCTTCAAGGCGACTGGCTTATCTTTCCCAGAAAAATTGATCTGTCCGCCGGGCAGCCTGTGATCCTCAATCTGCCTTCTTCCCGGCTAGAAGGCACCTTCCCCGAAGCCGCCGCTTACCTGGCCGAACAGCAGGTCAAGGTTATTGACTTTTACCCCAAAGGTAATCTCATCGGGCCTGAGCCTCTGTCTTCACTCGAACCAATCGAAACAGATATTGAGACAATTATCTCAAAGGATATTATTGACTTCATCATGGCCTTGCTCGAGTTATTGGATCAGAAATTCACAGTCGATCTATCCATACCTGTTATTAAAGACGATCAAACAGACGATAATTTCAGCTTGAGCGTTAATATACCCCTTTATTTTAACAAAAATGGAACAGATTACCTGATACGCTTTCAGAAACTATCCAAAGACCTGGAGCAAATACTTGAAAAGCAAGGTGCCAAGGTTGTTGTTTTGAATCCCAACGAGGGAGCCGTCGCAGCGGCTAGAATGATTCTTTCCGCCATAGGGCAGACACATAAATGGGGGGTAACCCTCAAAGCGTCTGAACGGCCGTCTGATCGAAATATCGAATTTGTTATACCCGGATTAGCGATCACCGATTCGAATCAGTCGTTGTTCCTCACTCCGTTAGAGATACCGGGCCAGCTCGCTTCTTTACTTGCAAAGCAAAAATTTAGAGTAATCAAGTTTCAAGTAAATAAAAATTAAACATCATGAGACCTCTGCAAAACAAGTAATTTTGTTAAAATCGCGGAAGGCGAAAATTTAACACGCAGGAATATTATCAAGTAAGTATTTCAAGGACTTAATTTTGAGTCTGACATATGCCGCCGCAGCATCAGTGAAGCGGGGTTCATGAGTTCGGCTAAAGGACGAAGTTTTGCAGAGGTCTCCATATCTATTTCTTGATTATATCCTGCTGTTTAACTGACAACCAACCAGCAGCATAAAAAGTAATCTTAAATAAATCTAATCACACAAATTTGGAGACGCCGGCAAGGTTTTAAAAAGGTATTTTTAAAAACTTTTTCGTTTTATCTTGACATAAAATCGCCGAAAGGTGAAAGTGAGACCCATATAAATCGTAACTATCCGGCTAACAAAACGGCCGGTGGTAGTTTATTCTGTTAATTTCTTTTTTCAAGCAAACAGGAGAAAATGAGAGAAACGGCAATGTACGAGTAATTGGCAAAATTTATGGAAGCGGTAGATCCAAATATTGTTTAAGAAACTTTATGATGCTGACCGATGAAAAAAAATCTAATAGGAGGTAAAGCACAGTGAGCGAACAAAAACCTTATCAAAAACTGGCCCAGGAAATAGGGGCAGGTGATTCGAAATTCATACCTGACATCTTTGAATCTTTGGTCGATGAGGATGAAGCCAAGCTTCTTCTTGCGGCCGCCCCGCCGGCCACCGTCCCGGAAATCGCTGAAAAGTCCGGACTTGCAGAGGAAAAAATCGAAAGCATGATAGATACCCTCTTCAAGAAGGGGCTGATTTTTAAATCAAGGAAGCCTGCAGGCATCCGGTATTACCGTGTTCGAAGTGTGCCTCAAATGCATGATTCAACCGCGGTGATGATTGATCCTCCTAAAAAAATGCTGGACCTGTGGAAACAATGGATGGCCGAAGAGTGGCCTGAAAAAATTAAAGTTTTGGAAGAACAACTTCCAAACGCGGTAATCCGGGTTATTCCGGTTAACATTACCATGGAGCATGACACTCAGATCTACGCCTTTGACGACGTAAAGAATCTGGTCGAGGAGGCAAGGAATCTGGCGGTAACCCCCTGCTCTTGCCGGGTCATTGACGGATCTTGTGGCGCTTCTGTGGATGTTTGCCTTCAGTTTAACAAGGCCGCTGATTATGCCATAGAACGAGGTACAGGCCGGCAGCTTACTAAAGAAGAAACTATAGAAATGCTGAAGAAGTGTGAAGAAGAAGGGCTTGTGCACGTTGGGAGTAACGCCAGATCTATCGGGCACGTGATTTGTAACTGCTGTTCCGACTGCTGTCTCAACTGGCCTTCAATTAGAGGCGGATTGGGCAAATTCGTCATTCCCAGCCGTTTCGCGGCGGTAGTTGACGAGGAAATCTGTTCTTCGTGCGAAATCTGTTTAGACAGATGCTTCTTTGACGCCATCAGCATGGAAGGTGAAAATGACACGGCCGTTATTGATGCTGAGAAATGTATGGGGTGCGGCCTTTGCCTGGTGACCTGCCCGGACGAGGCCATCAGTCTGAAAGAAGTCAGACCGGCGGATTTTGTACCGCCAACCCACTAGCATGATAATCAAAGCTTGAGTTTTTGATAATATACCTGGCATCCCGGCAGCCCCGCTTATAAAACGGGGCTGTCGCATTTAGAACGTTTGTCATAAATATGTTCCGTTTTGCTTTGGTGTAAAAGAAGATTTAGTTTCGGCCATTCTCGTAAGCCACCTTACGACAAACGCCAAAACAGCATGTAACCTGGATTATGCGGCAAATTAGGGAAAAAACTGCTGTACTATCATCTTCAAGATGGGTATTTTAGCTTATAATCTATTACAGATTATTCGTGAGTTCTATATGGAAGGGGAAGACGCGAGGCGTTCCGTGGAGTGGCTTATCCGACGGATCGTAAAGGTCGCGTCGCGTATCTCCTACCACAGCTGGTATTGGTGGGTGCACGTGGCTTCGGCTTTTCCGCTGAGCCATCATTACCGGGCAGTGTTTAGGTATGGGTAATGACCGGCTTTTTGCTTGATCTAAAGGGATGTGAGGGATTACTATGCTCGAAAATTAACAATTAGGATTTTCTTTTGTATTTTTGACGAGAAATCGTCATTTTACGGCAGGCAAAGCGCTTTTCAACACCCCCAAATGGTCCAACGAGTTAGATGGCGGTTGCGAAAGGATGATTATAAATGAAACGCGGCAGTTGCCGCATAATTTCGGCTTATAGCTTGAAAGAAAGGATATGGGAAAAATGAAAAAAATTTTAGAACAAATCAGCCGAAGAAGATTTATGGGTCTCATAAGCGGCGCTACGGCTTTTTTTTCAGCTGGAAGATTTTTGCCACTGTCGCATCAAAGCCTTTCAAGCACAGGAATGGCCTTGGCTGCTTCTTATCCCGACTATGATATTGCCGATCTGAAATCGGATAACCCGCATGGCGGCCAGCTGGTGGCCCACGCGCTAAAGAGGGAGGGCGTAAAATATCTGTTCGGCCTCTGCGGAGGACATATCAACCCCATCTTTGACGGGTGTCTGGATGAGGATATCGAAGTTATCGGTACGCGTCACGAACAGGCCGCAGCCCATATGGCTGAAGCATGGTCCTTGACAACCGGCCAGATGGGAGTTTGCGCGGTCACGGCCGGACCGGGCCTTACGGATGCCATTACCGGCGTGGCCAACGCCTATGAGAACCGGGTTCCCATGCTGATCCTGGGCGGACATAGTGATGTGAAAGACAATGATATCGGGTCGCTCCAGGACATCAACCAAATAAACTTATTCGAATCAATTACCAAGTGGGCGCGCATCTGTCATAAAACCGACCGGATACCGGAATATATCGCCACGGCCTACCGGCACGCCCTGAGCGGAAGGCCCGGACCGGTCTACCTGGAACTGCCCCAGGATATTCTTAGAGCGAAAGTAAGCAAATCCGGCGTGAAATTCCCCAAGAACTACCGGACTCTTGAAAAACCCAGCGGCAGTTCCCGTGCCTTAAAGGCAGCCGTAGATATCATTGAGCAATCGAAGCGCCCGTTGATAATCGCCGGAGCCGGCTGCCGTTTTTCAGAGGCGGGTGAGGTTCTGGCCGCTTTTGCGGAACATAGGGGAATTCCGGTTATTACCCGAGGGGGCGGGCGCGGCATCATTCCGGATTCACATCCTCTTTCCCTTGGCCCCTCCTGCGGAATATGGGGCCCCATAGGAATAGCCGATACCGTAATTCTCCTCGGTTCACGGCTGAATTTTCAGCTTGGCTATGGGAAGTATTTCTCAAAATCCGCCAAGATCATACAGGTGGATACTGATTCAACCAATATTGGTTTTAACCGGGGCGCTGACCTCGGGATCGTCGGCGACATCAAACTGGTGCTGGAGGAGTTGAAAGAAAAAATACCGGAAAACCCGGATCGTCAATGGGTCAGACGATGTAAAAAAAGAGTGGAGGCGACGGAAAAATGGATGCATGGCCGCGCTCAGTTTGAAGGAACCCCGATTCATCCCAAGAAGCTGGCGGAAAGCGTTCGTGACGTGGCCGGTGGTGAAGCCTCGTATGTCGTGGATGGCGGATGGGTAAGCATGTGGGGCGGTGAAACCCTGCCCGCGGAGCGGCCGGGCGAATGTATCGGTGTTCAGACGGGCCCCATGGGAACTTTGGGTGTTGGTTTACCGTATGCTCTGGCTATGAAAATGGCTCATCCAGACCGCCCGGTGATCCTGTTCACCGGTGACGGCTCCTTTGGCTTTAACGCCGTCGAGATCGACACGGCCGTCCGTTATAAAATCCCCATCGTTTGCGTGGTGGCCAACGATCAGGCTTGGGGAATGATCAAGAGCGCTCAATGGTATCATTATGGACCTGACCGGCTGGTGGGCGTTGATTTAGGGCTGGTGCGGTATGACAAATGGGTCGAGAGTTTCGGCGGCCATGGCGAATTCGTTGAAAATCCAAGCGAGATCAAGCCGGCCATCGAAAGGGCTCTAAAGTCGGGTAAACCGGCTTGTGTTAACGTCCTGGTAAGAACGGCCCCTCACAGAATGTGACGGCTAATAAAAAGGTTCGCCGGGGTCCATACCCGGAAGAAACCACCTGAGAGAGCCGCCTTGCTTGAACGCCATCTTGCCCTTTTCCGCATTTCCGTTTTTTATCTTTCGGGTCCTGCTGACTAGTGCGGCAGGCGGGCGGTTAGAGGCGGTCTCTTTCACTTCCGACCGTTCAGGAATCCGATCTGCTTACCCGGCCTTTATTCCTGCGGCCGGGCGACTCGATGCACGATCTCACTATAATTGTATTTGTTATCCCATGACAGCCGCTGTTAGAGCCTTAGTATCACCAAATCTATTATTTTTTCACAATCTCCGCATGAACATCCCGAGTTTATCGTTCATTTCACAACCCTTTGCCGAAAAACTGAATCAATTTGATGCCTGGAGATTTAAAAAAATTATATCGAATTAATTCCACCGCCTTCATTGACACCGGTATCTGGGCTAGATATATTTTAAATACTTTAATGATTTAATAATACTTTTTTTGAAAAGTCGCATTCATCTGGATCATACCCTTTTGCTGTTGAACATTTGAATGTTGGCGCTGAAGGAAATGGAGGTGTTTCAATGATAAATCTGGAAGTAAAAACAAAATTATCCCATGACGAACTCCATAGTCGCTTGAAATCTTTTTTCGGAAAAGGAGGCCTGGGTCTGGAAACAACGGATGATGCCCAGGATTGCCTTAGCTTTGAAGGCGGCGGCGGGTTCGTGAAGGCAACCATCTGCCAGGAAGACGGGAAAATAAGATTAGAATTGCAGACTCAGGAATGGGAGATACAAGTAAAGAAATTTGCCTCAAGCCTTCCCTGACCATCTGAGCTGAATGATTTTCTCCGCAGGCTGATTCTTTAGTTAACCATAAATTGACAGCTTGTGATTTTAGATCGTTTTATTTAGAAGCGTTAATACAGACACTGCTAAAATATTTAGAAGCCATCTCAAAAAAGTTTGTTTACCCTAACTCATGAGCGCCGCTTCGCTAACGCTGCAGCGGCATATGTCGTACGAAAAATTAAGTCATCGAAATATTTAACATATTCCTACGGGTTAAATTTTCTTTCTTCGCGATTTAGACCAAAACACTAATTTTGAGATAGCTTCTAATAAAATTAAATTTTATCTTGTGCTCTCGACGGACTCGAAGAACGAAATTATCTTTATATTCAGCTGGTTGTTAATTTCTAAAGATAAGAGGACATTACAGATGGTAAACAAAATTTTGGTACCGGTGGATGGCTCCGATCATGCGGAAAAAGCTATAGAATTCGCAGCCAACATGGCAAGACAAAATGACGCCGCGATTCATCTTTTACACATTATAAAAGTCAGTTCGATCCCCGAAGGAATAGAAGAATTCATCAGGTCTGAAAGCATCAAGGATTCACCAGTCAGCGTGTATTTTCGGACGATTGGAAATGGTATTATTTCCGCAGCGGAGGATAAGGCCAGGAAAGCGGGGATTAAAAACTTCGTTTCGTCCGTGCTGGAAGGCGACCCGGCTGAAACGATCATCGATTACGCTCGGGAAAATGAGTTCGACATAATCGTCATCGGCAGCCGCGGTATGGGTTCGGTTAAGGGATTGCTGCTTGGGAGCGTGTCCAGTAAAGTCTGTCATGCCTCCGACCGTACCTGCGTGACGGTCAAATAGAAAACGATCAGATAAACAAGGTTGATCGGCCAAATTGCCTGCCGAGACTAACCTTTATTTAGACATGATCAAAATATTAATCGCATTAACTGGTTGTAAAGATCAAAACCGATAAATCATAGCCTCGAAGTCATCTGCCTTCATCTTCTTTGAGGGCTGTTGGTAAAATCAACCTTGATTTTTAAAGCTCTCCGAATATAATGAACAATCATCGATGAACCGGATGGGGATCGCCTGAGGTATTTTATTTAAAGATTGGCGGCCTCATTCAAGATATCGTTGATCTTGGCCGCGCTAGACGGGGAGCTAGCGGTGCCCTGAACCCGAAATCCGCTTATGCGGGGTTGAATTCCTTTTTGAGGGCTCAACTTAAAAGGTAACTAGTTTTATGTTGAAAAGGGTCTGACTTTGCGCAACAGACGGTTACGAACCCCGTCAGGTCCGGAAGGAAGCAGCGGTAAGTAATGCGGTTTGTGTCGTAAATGCTTCGGGTCTTACTTTCACTTAAGGCCAAGTCCTTTCAAGACCGGCTCGATTAAAAGGTGCGCGGTCAAGATGAGTGAATAATGGGGGATACCTTTTTAAGGTTCCCCCATTATTCGTTTTGCCTAGGCCCATCTTTTTTCACGCATAATGTATACAATGTATCACATTGTATACATCACTGAATTAATTTGGAAAAATCAAACTCCCCTTCTTTCATTTCCTCAAGGAAAGAACTCACATCCGTCTCCTGTTCCAGCGCGGCTTGACATTCTTTGATCCCTCGCGTCAGGCCAAGGAAGATATATCCGGCCATACGTCCTTCTACTAAAACTATCTTTCGGTAACCCCCTTCAGCTTCAAAAACCGCGGATGGCAATTTTCCTTCAGGGTCTATTTCACCGGCTGACGTCAAATTCACACCTACGACCTTAAGCGAGTTTGACATCAAAGTGCCCTGATAAAGGGCCTCACCACCCGCCATATTCGTGCCAGCCACTTCTCCTTGCGCCAGGGCCGCAGGCCAGATACCATAAACTCGGCCATTATGCTCGATCAAATCTCCGGCGGCCCAGACTCCTTCCTGGCTGGTCATAAGCCGGTTATCAACCTTGACTCCTTTATCCACCTCCAGGCCTATCTGCTGGGCCAGATCCAGATTGGGCCTGATTCCAGCTGAAAAAAGGACCAAGCCTCCTTCTAAAACCCGCCCGTCCTCCAGAGCCAGCCTCTCCACCGCTTTTTCTCCGATAATCTCCTTGGCTCTCGCTCCAAGATAAAAAGAAAAGCCCATCTCTTCTAACATCTTCTGAAGTTTGAACGCCCCGGCCAGATCCATCTGACGAGGCAGAAGCCGGTCAAAAAATTCAACCACCTTAACCTTGAGTCCCCGTCGCGTCAAACCATAGCCAGCCTCCAGGCCAAGGAGGCCGCCACCGATAAGGATCGCGTTTTCCACCTTTTCGGCCTGTGCCGCAATCGACCGGGCGTCATCAAATGTTCTGAGAGCGTAAACACCGTCCTTATCGGTTCCAGGGACAGGCGGAATAAAGCTTCTCGCTCCTGTGGCCAGCAGCAAGGCATCATACCCGAACACCTCGCCCTTCTCTGATCTGACTTCCCGGGCTGAGGAATCAATTTCGGCAGCCATTTCCCCCAGATGCAAATCTATCTGCCGGGAAGCGTACCAGTCCGAATTTTGTAAGGTAATTTTTGGGAGTTCGACAATTCCGGCGATAAAATCCGGTAAACGAGGTCTATAGTAGAAAGGGTCGCCTTCAGCGGAAAAAATCGTAATTGATCCTTCTGAGTCAGCTTCTCTAATTTTACGCGCCGCAGTCGCCCCGGCAGCTCCATTTCCAATGATAATATAATTTTTCATGCAGTCCTCCGGGATTGAAGTGAATGATAGGTGGTAAAAGGAACTTTAATTTAATCTACCAAGTAAAACTGCTGTACACAAGTAAATCGAGTCTGGAAAAAGTGAACTACCACCGAGCAAGCTCGGTGGTAGTTCACTTATTGGGTTCAAGAAATTGACACAATTTTTTTTATAAGGCAAGATGGGAATCGTTTGCTTATTACAGGAGGGTAGATCATATGCTTGAACAAAACATAGAGGTCAGGATAAATGAGCAGCGCGCTAAGTAAGGATCTTTAAGCCCTTGTATCTTCAAAAAAGCCAGAGAAAAATCAGGCAAATCAGAACAAAGAGTGGATAAAATCATGTTTGAATATCTAATTACCGAAGACATCGCCTCGCTGGAGCCATATCCGCCTGGCAAACCAATCGAGGAGGTGGAACGCGAACTGGGCATTACCGGCGTCATAAAAATGGCTTCCAATGAAAATCCCCTGGGACCGTCTCCTCGCGCACTGGAGGCTATGACAGCCGCCTTGCCTCAATTAAACCGGTATCCAGACGCCAGCGGCTTTCAGCTCAAACAGGCCCTGGCCGAACATCTGGGACTGGACATGGCAAACATTATCCTGGGCAACGGTTCCGACGAGATCATTGAACTCTCAGTGCATGCCTTCTTGCGCCCGAGACAGAAGGTTATAATATCCGACCCAACCTTTCTGTATTATTCCAAGGTAGTTCAGGTTGCCAGCGGCAGGCTCATGCAGGTGCCGCTGAAAAATTTTCAGCATGATCTGACCGGCATTGGTAAGGCCGTGGACGAAGATACCAGACTTATTTTTTTGGATAATCCAAACAATCCATCCGGTTCTCTGACTCCCGCTAATGAACTGAAATCCTTTATTGCGGATCTCCCCAGAACCACTGTTCTGGCTCTTGATGAGGCTTATCGGGACTTTGCGCGAAACGCGGAGCTCATCGAACCCGGTGAACTAATTAACGGTGATCAGCCGGTTGTGTTTTTGCGAACCTTTTCCAAAGCCTACGGTTTGGCCGGCCTTCGCATCGGCTATGGTATCGGCCACGCGGAGCTGATCGATTATCTGGATAGAGTAAGGCAACCTTTCAATATAAACTCTCTGGCTCAAATTGGAGCTATCGCCGCTCTTGAGGATAAGGAGTTTTATGAAAAAACACGAAACGTCACCTGGTCTGGCCTGGATTATGTCTGGTCCGAGTTAGACAGGCTGGGGCTGAGGTACCGTCGGTGTCAAACCAATTACTTCCTGATAGAGTTGGATAAACCGATAACAGAAGTCGTTGACTATTTCCTCAAGAAAGGGATAATCGTCCGCTCTATGGAGGGTTATGGGCTCAAACGGACTATTCGCCTCACCATCGGTTCACCAGAGGAAAACGAACGTTTCATTAAAACGCTTCAGGGAATATTGGACCTTTGAGCGAAATGGCAAACGAAGAAAAAATTATTACCATTGACGGGCCGGCCGGCGCGGGCAAAAGCACCATGGCTCGAGGGCTGGCCAATCACCTGCGCTGGACTTATCTGGACACCGGGGCCATGTATCGGGCCGTGGCCCTGGCTGCTGAAAAAGCCGGAAAGGACGTGAGTGATGAGCCCGGGCTTACTGAGGTTCTGACCGAACTGGATCTAAGGGTCAAGCCCGGGTTGAGTACAACTCGCATTTTCCTTGGTGAACTGGAAGTAACCGCTGAAATTCGAGAACCCAGGATCAGTGGGCTCGCTTCGGCTGTTTCGGCCCAGGCGATTGTCCGGAGAGCCATGGTGGATCTGCAGAGGAAAATTGGTGAGACCGGCCGCGTGGTCGCTGAAGGCCGAGACATGGGTACGGTTGTCTTTCCCGGTGCCGGAGTTAAATTTTTCTTAGAAGCCTCACCCCAGGAAAGAGCCAGGAGAAGATACGAAGAGCTTCTTGGAGATGGTGTAAAAGTCAGCCTTGAACAGGTCACCAATGATATGATCGCGAGGGATCAGGCGGATTCAACAAGAGCGCTGTCACCGCTTCGTCCGGCTGAAGACGCGATAATAATTGATTCTACAGGCTTGGGAGTTGAGGAAGTTAAAAACCGAATGGTTCACTTGATTCATCAAAAATGGGAAACACCATAAAAGTTTGAGCCTTTACCCTTATTAAAGCCTTGCGAATGGAAAATTGTTATCAATCTTTAACACCTTTAAGCGATTACCTTTCAATGCCTGATTATTTATACTTTTCCCTTCGTTGAAGCGTCCTTTCCATCATGGTTCCATTCTTCATTAAAACTCGCTAATAATTGAAAAAATATATTTGCCTTTTCTAACTATTTTGTTAAAATTACACTTTTCTCTTCGGCGGTTTAACGGAGAACGGCGTGGCAGTGGTACTTAATGAGTCATTAGTTACAGAATTTTCAAACTACTTGTCGCTCATAAGAGGGCGGGCGGATAACACCGTCCTGGCGTACCTCAGGGATGTAAGGGAATTTTTCCGTTTTTCCGACCAGAAGCGCGGGATAAACACATTGGAGGAGATCACCAAAAACGAGGTGCGCGCTTATCTCTTCAGCCTGCACAAGAAAAACAAGAATACCTCTCTGGCTCGGAAGTTATCCACCCTGCGGACTTTTTTCAGGTTCATGATTCGCGAGGGGCATTTAACTGTCAATCCGGCCATGCAGGTGGTTCCGCCGCGAAGACAGAAAAAGCAGCCAGGCTTTTTAAACGTGGATGAGGCCTTTGCCTTGATGGAAGCTCCAGATACCAACACCCCCGACGGCATGCGGGATCGCGCCGCCATGGAACTCCTGTATTCCTCTGGGCTGCGTATTGCCGAACTGGTCAGTCTAGACCTGGATGATCTGGACCTGAAACAGGGCCTGGTGCTTGTCATGGGTAAAGGCGGGAAGGAGCGGATCGTTCCGCTGGGAGCTAAAGCCGTGGAGGCCTTACGGGATTATTTAGCTGTTCGCACTGAATTAGGCTCTCCGAAGAAAAAGAAAGATGTTTCCGCGCTCTTTCTGGGAAAACGCGGGGGACGGCTAAATGACAGGGTACTCAGACGCCGGTTTGAACACTATATCACCCGGCTGAGCCTGGAGAGAGGTCTTTCGCCTCATTCGCTCAGACATACCTTTGCGACTCATATGCTCCAGGCCGGGGCGGACATCAGGGCCATTCAGGAACTGCTGGGGCACGTCAGCCTGTCTACTACTCAGGTTTATACACATACGAATATGGACTACCTGATGGAGGTTTACGACTCTGCTCATCCTCGCGCGAGAAATAAAAAAGAGGGAGAACAAGGAGTTGGTCAACATGAAAAATGAATTACGAATAAAATCAACAACCATCCTGGCCGTGAGCCATAAAGGGAAAGTCGCCATTGCCGGGGACGGTCAGGTGACCTTTAACGAAACCATCATGAAGCAGGAAGCGAGTAAGATTCGGCGATTGTATCATGATAAAGTTCTCACGGGATTTGCCGGGGCCAGCGCGGACGCGTTTACTTTATTTGAGCGGTTTGAAAAAAAACTGGAGCAGTATCAAGGCAATCTGGTCCGGAGTGCGGTGGAACTGGCTAAAGACTGGCGTACGGATAAAAGCCTTCGCCGCCTCGAAGCCCTTCTGATAGCTGTGGATCGAGACCACTCCCTGATTATCTCCGGTACCGGCGACGTCATTGAGCCTGATGATGGCTTGGCCGCTATAGGTTCAGGCGGTCCTTTTGCCCTGGCCGCGGCCCGTGCTTTAATAAAACACACGGATCTTGACGCCAGGAGCATAATTGAAGAGGCCATGCGTGTCGCCGCGGGAATCTGCATATATACAAACGAGAATTTTTCTATTGAGGAGCTCTAAGAAAATTGTCTGAACAAATGGATCAACTTACACCAAAAGAAATCGTGTCCGAATTGGATCGTTTTATTATAGGTCAGGACAAGGCCAAACGGGCGGTAGCCATTGCCTTGCGTAACCGCTGGCGAAGGCAGCAGGTCCCCAGAGAACTGCGGGATGAAATCGCCCCAAAAAATATTATCATGATCGGCCCCACCGGCGTGGGGAAGACGGAAATTGCACGGCGTTTGGCCCGCATGGCCCAGTCCCCATTTTTGAAGGTCGAAGCATCAAAGTTCACTGAAGTGGGCTACGTGGGACGAGACGTAGAGTCCATGATCAGGGACCTGGCTGAACTGGCCGTAAACATGGTAAAAGCGGAAGAACGAAAAAAAGTGGAAGACCGCGCTTCAGAGATCGCTGAAGAGAGAATTCTCGACATTCTTCTGCCGCGTGGCTCAAGCCGGGATCCGCAGGGAGAAGTCGCAAGCTGGGAAGGATCGCTCGAGGTTGTGCGAACAGGTCAGGATATCTCCGAGGATCAGCATAACGCTACACGTGAAAAGCTGCGCCGCCTGCTCAGGGACGGTAAGCTGGATGAGCGTTTTGTCGACGTAGAGGTTACTGATAGCGCCCGTCCCGTTGTTGAGGTGTTCAGCAGCCTTGGTCTGGAGGAAATGGATGTTAACCTGAAAGACATATTCGGCAACATTTTTCCGAAAAAAACCAAACTGCGCAAGATGCGGATACATGAAGCCATACAGCTTCTTGCCCAGGAAGAAGCCCAGAGCTTGATTGACATGGACAAAGTTGTGGAAACCGCCATTAACCGGGTGGAGCAGTCAGGGATAATCTTCCTTGATGAAATTGACAAAATCGCCGGACGGGAGCAGTCTCACGGGCCTGATGTCTCACGGGAAGGCGTCCAGCGGGACTTACTGCCTCTGGTCGAAGGATCAACAGTCGCCACCAAATACGGTATGACCAGAACCGATCATATTTTGTTTATCGCTTCAGGGGCTTTCCATGTCAGCAAGCCCTCGGATCTGGTGCCGGAATTACAAGGCCGCTTCCCCATCCGGGTTGAACTGGGTTCTTTGAGTAAGGATGACTTTATTCAAATTCTGACTGAACCGGAAAACGCCCTGATCACGCAGTACAAGGCTCTTTTGGCCACTGAGGGAGTTGAACTGGATTTTACTGAAGACGCGATCGCTGAAATAGCTAACATCGCTTTTGGAGTGAATGAGCAGACCGAGAATATCGGCGCGCGGCGGCTGCATACGGTCATGGAGCGGCTTTTAGACGAGATTTCCTTTGAGGCCCCGGATCTCAGTACTGAAAAAATCGTTATCAACGCCCAGTACGTTAAGGACAAGCTAGAGGACGTAATGGTTAACGTAGATCTTAGCCGGTATATACTATGACAAAAAAAGAAGAAAAATTTACCTTTCGTGATGAAGACCGTGCGCGAGTCTTGATCGAGGCCTTACCTTACATTCGCCGTTTTGCGAACAAGACCATCGTTATTAAGTATGGCGGACACGCCATGGTCGACGAGGAACTCAAACACGGGTTTGCGCAGGATATAGTTCTGCTTAAATACATTGGTCTCAATCCGGTAATCATACATGGCGGAGGCCCTCAGATTGGCAAGGTCCTTAAGCTAATGAATATCGAATCCACCTTTGTCGGCGGAATGCGCGTCACTGACGGTGAAACCATGGACGTGGTGGAGATGGTTCTGGGAGGCAAAATCAATAAGGAAATAGTTAGCCTGATAAACCAGCATGGCGGCAGAGCGGTTGGACTGACAGGCAAGGACGCGCGTTTGATCAAGGCCAGCAAGATGCGGATTACCCGGCATGATGGTGAAAGACCTCCTGAAATCATCGACATCGGACACGTCGGGCAGGTGGAAACAATAGATCAAGAAATACTGGAGGTTTTAAAAAAAGATAATTTTATCCCTGTCATCGCTCCAATCGGCGTTGGCAGTGACGGAGAAACATACAATATTAACGCTGACATTGTGGCCGGAAATGTGGCGGCGGCCTTATCAGCGGAAAAATTGATTCTACTCACGGACGTGGAAGGAGTTCTTGATCAGCAGAGCCGGATCATTAGTTCAATCCAGGTTAAAGAAATCAAGACTTTAGAAGAGAAAGGCATCATTACCGGAGGCATGCTGCCAAAACTTGCCTGCTGTGCCGATGCGTTGGCTGGTGGAGCGCTTAAGGCCCATATCCTGGATGGACGAAAAGCTCATGCCGTGCTGTTGGAAATTTTCACAGACCTTGGTATTGGAACCGAAATAATAAAAGATTAGGAGCGTCGAGTTTACCATGAATTCAAACGAGATTAAGACACTGGCTGAAAAAGTATTGATGAAGACATACGGCCGCTACGATCTGGCCCTGGCGCGAGGCCAAGGAGCCAGGGTCTATGACCCTGAAGGCAATGAGTACCTGGATTTCGTTTCCGGATTGGCTGTCACCAGCCTTGGTCACTCAAATCCGGCTCTGGCTGATATTATAACGGATCAAGCCAGGACCCTGGTTCACGTCTCCAATCTTTACTATACTGAACCGCAAGTTAAACTGGCCAAAGTTTTAACTGAAAACTGTTTCGCAGACAGGGTCTTTTTCGCAAACAGCGGCGCTGAGGCCAATGAAGCGGCGATAAAGCTGGTCAGGAAATATTCATTTGACAAATACGGGCTAGGCCGTCACCAGATAATAACCATGGGTAATTCCTTTCACGGCCGGACCATGCTCACGCTCACAGCCACGGCTCAGACGGACAAGCATCATGGGTTTAAACCGCTGGTCGAGGGTTTTACTTACCTGCCTTTCAACGACCTAACCGCGCTGGAACAAGCCTTGAGCGAGGAGACCTGCGCGGTTATGATCGAACCTATTCAAGGGGAGGGCGGGGTTAATGAGGCTGAAGCCGGTTATTTATCCAAGCTGGCTGAACTCTGCCGTTCCCGTGACGTCCTGCTGATTTTCGACGAGATTCAGGTTGGGATGGGCAGGACTGGAGCCATGTTCGCCCATCAGCTTTACGGCGTGGAGCCGGACATCATGACTCTGGCTAAAGCCCTGGCTAATGGGCTGCCCATCGGAGCCGCTCTGGCCAGGGAGGAGGTGGCTCAGGCTTTTGGCCCGGGGACCCACGCCTCAACTTTTGGCGGAACTCCCCTGGTTACAGCGGCAGCTCTTTATGTGGTAGAAAAGATGCTGGAGCCCGGTTTCCTGGACCAGGTCAAACGAGTGGGCGCTTATTTTAAATCTCGCCTTTCAGACCTTGTTACAAAATATGACTACGTGAAGGAAGTCAGGGGTCAGGGGCTTATCCTGGGGGTTCAGCTGGATTTTCCTGGGGCCGAGGTCGTGGCTAAATTAATAAACAAAGGATTTTTAATTAATTGCCTCCAAGAAAAAGTTCTGCGTTTCCTTCCGCCACTGATAATTACCGAAGTCGAGGTGGATTTATTGATGCCCGTTCTGGAGGAAACATTGGCGGCGGTAGCCGCTCAGCAAGAGGTGTAAGTTATGAAAAGAGATTTCCTCACAATAAATGACTTGTCGCGGTCAGAGGTTTTATCACTATTTGATGAAACAGCCGGATTAAAGGCTAAGAGAGGCAAAGAAAACAGCACGCTGCTCGCCCGCCGTACCATTGGTATGCTCTTTGACAAGCCGTCGACAAGGACCAGGGTTTCTTTTGAAGCCGGAGTCTATGAACTTGGAGGATCAGTCGTCTTTCTGCATCGGTCGGAAACTCAGCTGTCCAGAAACGAGCCGATCTCTCACGCAGCCAGGGTTCTTTCCTCTTACGTTCACGCCCTGGTTATCCGAACGTACGATCAGGCCGAATTGGAAGAAATGGCAAAATATGCCTCTATTCCTATAATTAACGCGTTGACTGACATGTACCATCCCTGTCAGATACTCTCAGACATGTTCACTGTTTGGGAGAAAAAAGGCAATCTTCAAGATTTGAAAGTGGCCTGGATTGGGGACGGTAATAATATGGCGCAATCCTGGATCAAAGCTGCCGCCCTGATGGGATTCGAACTGGCCCTGGCCGTTCCTGAGGGTTATGATCCGAGCTCGGAAATCCTGGAGCAAGCCAGAGCAGCATCCGAAAAACCTATAACAATAACCCGTGATCCGATCGAAGCGATTGCGGGCGCTGAGGTTATCAACACGGATGTTTGGGCCAGCATGGGTCAAGAAAACGAAGCTGAAGTGAGGGTCGAGGCCTTCCGAAAATTTCAGATAAATTCAAAACTGCTCGCACAGGCCGGACCGGAGGCAATTGTATTGCATTGTCTGCCCGCTCATCTGGGTGAGGAGATTACGGCTGAAGTATTAGAGGGTCCCCAATCTGTGGCCTTTGAACAGGCGGGAAATAAACTGCACGCCCAGAAGGCTCTGCTAAAATTCTTGATCCAGGGAACACAGTGTTAAGTTATCGGAGGTAAATAAATTGAAAAAAGCAAGTAAAATAATTCTGGCCTATTCAGGGGGCCTGGATACGTCCGTTATATTAAAATGGTTATGTGAGGAATATAAAGCTGAGGTAGTTGCTTTTGCCGCGGACCTCGGCCAGGGAGATCAGGAATTAAGCGGACTCGACGTGAAGGCTAAAGCCACCGGCGCGAGCGCGGTCTATATCGATGATCTCAGAGAAGAGTTTGTACGGGATTACGTGTTCCCGGCCCTCAAGGCTAACGCTGTTTATGAAGGCGCATATCTCCTAGGGACTTCCCTGGCCAGGCCCTTAATTGCCAAACGTCAGGTGGAAATCGCCCGGAAAGAAAACGCAGACGGCGTGGCTCACGGCGCCACGGGCAAAGGTAACGACCAGGTTCGCTTTGAGCTGACTTATATGGCCCTGGAACCGTCTTTGGTTATAGTCGCTCCCTGGCGTGATTGGGATTTTAAATCCCGTTCCGATCTGATTAACTTCGCTCGTAAATACGAGATTCCGGTCTCGGTTACAAAAGAGAAGCCTTACAGCAGTGACCGCAATCTGCTGCACATCAGCTTCGAGGGCGGAGTCCTGGAAGATCCCTGGACCGAGCCCGATGAATCCATGTTCGTCATGTCTGTTTCGCCGGAAAACGCACCGGATAAGGCCACTTACGTGGAGATAGATTTCGAAGCCGGAGTGCCTTTTGCCGTGAACGGGGTAAGTCTTTCCCCTGCCAGTCTTTTGAGCAAGCTGAACGAGCTCGGCGGGCAAAACGGTATTGGCCGAGTCGACATGGTTGAAAACCGCTTCGTGGGCATGAAGTCGCGAGGGGTATACGAAACGCCCGGCGGCACCATCCTTCACACGGCTCACCGGGCCCTGGAATCCATCACCCTGGATCGTGAGGTCATGCATATGAAGGATCAGCTGATCCCCAGATATGCCGAACTTGTTTATAACGGTTTCTGGTTTTCACCGGAAATGAGGGTCTTACAAACTTTTATCGATTCAACGCAAGAAGAGGTGAACGGAACTGTCAGGCTAAAGCTTTACAAAGGCAACTGCATCGTGACCGGACGCCGTTCAGACCATTCCCTTTATCATACCGGTTTCGCCACTTTTGAAGAGGATATGGTTTATAAGCAAAAGGATGCGGAAGGCTTTATCCGTTTGAATGGTCTTCGACTCAAGATTAACCGTCTTCTTAGGGATTAAAAACGAATCAAAATGGCTGAAAAGAAAAAATCAGGGGCCAAACCATGGGGGGGGCGATTCACACAAGCCACGGACGATCTGCTTGAATCGTTCTCAGCCTCGGTTCATTTTGACTATCGGCTTTATCCATATGATATCGCTGGCAGTATCGCTCACGCCAAAATGCTGGGCAAGGTCAGTCTTCTCTCTCAGGGTGAGGCAAAGCTTATAATTAAAGGGCTTCAAGAGATTGAGACTGAAATTAAAGCGGACCGGTTTGAATGGGACCCCAAACTCGAAGACGTCCACATGAATATCGAACGGGCTCTGGTGAAAAAAATCGGCAAGGTTGGAGAAAAACTACATACCGCCCGCAGCCGTAACGATCAGGTCGCGCTGGACACACGGCTTTACCTTAAAGACGCTTTGAAAATCATCCATGGAGGTATCAAGGAATTACGGCTTTCACTGGTCCGGCAGGGCCTGGCCGGTCAGGACCTGATTATGCCCGGCTACACCCATCTTCAGCGGGCCCAACCCGTATTGTTGGCCCATCATCTTATGGCCTACAATGAAATGCTCAAACGCGATATGTCTCGCCTTGAGGATCTTTCCGTAAGAGTGGATGTCATGCCTCTGGGCAGCGCGGCGCTGGCCGGAACCGGGCTTCCGATTGACATGAAATTCGTGGCCAAAGAATTGGGTTTTTCCCGGGTCGTAGCCAACAGTCTGGACGGTGTATCAGATCGGGACTACATCATCGAATTCCTGGCCGGAGCCGCCATGCTGATGATGCATCTCTCCAGGTTCTCAGAGGATATCATCCTCTGGGCTACTTCAGAGTTCGGCTTTGTTGATCTGCCGGACGAGCTGTGTACCGGTTCATCCATAATGCCGCAGAAAAAAAACCCCGATATTCCCGAGTTAGTTAGAGGCAAAACCGGCCGGGTTTACGGGAACTTAATGGGCCTGCTTACTGTCATGAAAGGCCTGCCGCTTTCCTACAACCGGGACCTCCAGGAGGATAAAGAGCCGCTCTTTGATACGGTCGAAACATTGTCACAGATCCTGCCGCTCATGAGCCGCCTGGTTTCTCGCCTGGCCTTCAAGAGTGAAAACATGCGCGCGGCGGCAGATGATCCTTATATTACAGCCACGGACCTGGCCGACCAACTCGTCAAGCAGGGAATACCCTTCCGTCAGGCTCACGCGCAGGTTGGACAACTGGTCCGGCATTGTCTGGAGAATAATATGGCTCTGACGGATCTTGATGAAAGTGAATTGATACGGCTCTGTCCTGGAGTCAAGCCGGGAATTAAAAAGGAGCTGACTCTGGAAGCGTCGGTGAAGGCCAGGGTTTCGACAGGCGGAACCGCGCCTCAGCAAGTCAAGGCCGCTCTTGAAAAAGCTCTTGAAGAGCTCGATTCGTAATCAAGCTGTGAGAAAATTTATCATAGCCATATTATCCTCAGCCATGATTATGGCTCTGGGGTCTGCTTGTGGAGTCAAAGCGCCTCCGCAGCCGGGGCGCTATTTACTGCCGACCAGCGTTTCAGCTCTTAAATACTATTTTAATGAGGATGGGTTGTTGGTCATCAGCTTCAAAGCGCCCTTAAAAAACCAGTTGGGTAAACCGTTAAGTAAATTTGGGGGGTTTTTTCTGGATCGCAGCGAGAATCGGCTAGAACCCGGTTTCTGTCCCGGCTGTCCCGTGACTTACACGCAGCGCATTCGCTTCAAGGCGAAAAAAATGGAAAAATCCAGTGATATATGGGCCGGTACTTATACCTATAAGGATAGACTGTCTCCGGGTCACGTTTACCATTATCGAATTTTTGCTCATGATCACAAAGGGCGATATGATAATACCAAGTCCCAAAACCTTGTTATTTATTATGACAGCCCCAGCCGGCCGCCGGACGCGATTAACTTTAAAACTGACGACCGGCAAGTCACCCTCACCTGGCCGCCCCCGGATCGTTTGATAGACGGCAGGCAATTGCGAGACCTGGCTGGGTATAATATTTACCGTCGAACAGG
>JAFDLS010000117.1 GCA_019306365.1 Deltaproteobacteria bacterium
TCGTCAGGGTTTTTGTTTTTCATTTTTATCTCCTCATTATCAAGCTTCGACAACTATCGAAAAGTTAAGTAAAAATTTTTTATTTATGAAATTAGTTCCCGTTTGACTCCCCTGAGGTTCCGCAGCACATCTTTTGCATCATTGCCTTGCAATTAAAACCGCCTTCTTCGCCGCCGCAGAAGTTTTTCATCATCTGGGACATTTTTGCAAAGTCACCACAGGGGAATTTTAAGTTAGAACACCAAGCCTCTTTTGTGGATGATGAGTTTGTTTGGTTTGTGTCGTTCATTTTTCCATCCCCTTTCCCTGATAAAAAAATCAGAGTCTTTACGTTTTAAGGAATTGTTTAAATTGAGTTAAATTAATTATTTGCCAGCCATTTAATAAAATTAATAAAAGCAACTTGTCTTTGTTACGAAAAAAAATCTTTTAGGGTTGTTAAAATTTGCGGATCCACCCAGCATTCGATTTTCTGTCCCCGCCGTTCCATGCGGATAAGACCGGTCTGCCGAAGTTCCTTGATATGGTGGGAAATCGTGGACGGTACTATACCCATGTCCTGGCCAAGATCACCCACGCAAGCGCATCCTTCGGATTCGGAGTTTTGATTAATACTTGAGATTGTTCCGGGCTGACAGCAGGAGACGAGGCGCAGGAATATCTTTAACCGGTTGGGGTTGGATAGCGCTTTGAAGATTTCGGCGAATTGGGCGATTTTTTCATTATTATAGTTCGACATATCTCGAAATGTACCCTCCAAAATGATATTTGTCAAGCTGTTGTCCAAATTAATTTCTCCGGTTACAGGAAATGATTGAATAGAGACCTCTGCAAAATCAGTAATTTTGTTGAAATCGCGGAAGGCGAAAAATTAACCCACAGGAATATTGCCAAGTATTTCGAGGACTTAATTTTTCGTACGACATATGCCGCTGGCAGCGTCAGCGAAGCGGCGCTCATGAGGTCGGCTAAAGGACGAAGTTTTGCAAAGGTCTCAAACTACTTGTAATCAAGGATCACATACTGCATCTTTTGCGGCGGATTTATTAAGTCTAATTCATAACCGCTGTCTTCGACCCTGATGACGTTTTTCTTCCCGGCCACAAAATCTTCAGCGCTGTAAGGCAGGAATCCGGCGGCTTTTGTCTTGAAATGCATGGGGAAAACGATCATTTTGGGTTTGAGCTGCTCAATGACCTTGTGCGCGTCATCTCCATAGATGGTGTACTTCCCGCCCACCGGGATCATCACTATATCCACCTTGCCGATCTTTATAATTTGTTTCTCGGTAAGCGTATGGCCAAGGTCTCCCAGATGAGCCAAACGCAATCCGTCGAATTCCAAAACAAAAACAGCGTTCAAACCTCGCTCCTCACCTTGCGAACTGTCATGATATGAGGCGACGTTATAAATCTTCACATCTTTTACCTGCCGGTTAATCTCTGCGAATTCATCGGCCGCGGAAGTCAGGCCCCTGATTACCACAGGGCTGCCGGAAAGGCTATCCGCTTTGTTGTGGTCCATGTGCTCATGACTCACGGTGACAATATCCGGAGTTATTTCTGCGGGAACTCGATACCTTCCGAACCTGATTGGATCCAAAATTATTTTGGTAAAATTAGAGGTGACTATTAAAAAGCAGGCCTGACCAAACCACTTAAAGGTTACATTTTTTGCGCAAAGGTTTGACTGAGGAATCGCCATGACGAGAAATAAAATAATGAAAAATGAAATAAATTTTCTCATTTTCTCCCCCTTCTCTTAAAAGAGTGTAAGCAAAATCCCCCTATATGGTCCCGGGCGCTACAGATGGACAGTGTTGATGATTAAATTGACATTAGTTTAACGGTTACTCGTAGTCAAGCAGAAACAATTCTCCCTTCATGTACCGCTTTCCTCAAACAGATCAATTATGATATAAAGAGTCTAGCTATTATAACCAAAGGTAAAAAATGCTTACCGATCTTGAGGGACAGACCGAAAGAATCACATATGTGAATGAAGAAAACGGCTTTACCATTGCTAAAGTCAAGGTGAAAGGCCGTCAAGACCTGGTGACCGTGGTTGGGAACATGCTGCCTCTTACACCGGGTGAGATCATCAAAATGACGGGGGAATGGGACTATCACCCAAAATTTGGTGAGCAGTTCAAGATAGCTCAATATACAATTGTGATTCCCGCCACTGTTGACGGCATTAAAAAATACCTGGGATCGGGTCTTATCAGAGGGATTGGGTCTGTCATGGCCGGGAGGATCGTCGAAAAATTCGGCCAACGTACCCTGGAGATTATTGAAAAAGATTTTGAGAAACTCGCTCAGGTTGAGGGAATCGGCCAGAAGCGAATGGCCATGATCGCGCGTGCCTGGGAAGAGCAAAAGGAAATCCGCGATGTCATGCTCTTTCTTCAGTCCCATGGTGTGAGCGCCAGCTACGCCGCCAAGATTTTCAAGCAATATGGCAATCAAGCCGTTCAGCTCGTGCGGGAGAATCCATACCGGTTGGCCTCGGACATCTTTGGCATTGGATTCGTGACCGCGGATCAGATCGCCGAAAAAATGGGGTTTCCTAAAAACTCCAAACTGCGGGCGGAAGCGGGCGTCATTTATGCCCTTAACCAGCTTTCCGATGAAGGTCATGTTTACTACCCTTATGAAGCTTTGATTCAAAAGTGCCAGGAAATTCTGAACATTGACCGCAAAATTATTTTAGAGGCGTTCGCTGTTGCTTCCTTTCGGGAGCAGATCGTCATAGAGGAATTAAACAGGGTTGAGGATTACAAAGAGGATAACAAGGCGGTCTATCTGAAGCCTTTTCATGTGAGCGAAACCGGCGTGGCCGATAGTTTAAAGAATCTTTTGACCACTCCAAAATCGATTCGAAAAATCGATGCTAACAGGGCCATGGAATGGGTCCAGCGTCGGCTTGATATTCGCCTGGCCAGGGGACAGATCGAGGCCATTAAGCGAGCCGCCACGGACAAGGTCATGGTGATCACCGGCGGACCGGGCACCGGTAAGACCACCCTGATCAACGCGGTGACAAAAATCTTCAGACGAATCGGGGTTTCCGTCATGCTGGCCGCTCCAACGGGTCGGGCGGCCAAACGGATGAGCGAGGCAACCGGGCTTGAGGCCAAAACGATCCACCGTATGCTCAAGTTCAACGTTCGAAAGAGAGGTTTTCAGAAGAACGGCCGGGAGCCGTTGAAATGTGACCTGCTGATTGTGGATGAAGCCTCGATGATAGACGTGACCTTGATGCACCACCTCCTGAAGGCTGTTCCTCCGGGAGCCACTTTCATTTTGGTGGGTGACGTGAATCAGCTTCCTTCAGTAGGCGCGGGAAATGTCCTGAACGATATCATCGCCTCCAAAGTTGTGCCTGTGGTGCGGCTAAAAGATATCTTTCGTCAGGCCGAACAAAGTTCGATCATTATCAACGCGCATAAAATCAATCAAGGCCGGCTGCCTGAACTGAGACCTCTAAAAAAAGAACTGAGTGATTTTTACTTCATCGAGCAGGAAGACCCAGAGGAAGTCCTGAGAATCATCATCGAACTGACAAGGGATCGTATCCCGAAACGTTTTGGTTTCGATTCGGTCGAGAACATTCAGGTGCTCACACCTATGCATCGAGGAATCGTGGGAGCGGGAAACCTGAATTTGAAACTCGCCGAGGTCCTCAATCCGAAAGAGGGCGGTTTAAGGCGAGGCGCAAAGGTTTTTCGCGTCGGTGATAAGGTCATGCAGATTAGGAACGATTATGAAAAAGACGTATTCAATGGCGATATAGGCCGGATTGCCCGTATTGATCAGGAATTACAGGAGGTGATTATTTCCTTTGATGACCGGAAAGTGGCCTACGGCTACACCGATCTGGACCAGGTTGTCCTTGCCTATGCCATCTCCATCCACAAATCCCAGGGTTCCGAATACCCGGCTGTGGTCATCCCGCTTCTGTTTCAGCATTACCTGCTCTTGCAGCGGAATTTAATCTATACGGCTGTGACCAGGGGCCGGAAGCTGGTCGTGCTGGTCGGTTCCAGAAAGGCGCTGGCCACAGCGATCAGGAATAACCGCACGCAGCGGCGGTTTACTTATTTGACAAAGAGGTTAAAGTGAAGGTTGCCCATACAGGTTGATTCAGGCATATTTAGACGCATCTTTGATGGCTGAGGTTAGAGTTTATATGAAAAATGGCAAAAGGGTTCTATTAATCACAGACTCGATGGCCATGCCAAGGCCTGAGGCAAAATACGAAGAGACCTGGATTTATCTACTCAAACAGGCGTTTCCTGATTATGATTTTCTGGATAAATCTGATCGAGGCTCCACCAGTTTGAGGCTTGTGACAGAGGGTGGGGGAGGCGTGGACCTCCTCGAAATGTACGAGCCGGACCTGGTGGTATTGCAGCTCGGGATGGCTGAGTGCGCGCCGCGTTTATTTAAGAAAACAGGATTTGAATTCTTCTTTTTGAACCGGATACTACCACGCAGGTTCAGGCTTGATTACGTGAATTTTATAAAGAAGCGACGGGGACGTAATCCTAAAATAACGGATGTCAGCCCTGATGGTTTCAGAAACAATTTAATGAATTATTTTGAAAGGGCCCGGAAAATGAACGTCAAGGTCATTGTTTTTTTAATTTCCAGGGCCACAAAATTGTTTCAAGGTAAAAGTCCGCACATTACGGAAAATGTAACCCTTTACAATGATATATACCGGGAAGTAGCGGCCCGGTTCCCGAATGTTCATCTTGTGGTTCCCTTTGACGAAGACGTTGACCTGGAAGAGTTAGCGATAGATGAAACTCATGTCGACGCCCGGGGCCACCAGATACTCTTCAATAAACTGAAACCATTTCTGGTTTGAAAAAAAGGGAGCTTTTCAATACGAAGCTCCCCTTACTCGTTTACAAAAATAATTAGAGACATCTGCAAAACATCGTCCTTTGGCTGGCCTCTTTGCCAGGCTCAAAATTAAGGCCTCGAAATATTAGTAATATTCCTGCGGGTTAAATTTTCACCTTCCGCGATTTCAACAAAATTACTTGTTTTGCAAAGGTCTCATTTATGACAAACGCTCTAACCCTTCTTGGCCTCCTCTTCCCGGAGAACCTTCCTCAGGATTTTACCCACGGCGGATTTTGGCAGAGCTTCCCTAAATTCCACGGTTTTGGGGGACTTATAGACAGCCAGTTTTTCACGGCAGAAACTGATTATCTCCTTTTCGGTGGCTGTTTTCCCCGGCTTCAGTACCACGTAGGCCTTGATCGTTTCACCACGATACTCATCGTTGATTCCGACGGCAACCGCGTCCGCTACCTTGGGGTGCTGAAAAAGAACCTCGTCTATCTCCCGGGGATAGATATTGTAACCTCCGGCAATGATCATATCCTTCTTGCGGTCCACGATGAATAAGTAGTCATCCTCATCCATGACCGCTATGTCGCCGGTATAGAGCCAGCCGTCCTTGAGCTGATTGGCGGTCTCCTCGGGGTTGTTCCAGTAGCCCTGCATGATGAGCGGACTTTTAATCAGGATCTCACCCGGCTCGCCTTTTTTCACGTCCTCCTTGCCATCTTCCACGTCAACGAGCCGAATATCCGTATCAGGGAAGGGGACGCCGATGCTCCCGTTTTTTTTCAGGCCGAGCTGCGGACTCGAGATTCCAAGCGAAGTGGTTTCGGTCATACCCCAGCCCTCGCTGAAAAAGATACCCATGTCCTTGATTTTTTCGATTAGTTCCACCGGAATCGGGGCAGCGCCGGAGTTCATAACGCCCAGTTTTTTACCCAATTCCAATTCTTCCGCCTTGGGGTGGTTAATGATGGCGTTGATCATGGTCGCCACGGAGGGAAAGAAAGTGATTTCCTTGTGACGGCCCAGCAGATCCATGAACTCATCGAGCTCGAAACGGGGAACAAGAATCTGGGTAGCGGAATTGAAAAGGGCCCAGTTCATGACCACGACCAGTCCGTAAACATGAAAGAACGGTAAAACGCCCATTACGTTCAGGCTGTCGGGCGGTCTTTTTATCATGGTTGCGTTGCCCCAGAGTGCGCACTGGAGGGTAGCGGCGATCAGGTTGAAATGAGTCAGGATCGCGCCTTTGGGGATACCAGTGGTGCCTCCGGTGAACTGAAGCGTGGCAGGATCTTCCGGTTTTATCTCTACCCTGGGCCGCTTGTGTTCAAGTTCGAGGCTCTTTGCGGTGCTGGGGGGCACGCCCTGAACATAATCGGTGACCTTTGTTATGATGACACGCCTGAGCTCGACCGATTGACATAAAGCCCGGATGTTGGGCAAAACCATATCAAAAGATATCAAGGACGTCATGCCGGTGTCTTCAGCCAGCGCCTTGAGTTCCTCAACGGTATACATGGGGTTGAGGTTTACCACGATCGCCCCGAGAGACACCGTCGCGAAATAGGCAATTATGTACTGCGGGCTCGTGGGCAGATGGATCCCCACTCTTTCACCTTTGGTTATGCCCAAAGCCCCCAGCGCGTTGGCAAAACGCAGGACCTGCTGGCGAAGTTCCCAGAAGGTGATCTCGGTTCCAAGGAAATCTATCGCCGCCTTATTCGGATAGGCATTGGCCGGCATTTGAAGAAGGTCCGGTAATGTCAAGCGGGGGTAGCGGATCGTTTCAGGCACATTATAATCATAATGTCTGATCCAGGGTCTGGATTCCATAATTTTACCTCCTGATAATCTATGAAGTGATTGATAGATATTAAGGTTTAATGATTTCTGGTTTAAAACAGATTTTGTTTTAAACGAGCCGGGATTTAGTTTCTATCGAAAAAAGGCGTTCCCCTATTTTGTTATATCCTGTGTGGCGCCTTTTGTCGCAAAATGTTTATTCATGCATTATCATAAACCCCTGATAAGCGTCAAGATTGATTTACAGGCAAAGAGCCAGATATTCTTCATCCAATTTTATTGTGTTAAATACGCCGTTTTAATGCCCTTGATTTATTATTCTCGGGGATTTTTCTTGAGTGTGATTTTTTTTACGCAATAAAGGTGGAAATATATTCGCCATTTTTTTAACTTTGTAAAGTTAAATTCCCCATGGATGGATTTCTTTTTTCAATTTAAGGGATTAAATATTAAGGTTCAAGGCAGTGTAACATTCGAAAAAAAACGAGCCCTGATATGGCGCTGATTTGTACTCAATAAAAGTTAAGGTAAACTTTATCAACCGCTGATATAAATACAATAAAACATCTTCCAATATGGCTTCATTACATAACCTATAAAAACGAACCGGCTTGCCTGGCATATGTCCGCCGCCGAATGTTTTTGCACGCCGTAAAAAAAGTTCTTAATGGTAGGCTTAAAATTTATATCAGTTCATTAATGTATGATAAATCACTTTAACATCGTGATATTATTATTTTTTCGCTGATCTTGACGGCTGACGCTTTTTTTCTTGACAGGCCACCAGCCATATCGTATTATCCCTATCGTTCAATCAACATTTAAATGCGGTGACCAGCGATGGGCCATATCGTATTATCCCTATCGTTCAATCAACATTTAAATGCGGTGACCAGCGATGGCGCTAATTGAGTTCTTGATGGCTCTATTTTGTGTTGACATTGAAAAATCATAGCTGTCATATAACAATCAGGTAAGCAAAATTTAATAATGTTTTCTTTGAACTGTTGTTGAACACAACAGAGGGTGGAATAATAGAATTCTATTCACGGGTCAAGAATTATTAAAACGAGTAGGTAACTCCAAGGGCATCCCCCTTGCGTGGGTGAAGAATAACTGTATCCCCCTTGTGTGGGTGAAGAATAACTGTATTTTTACCCCACAGACATACCTCAGATTTATTAACACTAAATCAATTAAAAGGAGCATAGGGAGCCATGAAAAAAACTAGACTTTTGTTAAGTTTCGTGTTGGCGGTCTGCCTGATCGTGACCTTTGGTTTGCCTGCGTTTGGGGCCAAAACACAATCAAAATCGGGGTGATTGGCCCTATGAATTTTATGCAGGGAAAAGGGCATTGGAATGGAGCAGTCATGGCCGCTGAGGAAATCAATGCTCAAGGCGGCATCCAGGTAGGCAACAAGAAAATGAAAATTGAGCTTATTAAAGCCGATTCCAATGAGTTTTTAAGTATTACGGACGCCACCAACGCCATGGAGCGGGTCATTACTTATGACAAGGTAGATTTTTTGGTCGGCGGTTTTAGGACCGAGGCTGTTTTGGCCATGCAGGACATTGCCATGGACTACAAGAAGATCTTTATTGGTTGCGGGGCGGCGCACCCCGAGCTCTGCCTTCGGGTGGCAAAGGATTATAAAAGGTATAAATACTTTTTCCGCGGCACGCCTTTTAATTCGATGTACCTGGTCAAGACATGCTTTAGCCATCTGGGATTTGTAGCCGCACAGTTAAAGAAAGGGTTGAATGTGCCCAAAATTAAGGTGGCCATCGTCGGGGAAAAACAAGTCTGGGTTGACCCGATGATAGGTGCGGCCAAGGCGACGATTCCTAAGCTCGGAATGGAGCTGGTTGGCGTTTGGCGGCCGTCTCAAACAGCCACTGATGTAACTGCAGAGTCTTTACAATTTTCTCCTCTTCGGTCGGGATCACTTTTGCCCGGCAGGCTGGTGAGCTTAAGATACCGGCCGTCATGGTCGGGATCAATGTTGAGGCTCAGAAGGATGGTTTTTGGAAGGCCACCCAGGGTATGGGCAATTATGTGATGACCATGAACACCTATGCCAGAGGGGTTGAAGTTAACGAGTTGACCAAACCTTTTGTGGAAAAATACATTAAGATTCATGGGGAAGTCCCGACCTACACCGCGGACACCTACGCCGCTATAAGCATCACCTTGAAAAAAGCCATCGAAAAAGCGGGTACTCTTAAAGCGGATAAGCTGGTGCCTGTGAGCGGGTACTCTTAAAGCGGATAAGCTGGTGCCTGTGATCGAAGCTCAGGAAGAAATTGTTCCTTCAGGCCGGGTTAAATATTCCAAAGATAAGCAGGGCCGCCATCTGCATGACCTTACCTGGGGACCTGGCTATCTGACCAGCCTGGGCGTGCAGTGGCAGGACGGCGAGCTTAAGGCGGTCTGGCCGAACGGCTGGCAGGGCGTTACGTATAAAGGTATGGTTCCTTATAAAATCGCGCCCTGGGTGATCGAGAAGTACAAGAAATAATTGACTAGGGTACCCAGCCCGCTGCATCAAAATGTATTCGGGCCGGGTACCGTTTCAATTTGTTCAAGTAAACAACGAAAGACCAGTTGAGGGTTTATGTTATTAGACATCATCATTAGCACGCTGATTAATGGAAGTGTATATGCTCTTCTGGCTATCGGCTTCTCCTTGATCTTTGGCGTGGCCCGAATTGTAAACATCGCCCATACCGCCTTTTACATGATTGCCGCCTATTGTATTTACTTCATCACGAATAGCCTCAACTTGCACCCCCTTTTGGGGATGTTAACGGCTATCGTCCTGGTCACCCTGATCGGCCTGATATCTTATAAGTTCTTCATAGATCCGATCCGCGAGCATGAGGCGGCGGTCTTGATCGCCACCATCGCTTTGGCCATGATTCTTCAGGAGGTAATGCTCCTCATTTTTACCGGGGACTTCCTGAGCGTGCCATCTCTCATTAAAGGGTATATGGAGTTTTTTGGCGTCAGGATCGCTTTTCAGCAACTGTTGACTATTGGCGTAGCCCTGGTGATCTTGGCAGCGGTCTGGGTTTTATTGAGGAAAACCAGGCTGGGTCTGGCGATCAGGTCAACGGCCAATGATAGGGAGGTGGCCAACCTGATGGGCATGAACGTAGCTCAGGTGGCCATGATGACCATGGGTGTCTCCGTGGCACTGGCCGCCTTTACCGGCGCCGTGGTTGTGCCCCTTACTATCCTCAACCCACATATGTGGATGCACCCCTTGATCATGATGATGGCCGTTGTTGTCCTGGGCGGACTGGGCAGCATCAAGGGGAGCTTCGTCGGCGCTTACATCCTTGGGATGGCGGAATCGCTCGTGGTCTTTTTGATCCCCATGGGTTCCTTCCTTAAGGGCTCCGTGGCTTTATCCATCATGATTCTGGTGCTGCTAATCAGGCCGGAAGGCCTTTTTGGCGTTGCTTTTGAAGAAGAGAGATAGGCATGGGTTTAATAGGTTTCTATCTGAGAAAACTTTTTACTGTCTTCAAAGGGGAGGTACTCGTCCTCCCCAGTAGAGTTGTTGTTCTACTGTTTTTCCTTACTTTGCTTCTGTTGCCGGTTTTTACGCGGGATCCTTATCTGCTGCGCATCCTGATTCTCACCAGCATTTTTGCCATTCTGGCGGCCAGTTGGGACCTCCTTTCAGGTTTTACAGGTCAGATGAATTTTGGTCACGCGCTTTTTTTCGGGGTTTCAGCTTACACCACGGCTCTTTTGAACTTGCACCTGCATCTTCCCTCATGGGGCAGTATCCCCCTCGGAGCCTTGGCCGCGGTTCTCGCCGGTTTGATTGTTGGGATCCCCAGCCTCAGGCTGAAGCACACTTACCTGGCGCTGACCACACTGGCCTTTCCGATAATTTTACTCGGCGTTGTTTACGCTATTCCTAATATTACCGGCGGTGAGTTGGGCCTTTCCGGGTTGAGCCGCCTTTCCGGGTCGAGGGTGACCGATTATTACATTACGACCATTTTAATGCTCGGCCTGTGCACCATCATGTGGAAAATAACCGACTCGAACACCGGTATAATCTTCCATGCCATCAGGGAAGATGAGGTTGCTGTCAGGGCGGCGGGGATCAATACGACTCGATATAAGCTTTTGGCCTTCTGCCTCTCCGGTTTTTTTGCCGGGGTGTCCGGCGGGCTTTACGCGCATTTTATGAGGATTGCCGGCCCCTCGACACTGGAAGTTTCCATGTCGTTCCAGGTTGTCATCTGGGCGGTATTTGGCGGTATTGTCACCATATACGGACCGGTCGGCGCGGTCTTTATCCTGGTTCCACTGCTGGAGTTTTTTCGTTTCTGGCCTGAAGGGCGCATGCTGATGTTCGCGGCGATCATCCTGCTTATTCTGCTTTATATGCCGCAGGGGCTTTTGCCCTGGCTGCGGGACAAGGTGGAAAAAGAGTGCCCCCGCTGTAAAATTAGAAATATAGCCACACGTTCCACATGCCGCATTTGTGCGGCATCTCTGGATTAGCTGACGATGGCTTCCCGTAATTATTATTTTAAATAAGGAAAGGTGAGATGGAAGCTAAAGAGACATACATGGCCAAACCATGGCTGAATTTTTACCCGGAAGGTGTTCCGGAAAAGATCGAAGTCCCTGAAATATCTGTGTTTGAGATGTTCGATCAGATGTCAGAGAAATATGGCAATAAGACGGCCTTGATTTTTTATGGAAAAAAGACAAGCTACCGAAACCTGCGCGAGATGATCGATCGATTCGCTACCGCCCTCGATGATTTGGGTGTCGGTAAGGGAGACACGGTGGCTCTGTACCTTCTTAACTGTCCCCAGTATATCATCGCCTACTTCGGTGCGCTTAAGGTAGGGGCCAAGGTCACCCCCATCAGCCCTGTTTACACGAGCAAGGAAGTGAGGCATCAGCTCGAGGATAGCGAAGCCAAGACGATTGTTTGCGAGGATATTCTTTACGACAACGTTGAAAGTTCCGGTGTGGAACTCGATAATGTGATCTTGAGCCATATCGCGGATTTTTTGCCTTCCTTGAAAAAGATGTTCGGAAAGAACGTTATGGGCAGGGTTTATCGCGAGATGGATGTCCCCAGCCCGGAGATGATCAAGCGGTCCGGGCTTCTTGAGTTTCAAGCGCTGCTCAAGAAGTATCCGCCCAAACCGCCCGAGGTCAAAATCGATCCTTTTGTGGATATCGCCGCGCTGCCTTACACCGGCGGCACCACCGGACTCCCTAAGGCCGCGATTTTGACGCATCATAACATGGTCGCCTTGCGATCCCAGACGGTTTCCTTCTGGCCTTTTTTTGAAGAAGGCAAGGAAACGGTTATTGCCTTTCTGCCTTTCTTTCATATTTACGGTCAGGTGGTGCTCATGCTTGCCGGTCTCACACAAGGCCACACCATCGTCCTGTTCACCGCCCCGGACCTGGATGAGATTCTTTCAGCCGTGGAACGATACCAGGCGTCCGCTTTTTATGGGGTGCCAACCCTTTATGAAGCTCTCAAGGAATATGACAAGACCGATCGCGTAAACTGGAAGCGGTTCAAGATGATCGTGTGCGGTGCTGACACCCTGCACGATTCTACGATTAAAGACTGGGAAAGGCGCACCGGTACAACGATATTGGAGGGTTATGGCATGACTGAGACCACGGCGGTCAGTCATGGCAGCCCTTTTGATCGTCCCAAAACCGGTTCGTTCGGAGTGCCCATCCCCAGTGTAAAAGCGGCTATTGTGGAGGTTGACGGTAATGAGTACGTGCCGGTCGGGGAAACGGGCGAATTAATCCTAAACGGCCCGAATATAATGCAGGGCTATTGGAAAAGGCCGCAGGAGACAGAGGAAACGATCATCGAACTTGAGGGTGAGAAGTGGCTGCGCACCGGTGACCTGGTCAGGATGGATGAGGAAGGATATTTCCATTTCTTTGACCGCAAGCGTGATTTGATCAAGTATAAAGGCTACTCGGTCTTTGCCCGTCACGTGGAAGAGGTGCTTTACATGCATCCGCAGATCAAAGCGGCCGGCGTAGTTGGTGTGCCCGACCCCAGGGTGGGACAGGTCATTAAGGCTTATGTGGTTCTTCAGAGCGAGGCCCGGGGCAAGATTTCCGAAGAGGAGATCATGGAGTTCTGTTCTAAAAATCTGGCCCATTATAAGGTTCCCAAGATAGTTGAGTTTAGGGGGGAACTTCCCAAAACAGACGTGGGTAAGGTTTCTCGGCGAGAACTCAGGGAAGAGTCGGAGGAAGAATGAGATGAGCTCACCTTTTCTGGAAATCGATGGGTTGAATAAGGGCTTTGGAGGGCTAAAGGCCATTCGTGATGTCAGCTTCAGTCTGGGCAGAGAGGAGATGATCGGCCTCATAGGCCCTAATGGAGCGGGAAAGACCACTCTGTTGAGGCTGATTACGGGCATACTCAAACCCGATTCCGGGGCCATCAGGTTCAAAGGCAAAAAGATTAACGGACATAAAACCTGGAGTATCGTGAACCAGGGAATCGTTGGTACCTTTCAGAACATGAGGCCTTTTCGCCGTTTGCCCATCATTGCCAACGTCATGGTGTCGTGTCTTTCGCCGCGTGCCATGAAGAGAGGGGAGTGGGTGAAGAGGGTTGAGGCCAAGGCCATGGACGCCCTCGAATTCGCCGGTATCTCCGACATGGCCCTGGAGGACGCTTCCACGCTCTCCCAGGGCGATCTAAAGCGGCTCGAAGTGGCGCGGGCCGTGGCCACGGAACCTGAGTTACTCTTATTGGATGAACCCTTCGGGGGGCTCAGTCCCGCTGAAACCGATCTAATGGGTAAATCCGTGAAAAGGCTTCACAAGGGCGGGCGTTTTGGCCGTTTGCACAGCGAAGGCCCGGCCATGATCATCATCGAGCATAAGCTCCAGCAGTTGATGAAGATAGTCGAACGAATCATCGTACTCAACTACGGCGAAATTATCGCGGACGGTCCTCCCGAGGAGGTCGTTAAAAATAAAGACGTTATCAGGTCTTACCTGGGCGGAGGAGGCATCTAAAATTGCTGCTCGAAGTCTCTAATCTTACGATCAATTATGACAAGGCCATGATCATCAACGACCTGAGCATGCATGTTGATTCCGGCGAACTGGTCAGCCTGGTCGGGCCCAATGGTGCGGGTAAATCCACACTCCTCAGGGCGATCACCGGACTTGTCGCCTGGGAAAGGGAAATCACTCGCCGTTCAGTGGGCGAAGATATCACTATTGAGGGTACGGTAAAATTTGAAGGAGAGCGAATAGACCAGATACCGGCTCATAAAATTGTCGCCAGGGGTCTGATCCATTGCCCGGAAAGAAGAAGGCCCTTTCGTGAGATGTCCACGTACGATAATCTGCTTGCCGGCGGGTATCTTCTGAAGAATAAAAAGGAAATGGAAGAGAACCTGGAAAAGGTTTATCAGCTTTTCCCTATTCTCAAGGAACGCTCTAAACAGATTTCCGGTACTCTGTCCGGCGGTGAACAGCAGATGCTGGCCATTGGCAGGGCCCTTATGTTCAAACCCAAACTGCTATGCATTGATGAACCATCGACCGGGCTTGCTCCCATGATACGGCAGGAAGTCTTTGACAGCATCGTTGATATCCGCAAACTGGGGATAACGGTCCTCCTGGTCGAACAGGAAGTCAGCACTGTCTTTAAAATGTCCACTCGAAATTATGTCCTGTCTTCAGGAAAAATAATTGCCGAAGGAACGGGTAAGGAATTACTCCAGGATGAGATCATTCGTAAAACTTATCTCGGTCTTTAATCTCTATTACCGGCTCTTCCTCATTTACCTATAAAATTTTATTCACGGCTCCAAGCTTCGGTTTGGAGTCGTAATAATCACGGGAGGCGATACTTCCATATTTATTGGAAGCCAGAGGTCTCATAGCTTCGTTAAGGGGTAGGCATTGGTGCCTTTATCTTGGAGCATGACAGCTCACATCGCGCAGCTTTTTTTAAATATGGAAATACTGGACAATCGCGCTGGTGTCAGGTATTCTTCCCGCATAATGAACCTTATGGCGAAATTTTGTTACAGAAGTAAAAACAAATCCTAAAAGGATGTGTTTTTTCAAGGAGGTTTCTATGAGTCAAGATATTAATTCAATGTTTTCACTGGAAGGTAAAACAGCTCTTGTCGCTGGCGCAAGCCGCGGCATAGGTGAAGAAATTGCCAGGATTTTTTCTCTGGCCGGGGCAAAGCTGGTCGTGAGCAGCCGCAGGCCAGAAGGGATACAGGAATCGGCTGAAAGGATCAAAAGCGCTACAGGCGGTGAAGTCCTGGCGGTGGCTTCCAATATTTCATCAGCCGATGACCGGAAAAAACTCGTTGATGAGACCTTAAAATGGGCCGGGCGCATTGATATTCTGGTCAATAACGCTGGCACAAATCCGGCTTGGGGACCCCTGGAAGATGTGGCCGAATCGGCTTGGGATAAAATTTTTGAGGTAAATTTGAAAGGACCCTTCCTTCTTTCACAACTTGTTTTCCACGGCTGGATGAAAGACCATGGCGGTTCCATCCTCAATACCGCTTCTGTAGGCGGTTTTTCAACTTCAACTGGCACAAATGTCTACAACGTCACTAAGGCGGCTCTGATTCATTTGACAAAGGCTATGGCTAGTGAATGGGGAAAGAATGGCATCCGGGTCAACGCCTTGGCTCCAGGCCTGATAAAAACCAAACTCAGTCAAGCCCTCTGGGATCGGCCTGGGAGTGATGAGGCAGCGGCGAGCTGGCCTGTTTCCCGGCTTGGCATCGTGGAGGATCTGGCGGGAATATCCCTTCTTTTGGTTTCAGAAGCTGGATCCTTTATCACGGGGCAAACTCATATCGTTGACGGGGGATCAATAGTATCTCGTTAACGTGTTTGCTACTTAAAGCCCTACCCTCAGGGGGTAGGGCTAAAAACGAACACAGTAAGCAGGCCCTGGGATTTCTTAGGAAATTCAAAAAATAAAGCCGCCGAAAGAGATCGAGCCGCCGTCGTTTTTGTGAATTGCGTTAAGTTTTGGTCTTGCTTACTTTATCTAAAGTTTTTATAATTTTGTGTGCAATAAACGGGATGGCCTTCTGGAAAATGTGCGTGTCTTGCTATGGCGCCAATTTTCTGATGACGGTATCTTTGATTGAAAAGGGTTTAGTCAATCCAGAAACTGCGGTCAGCGCAATTTTTGGGATGAAGTTCATGGGTATGAAGAGTATCGGGAAGGAATGGGAAATAGGGGTTAGTAAAGCCCCCTTTATGGTGCTGCAGGTATTCCGCAATGCCATAAAATGGTTGATCCACGAGAAACAGGGCAGCGAATAGTTCAGGTGAAATATGTCAGGGATCCCTGTTTGCGTGGATCAGCGAGCAAGGTTGATTTATTCATTTTGTCGGCCATGTTTTAACTAAACATATCCACTTAAGGAGGAACAATCATGAGAGATGTAGTGATCGTAGGGTATCTCAGGACTGCGCAATCTCGGTCCCGTCCAAGGGATCCTGGCAGAGACTGGCTTCACAAGGTCAGATCGGATGATTTACTGGCCAAGCTTCTCCCGGAACTCTTGAAAAGGGCCGGGGTGGAGCCTGATGAAGTTGATGACTTCATTGTAGGTTCAGCGATGGGTGTGAGTGAGCAATGGACCTATGGCGGTCGGGTTCCGATTTTTCTGGCCAACTTTCCCGAGACGATACCAGCCAAATTTGTGGATCAGCAGTGCGGGTCCGCCATGGCTGCGACCCACATAGCGTTCATGGAGATCGCCACCGGCAACGCGGACATTGTCATAACAGGCGGAATCGAGCACATGACCCGCGTGCCCATGGGAGGCGGCGGTGACGCCATCAAACCGAACATGGCTATGTTTACTGACGAGGCTTACAAGCACTGGGATTTCGCCACGGTTATGAACATGGGACTTACGGCGGAAAAATTATTTAAGCAATCCGGTAAGTTCACCAAGGAAGACATGGATGAGTGGGCTGTACGCTCTCACCATCTGGCAGCGGAAGCTCAGGG
>JAFDLS010000363.1 GCA_019306365.1 Deltaproteobacteria bacterium
CAAAGACGCCTACCTGGGCGATCTGGAGGTATAAGGATGTTCCTTGAAGTTGAGGATCTTAACACGTACTACGGGGCGAGTCATGTCCTGCAAGGTATCTCACTGACGGTCAACGAAGGAGAGATTGTCAGCCTGCTGGGCCGAAACGGCATGGGCAAAAGCACTACATTGAAAAGCATCATGGGCCTGGTCAAACCCAAATCGGGAAAGGTGACCTTCAAAGGCAAGGACTTGACCGGATATCCGCCGTACAAGATAGCCAGGGCCGGTATTGCTTATGTTCCGGAGGAAAGACGCATATTCCCCAATTTATCGGTTTTTGATAACCTGGCCATGGGTATAAAATCGGGACAAAATAAAAATGGGCAAAATGGAAACACCTGGACGGTGGACCGGGTTTTTGAGCATTTCCCAATGTTAAAGAAAAGGGCCAAATCGAAAGGCAGCCTCCTTTCCGGCGGCGAACAGCAGATGCTGGCCATCGGCCGGTCTCTGATGGGAAATCCCGAACTCCTTCTGGTGGACGAACCGACGGAGGGACTCTCCCCGCTTCTGGTTCAAGAGGTGCGGTTCGCGGGATCCGTGGAAGAGCTTGAGAATCAACCGGAGATCCGGGAGAAATATCTCGAGGTATAACCAAAAACATTTTTACCAAATTTTAATTCGCAATGGACAGGCGGCAATTCGAATGATGCACAGAGCCTGTTGATAGCAGCTATTTTACCAGGGGGAACTCACCGGAGTTCCCCCTGATATCTTTTAACACACCCGCTTGACCTGATCTGCGGTCAAGATCACTCCCCCTTTTTTCCTCCACCTTGCCACCAAGGATATATCGCCGTCCCCGTTTCAGTATGCGGCGGAAGCGGCGGTGCGCTTCAGATTAAAACGTTGTCTCAACCAGTCAGATCTCGTCATGAAAATTTAACCAGGATATCACAAAGGATTCCATAAGGAGTTTTCCCTATTGAGCCGGGAAATTTCCCTATAAAAAAAATGAAATTACCCTGCCTAAATAGGGATTCAACTCATAGACAAAAGAAATTTAAAAAAAAATAATGCCGGCCAAGGTCCGAAACAAAGATGTTGACAACAAAATTACAGCGTCAACGCATCTGACAAATTGACCTGGAGTAAATAGGATTAATCCAAAACAACACCGAGTTTAACGTGAATTAACACCAGACTACTAAACAGTAAGGAGAGAATTAATGAAACATTTTAAAACACCAATTATTTTTATTGCTCTTGTTTGCTGTGCGTGCTTGCTCGCTTTGCCCCAGGCACATGCGGGACGCGCTGCCTTTGATGTTAACAAAATGGCAGACATGTCGGACTTTGATCCGAATAACGTGGTTAAGCCCAAGGGAGATACGATCAAGATCGGTCTTGTTCAAATGTTTTCCGGGGCAGGCGCCGGGAATGGCCAAATATATTGGCTGACATGCAACTGGGTTGCTCACGACATCAACAAGCGGGGAGGTATCCTGGTTGATGGCAAGAGAAAAATGGTTGAGTTTATCAAGGGCGATAACAAAGGAAAGCCCGCCGATTGCAAGAAGGCAGTCGAAAGACTGATCCTCAAAGACAAAGTGGATATCCTTTGGGGAGTCTCTGGCAGCCACCTTTCGGATATCATTTCCCAGGCCGCGAAAAAATATAAAATTATTTATCAAAACGCGATAGCCTGCTCCGATTTTCTCATGGATGCCAAGCACTTTAACCGATACACCTTCATGACCTATTCCAGAACCAGCAGCTTAGGCGCGGCCGGGGCTTATTACTACGGTCAACGAAACAAGGAAAAGAAATTTTATATCCTAGGCCAGGATTACGCTTTTGGCCATGCGCTGGCCGATGGATTCAAGGAAGGTTTAAAGAAGTATTTTCCGGCGGCCCAGATCGTTGGAGAGGACTACCATCCGCTCTTCGCCAAGGATTTTGCCCCTTATGTAACCAAGATCCAGGCTTCCGGGGCCGAGGTCATCTTCACCGGCGACGGCAACCTGCTCAAAACCTGCCGGGATTTGGGCGTGGATATCCCCATCCTAAACGTCTTTGTTGACGAACCGAATGCGCTTCATGCCGTTGGCGTGGAAGGTACAAAAGGGTTGGTAAATGTAACTCACTACTTGTACGATCTCAAAACGCCTGAGCGTCAAAAGTTTTTTAAAACCTGGAATGATCTTTGGCAAAACAAGTGGAAGAAACCCTACAATACCCATCTGTATAAGTTCCCATCTGGTTCCATTGCCGAATGCGTCTTCAGTACCTACTGGCTGATGAGCGTCATTGAAAGGGCTGGCAGCACAGATCCTGAGAAGATCATCAAGGTCTGGGAAGGCGATGAATACGAGACCATAAACGGCACCGTATGGAAAATGCGGGCCGATGACCATACCAACGTGAAAGACCTTTTCATAACGGAATACGTTCCGCCCGAGCAGCAGAAAGCATCCATGACCATTCCGCCTTATCACTGGTACAAGGGTATATCTTTCATAGGTGATATCATCACCATACCCTCAAAATACTGCACGCCGACTTTGGATCCGGCGCTGAAAGGTAGAGCTAACAAATAAAAGGATGAAAATGTTCAGCGTTCACCGGGTATTAAGAGAGATGAGGATCGAACAAAATCATTTCAGCTGCTCAAAAGAACGCTGGCAATCAATGTCACA
>JAFDLS010000118.1 GCA_019306365.1 Deltaproteobacteria bacterium
GGCACCAGTTCCTCCCGGCCAATGGCCATGATATGAACGCCGTCGCACATCTCCTCCTCGCGAATCCGCCTGATCATCCGCCCGGCGATTTCAATGCCCTTGGCCAGGGCCCGGCCCTTGGGCGCGGAAGCCATTTCATCTATTAATTCTTGAGGCACGCTGACACCGGCCACGTTTTTATTCATGAAACGGGCCATGGGGGCGGAGGTGAGCAGAATGACGCCCGCCAGGATCTTCACCGGAAACTGTCTGGCGTAGTCCATGAAATCCTTGAACCTGTCCAGGTCATAGACGGCCTGAGTTTGAATGAATTCAGCGCCTGCCTCTATTTTTTTCTCAAATTTGATCAACTGTGGTTCGAGGGGGTTCGCTTCGGGGGTGACAATCGCCCCGGCGCAAAAGGAAACCCCGCCGTCCAAATCGTTTCCGCCGAGATCCTTGTCCTTTTCCAGCCTCCTGACCGCGGCCAGAAGCTGGCTGGAATCCAGGTCAAAAACCCCTTTGGCTTCCTTATGGTCGCCAAGGATGACCGAGTCACCGGTGAGGCACAAAACGTTGTTGATCCCCCGGCTGTCCGCGAAAAGAAGGTCGGCCTGGAGGGCCAGCCGGTTCCGGTCGCGGCAGGTCATCTGCAAAATAGGCTCTCCCCCCATCTCTTTCACCAGCAGGGCTCCGCCCAGCGAAGGAAACCGCATAACCGAGCTCTGATGATCGGTCACGTTCATGGCGTCCACCCTGTCTTTCAAAAGCTCGATATGGCGGGCCATCTTCTCGAGGTTGGTTCCTTTGGCGGGAGCGACCTCGCTGGTTACAACGAACTTGCCTGACGTCAGCGCATTCTTAAATGAGGAAGCCATAATTACAAGTCCTTTCCCTTCGCTTAAAGCCCGTTTTCCATAACAGGGACGTTGAATTTCCCCGGAGATGGTTCACCCTGATGATTCCTGGGCTGTTGATATTTTCTCATGGCCTCGAGGCGTCCCAGGTCTTTCAGCCGGTTGTATATCATGGTCCAGGCGCAGTCCTTGGCGTCGTCAATCTCGCACTTGCCGTTATTGGTTCCGCCGCAGGGCCCGTTCACCAGGCCTTTGTGGCAGGAGGTGACCGGGCAGATTCCGCCGGTTTCACCCAGGACGCAGGTTCCGCACTGAGTGCATGTTTCGTTGAACTGCCCCAGGGAGGTTTCCTTTCCGATAAACAGGGTGTCCAAGGCGGGCACGACCATCTTCTTCAGCTGGTTGGCCATGGTCTGAACGCCGTAGGCGCAGGTCATGATCAGCATGGCGTCGGCCTGCTCGATCTGCGAGCCGAAATCTTCCAGGATCTCGCCGGTCAGGTTGTCGCAGGCCACCGGAACCACCGTCTGCCCGGTAATAAGCTTGCCCTTATTTGACAGGGCTTCCTTCATTGACTCAACCTGAGCCTCCCCGCCGGTTTGCGTCAGGGTTACGCAGGTTCCGCAGCCGACAATGAAAATCCGGTTCAAGCCGTCAAGAAGCCGGTCAATCTCTTCCTCTGACTTTTGTTTGGTAATAGACCTGATCATTTAAGATCTCCTCTCGTTTTCGAGGTCGCACCTGAGACACCTTGTGGCCTCCAGCAAGGCCTGTTCCTCGATAAAACCTTTTTCAACTTCACGGAAGTCTTTGACCCTTTCTTCCGTTTCCTCAAACTCTATCTGAATTCTCGGCTGTTCCTCTGTCGTTTCCTGATCGAGGGCCAGGCCGATATCTTCACCCATGCTTGTTTTTTCATCAGGGATTTCAACGCGGCTCTTATCGCCCGCGAGGTACTTGTCCACGGCAATTGCCGCCCTTCTGCCCGACGCGATAGCCCGGATGACATAAGTGGGTCCCGTGGTGAAGTCACCACCGGCAAAGACCCCCGGGATATTGGTGGAAAGAGAGTTTTCGTCAACGACCAGGGTGCCCCAAAGTTCACGCTCCAGCTGGCTGTCCCTGGACAGAAAGGACATGTCAGCCGCCTGTCCTATGGAGATGATGATGTTCTCGGTCTCAACGAACCGGGTTTCATCTTCGTTAAATTCCGGATTGAAACTGCCTTCGTCATCGAACACGGCCACGCAGCGTTTAAACTCGATGCCGGTCACCCTTCCTTCACGGCTTACGATCCGTTTCGGTCCCCAGGAAGGATTGATGACGATCCCTTCCTCGACCGCCTCTTCAATGTCCTTTTCCCAGGCCGGCATTTCGTCCCCGGCCTCAAGGCTGAAAACCTGAACGTCTCCGGCTCCAATTCGCAAAGAGGTTCTGGCCACGTCAAAGGCCACGTTGCCTCCGCCGATCACCACGGCTTTTCCCTTGAGGCTTAGTTTCCCGTTTTGCTTGACGGCGCTCAGGAACTGAAGGCCGTAATAAAGACCCTCCAGGCTCTCGTCTTCCCCGGGAACCCCGATGCGCCTGCTGGCCTGCGCGCCCGCGGCGATAAAAACCGCGTCGTATCCTTCGGCCATTAAATCGTTGACCGTATGCCGCGCGTCAATGGGCGAGTCATACCGAATCTCAACGCCCCGGCCCTCGATGTGTCTTATTTCCCTTTCAATAACCTCGCGCGGAAGGCGAAAATCCGGCACGGCGATCCCCAGCATGCCTCCGCTCACCGATTGAGCCTCGAAGACCGTTACCCTGTAGCCCGTTTTAGCCAGGAAGTAGGCGCAGGTCAGCCCGGCCGGACCGGCGCCGACCACGGCCACCTTCTGGTTTTTGGTAACCGGAAACGGTTCCGGGAGACGCTCCCCATGCTCAAAACACCAGTCAGCGGCAAATCGCTTCAGGGATCTGATAGCCACCGGATCGTCCAACTCGCCCCGCCGGCACTTGAACTCACAGGGATGAACGCAAATCCGCCCGCAAACAGCCGGAAACGGATTTCGCTCCCTGATAATTTCAACGGCCTGCTCATATTTCCCGGCGGCGATGGCGGCCACATAGTTGGGCACGTCTATCCCGGCGGGGCAGGCGTGCTGACAGGCGGAGATGACCATGGAGTCGCAGGTCGCCCCGGCGCAGCGATGCTCCAGGATATGATCCTGGTATTCCTTCAGGAAAAAATTCAAGGTGGAAAGGACCGGGTTGGGAACGGCCTGGCCCAGCCCGCAGAGTGACGCCTCCTTGATCGTCGCGCCAAGATTTCTCAGGGTCTCGATATCCTCTATGCGTCCCTCCCCTTTAGTAATCCGGGTCAGTATTTTCAAAAACTGCGTTGTTCCCAGCCGGCAGGGCGCGCATTTGCCGCAGGATTCCGACTGGGTGAAATTCAGGAAAAACCGGGCGATCTCAACCATGCAGTTATTCTCATCCATAACCACCATGCCGCCCGATCCCATGATAGCGCCGATTCTTTGAAGGGTATCGTAATCAATGGGCAGGTTCAGATACTGAGACGGGACGCAGCCTCCGGCGGGGCCGCCCATCTGGACCGCCTTGAAGGCCCTGCCTTTGGGGATACCGCCGCCGATATCAAAGACGACGTCCTTGATAGTGACGCCGATAGGCACCTCAACCAGCCCGGTGTTGTTGACCTTGCCGCCTAATGAAAATATCTTGGTGCCCTTGCTCTTTTCCGTTCCGACCTGCGCGTACCAGTCAGCGCCGTTTTTAATGATCAAGGGAATGTTGGCCAGGGTTTCCACGTTGTTGATGTTGGACGGCTTCCCGTCAAGCCCGGCTTCAGATGGAAAGGGCGGCCTGGTTCTGGGCATGCCCCTCTTGCCTTCAATGGAGGCCATCAGGGCCGTTTCCTCACCGCAAACAAAGGCCCCGGCCCCCATCTTCAAGGACAAGTTAAAATCAAACCCGGTCCCCAGGATGTTCTCCCCCAGCAGCCCCAGTTCCCCGGCCTGCTCGATAGCCCTGGTCAGATGGTCAATGGCGATGGGGTATTCTTCTCGAACGTAGATATACCCGTATTCAGCCCCAAAGGCGTAAGCCCCGATAAGCATACCCTCGAGCACGGCGTGCGGGTCTCCTTCGAGCACGGCTCGATCCATAAAGGCGCCGGGGTCGCCCTCATCGGCGTTGCAGATAATGTACTTGGGGCGGCCCTCAGAGCGGGCAATAAAACTCCATTTGAGGCCCGTGGGAAAACCCGCTCCCCCCCGGCCTCTCAGTTTTGAGGCTGTGACTTCCTCGATGACGCTCTGCGGCGTCATCCCGGACAGAACCTTGAGCAGCCCCTGGTAGCCGCCCGCCGCGATGTAGTGCTCGATTTTGGTGGGGTCGATCCGCCCGCAATTAGCCAGGACGCGCCTCTCCTGCTTCATATAAAAGGGGATTTGACTGCGATAAAAGATCGGGTTTTGCGTGCGAGGATCCCTGTAGGCCAGACGATCGATCAACCGATTCTCTTTAAGAGTCTGGTCAACGATTTCAGCCGCGTCTTCCGGTTCAACTTCCTGGTACTGCACGCCGAGCGGTTCGACGGCCATCACCGGGGCCTTGGCGCAGAAACCGTGACAGCCGGTAGACCGGACCTCAACCTCCCGGTTAAGGCCATGTTTCCGAACTTCCTCCTGCAAGGCCTCCATGACTTCGGCCGCGCCATAGGCCCGGCAGCCGGTCATGCAGACCTGAACCACGGTTTTGGGTTCAGCCGTCTGGGCTAAAATCTTATTACGGAGCCACTCGAACTGTCCGATGGATTCGATTTTCTCCATGATCTTTACCGCTCCACTTCATCTTTCTTGTACTGCGCCAGCACGCTGGTGACCTTGGCCGGAGACAGCTTGCCGAAGTAGGCGCGATTGACCATCATGGTCGGAGCCAGGAAACAGGCCCCGAGACAGGCCACGGTTTCCAGGGTAAACTGGTAATCCGGGCTGGTCTCGTTTACCTCGAGGCCGGTTTCTTTTTTCATCATTCTCAGGATACTGCGCCCCCCCTTGACATAACAGGCCGTGCCCTGACACACCCGAAGCACGTATTTACCTTTAGGTTTTAAGGCGAACCCGGAATAAAAGGTAACAACCCCCTGCACCTGGGAGGGGAATAAACCCAGCGCGCTGGCAATGAGGTCTATGGATTCAGGCGGGACATAACCGAACGTCTCCTGCACCTCCTGCAGCAGGGGGATGAGGCCCCATTTTTCTCCCTTATTTTTATCAATGATCAGGTTCAGCCGTTCCCAATCAATTTCCTTCGGTTCCATCTCAGGTCTCCCCCCTTGTTTTCATCCGTCCGATTTCTCAAAGTTTTTCCAGCCTGACCGGGCAGGTCTTCCACCCGGGAGAATCGGGCTGGCCCAGCGGGAACAGCCCGATAAGATTCCTGGCGTCATTATTGTGAACAGCCTCGGGCACAAAGACGAGTCCCTGTGTCAAGGCGCTGTTCTTCGCTGTCTCTCTGACCACGGACCCGTGCGCGGAAGTGAGTTTGACCGAATCCCCCGCCTGTAAACCAAAGGCGGTCCAATCCTGAGGCGAAAGCTCTACGGCCCCGTTTTGATGAAACTCTCGAACACGGCCGGAATAACCGGTCCTGGTGCCGCTTCCCAAATGAAACCGAACCGAGCCTAAAATTACGGTCAAAGGGTAGCTGTCACTCTGTCCTTCCTCCTCGATTGAAGAAACAGGAGCAAAAGACACCCGCGCTCCGCCTTCATTCTTGAAGAGCTCTTTATCGCTGGCCTCCACGACCCACACCGCGCCTGAGCCTTCGTTGATTCCGGCGTACATGGGAACCAGACCGGCGATTTCGCCCCGCAGTCTTTCCAACGACCCAAAGCGTCTGGGGGAGCCCATTTTTCGCGCCAGCAGGTCCAGGATTTCCCAGTCCGGTTTAGCCTCGCCCGGCGGAGGGACCGCCGGATTAAAGAACTGAATCCGTCCCTCCAGGTTAGTGAATGAACCGCCCTTTTCGCTAAAAGCCGCGCCGGGTAAAACCACGTCAGCGATCTCAGTGGTTTCGGTTTTCAAGATGTCCTGGACCACGATAAAATCCAGTTTTTCCAGCGCCCGCTTTACCCTGTCAGGCTGAGGCAGGGCGCGAAGCGGATTTTCACCCATGACGTACAGGGCCTTGAGGTTTCCTTTTTCCGCTTCCTCAATCATCCGAATCAGGTCGAGGCCCCGGTCGGGCGAAATTGAGGCCTGCCAGGCCCGTTCAAACTTTTCGCGCGCCAGGCTGTCATTCAAAGGCTGACGGCCTGGAAGCGCGTCCGGTACGGTTCCCATGTCCCAGGCCCCGGCCTGGTTGTTTTCCTGAGCCAGAACGTAGAGACCGGCCCCCGCATGTCCGAGACTGCCGGTCATGAGGCACAGGTTAAAAAGGGCGTCCAATGTCAGGGCCGCGTACCGCTGTTCAAGGACTCCGCCTCCCACCACAAAGGCGACGCTTTTTCCCCGCAGATATTCGGCGGCTTCATCCAGCGCCTCCGGCGTTACGCCTGTTACCCGGCCTGTCTTTTCCAGGTCAAGTTTCAACAGGGCCTCCTTGAAGGCCTCAAAACCCTTGGTGAAATGGTCCGTAAAAATCGCGTTTTGCGCCTTCTTTCGGACCAGTAAAGCGGACAGACCGTTTATCAATTCAAGGTCGGTTTGAGGCTTCAGGGGAAGCCGCATCGAAGCGTGAGCCGACAGGCCTGTCTGCCTGGGGTCGATCACGATCAACGGGGTTCCTTTTTGCGCGGCCCTTTTCAGGCCGTAGCTCACCACAGGGAGCGTTTCCGTGACGTCAGCCCCAATTACGACAATGGCTTCGGCTTTTTCAAGCCCGGCCAGCGATCTGACCCGGTCGCCGCCGTTTGTCCTTTTATAAAGCGGGGCCAAGGCGCTTCGGCCTGACAGATAACCGCCGTTGTCCACACTGTTTGTTTTAAGCAGAACCCGGGCTATTTTCTGAAAGAGGTAGTTTTCCTCGTTGGTGCATTTTGAAGAACCCAAAAAAGCGACGCTCGAAGGGCCGCTTTCTTTCTGAACAGCAAGAAACCGGGTGGCCGCGGTGTCAAGGGCCTCATCCCAGGAGGCGGGACTCATTTGACCGTCCCGGCGGATCAAGGGCCGGGTCAGGCGCTGGCTGACGTTTAAGAAGTCGTGGGCAAAGTGTCCCCGGACGCAAAGGGTTGAACCGTTGACCGTGTTTTTCCCGCGCGAGGGGTTGACTTCCACGACCGTGTCACTGAAAACACCCATGGACAGGGAACATCCCACACCGCAGAACCCGCAGACAGTGGGAATTTCCCGGTCCGGCGTTCCCACGAACATATTGTTTTTAGGAGCCAGAGCCCCGGTGGGACACATGGAAAGGCAGGTGCCGCAAAAGGTACAGGACGAAAGCTCCAGAGGCAGCTCGTGAACCGTTGCCGGACGCGACTCGAACCCCCTGTGGCTGTAATCGATGGCCCCGGCAACCACCAGCTCATGATCCGCGCGAATACATTTTCCGCACAGGACGCACTTGCTGAGGTCCCTGACCATAAAGGGATTGGCCTGCTCATACGCCTTGTAGTTGGGCATGGGATAGAGGCCTGTCTCCCCGATTCCCAGCTGAGCCGCGATACGCCGCAACTGACAGCGATTGCCTTTACTGCACACGATGCAGGATTCAGGATGTTCGGCCATCATGAGGCGCACGATGTTGCGTCTGTGTTTTATTACACGGGGCGAGGCGGTCAGAACGGCCATATCGGGCGCGGCCGGCGTGACGCATGAAGCCATGAGGCGGCCGGTGTTTTCGTCTTCGACCAGACAGAGGCGGCACGCGCCAAACGGCTCGAGACCGCTGTGATGACAGAGTGTGGGAATCTTGATCCCGTTTTCCTCAGCCGCTTCTAAAACGCTAGCGCCCGGGGGACAAATGACGGTTTTCCCGTCAATGGACAGGTTGATGTGGCCGTTAAGAAAACACCCTTTTGCCAGGCAGTCTTGGAAAAGACAGGGTATCAAAGGACTGATACCGGTTTTCCGTCACGCGAGCCTGGCGGCATTAAGATAATGCCTCAGCTTTTCGTCGCCACCGACGGTGATGACATGAATTCCCTGGCAAAGCTCCTTGAGGCCGGCCACGGTGTCGGCAAAAATCTCGATACTCGCCCCTTGCCTGTCCGTGGCGGAGGCCAGCTTTTGTATGATCCACTCCGGCACCAAACCGGATTTAAAATGCCGGTTTAGAAAACGTGCCATGCCCGCGGTCCGTAAAATCATGACTTCCGCTATCACGGGCACGCCGGTTAAAAAATACCCGGTCCCGATACCGGTCATCACCTCCATTTCCTTCATTTCCAGCTCAGGCACATTCCTTCCCCACGCGGACTCCACCCCGGATCCCAGCATAAACTCGGCCTTGAACGGAATCTCCTTGCCGTCAATCGTCTGTCCCTCTCGCATATGCTTCAGTACTGAGGCCAATTTGCCTGAATCGACATGGAAAAACATCATCTCCTGAAGGCTGTCGCCGGTGATTCGATAATCCTCCGTAAAAACCAGAAGGTTGTTCACACCGGCTTCATGAGCCATCACAAGGTCTTTTTGAAGCTGAATTCGATCTTTCTGGCGGGTTGTGGTCTGGTATATGGCTTCGAAACGATTTTTTTTCAGGATTTCACAGGTCTTGACGGTGTCCCCGACGATGCCTTCAACCTCAATATCTGACACGGAAACGCCATCCACGCGCCCGCGCACCAATTCCAGGCTTTTGATGAGCTCCCCGGGCTCTTCATCCAGCGGAGCCTGAACTTCGGAAGTAACCACGAATTTCTTTTTTTCAAGCGCTTCCTTCAGTTTCATGCGCACCTCCCCGGTTTTTCATGAGGACCTGAAAAGCGGTTTCAGGCCCTGGGGCGTTTTAATTTATTCAAAACCTGTTTATTTTCAAAATTGCGGTTCATTCCTTCCGAACGGACTGACGCCCGAAAAAAACAGACCGCCTCCCTCATCACCTCAGTTCCAGCAACCGGCTTACTTCTTCCTTCAGCTGAGGCAGGGGCAGGGGCTTGGAAAAACATATATCCGCTCCGTACTCCTTCATCTTGGCGAATTTTTCCTCGTCCAAATAAGCGGATAAAACCATGATTTTTATATTTTGTGTCTCTTTATTGGCTTTTATCTTCTGGCAAACCTCATAACCCTTGATATCAGGCATCATGATGTCCAGGATCAGGAGGTGAGGTTTGAAGTGGTTGACCTGAAGTCCGGCCTCAAAGCCGTCAGCCGCTGAAATGACCTCATAATCAAACTCATCCTCTTCCAGGGCCTGGACAATGGTTTCAACTATGATGGGGTCGTCATCCACCACGAGGATTCTTTTTCGTTCTTCCATCTGTTCCTCTTTCGGGATTGGAATCCCCTGTTTTTTCATGAATTCCTCGAGATCCAGCCAGTTGATACGCCGATGTCCTCCGACGGTCTTGTATGCCTTAATGTGCCCAGCCTCAATCCAGTTGATAATCGTTTTAGGGGAGACGCTGCATATTTTGCTAACTTGAAAAACGGTCAGCACGTCGTTCATTCAATAAGCTCCTTTAATTTTCAGATATTATATTTATTATAATTATTATAATTATGTTCGCTTGTCAAGTAAAAAACAAGGGCGCAACTGTATTTTTTAGTTAACTGATTGATAATGTTTTATTTAAATCAAATATTGAAATGGCTTTTTCGTGCTTTTCAGGAAACATGAAAATAAAACAAGGCAGGACGGAAACAGCAAACCGGTAATTTCTAAAAAAACAGAAATAATGGAATTCAAGGGCCAGGGAGGCGGTCCCGGCTGGACAGACAGGATGACTTCCTAACGTTTTTGGTCGGTTAACAGCGTTTACAGGAGCGTGACCTCTGTTGGCGGCCGGAGGAAAACTTCAACGCCCTAGCCCTGCGATCCCTTGGCCTGGCTGTCAGCTTCCTTGTAAAGCGGAAGCGTCACGGTAAAAGTCGTGCCCGATCCCAACTTGCTTTTGACCTTTATGTCCCCGCCATGATCCTGGATGAAGCCGTAACAAACCGAAAGACCCAGGCCGACCCCCTTGATGCTGTCCTTGGTGGTAAAAAAGGTGTCGAAAATTTTGTTCAGGTTTTCTTCCGCGATTCCAATCCCGGTGTCAGATATCTCAATGAAAATGTTCTCCTGGTTTACCCGGGTCCTCACGGTCAGCGTCCCGCCCTCGGACATGGCGTCCCTGGCGTTTGAAATCAGGTTGAGGAAAACCTGGCGCAGCTGGTTTTTGGAGGCATGGACAATGCCTGTGCCTTCGGCTATATAAGCGTTGACGCGGATGCTGTTTTCCCGGAGCTGCTTTTCATAAAGGAGCAGAATTTCATCAAGTATGGAATAGATATCGGTCGGCTGCCTTTCTTCCTGGTCCGGTTTGGAAAAAGAAAGCATCTTTCTAAGCAGGTCGGTCAACCTGACCGTTTCCGACAGGGCCATTTCCAGGATTCTTCTTCTTTTACTTTGCGGGGGGATTTCGGTTTTCAATAATTCCAGGGTGTTCATGATCCCAAAAAGCGGATTGTTCAATTCGTGGGCCACCTGAGATGTAAGGCGCCCCATGGCCGCCAGTTTTTCGGACTGCAGAAGCTGTTCCTGGGTCTGCCTCAGCTTCCGTTCCATTTCCAGCCTTTCCTCCAGGTCCACGGTGATCCCCACCGTGGCGACCTCATTTCCCTTGGTGTCGTAAATAATGGCGGCGGAAAGGTTCCCCTCCACGATCTCGCCGTCTTTGCGAAGGTAAACCATGGGGTAAGACCTTAACCTGCCCAGTCCCCCGTACCCATGGCTGCGCAGCATCCGCATGACCTGATTGGCCATTCTCTCAGGGTATATCTTGCGGACATTCATCTTGCCGATCACTTCCTCGGCCTTGTATCCGAGCATTTCTCCAGCGGCCCGGTTCCAGATGATTATATTTCCCTTCAAGTCCGAGGCGATAATAGCATTGGGGGAACTCCGGATGGTCTGATCCAGAAAATCATGGGCTTCCTTGAGCTCCTCTTCCATTTGCTTTCTCTGGGACTGGTCCACCATGATCCCTTCATATCCCAGGACCCTGCCCTGTGAATCATACCGCACCAGGGCCGTGAGCAGGACTGAGAGAGCGTTCCCTTTCTTGCGTTTGAAATCAACCTCATAATCAATAACCTGGCCGTCCCGTTCGATCATTTCCTGAAACCTGCGACGATCTTCAGGTTTCACGTAAAGGTCCTTGGTAATGTCAATCTCGAGGAACTCCTCCTTGCTGTCATAACCCAGCATGTCCAGAAGGGCCTGGTTGGCGTTGAGGAATTTCCCCTCCCTGCTGCTGATGTACACGCCGCTGCCCACGTGTTCGAACAAACGCTTGTAATCCTCTTCCGAGGCCCTGAGCCTTTCCTCTCGTTTTTTTAAGCGGGTGATGTCCCGGTAAATGCTCAGTTTGGATACGGTTCCATCCGCGTTTCGAAGCGGCACCTCCGTAAGGTCAAAGGTCTTTCCAACGGTGGGGTTTAATAATTCCCAGCGCAGGGTTTTGCCAGTCATGTCCTCAAAGATTTCCGGGGCCCTGCACCAGGCGCAAATCTCGTCACGGCCGTTTACCAGCCTATAGCACTTGTCTCCGGTGCCTTCGCCAAAGACGTCCACCATGGCCTTGTTCATGAATTCCACGATGTAATCTTGATTTATGATATAGATCCCGTCTTCGATGGCTTCCAGGATTGAGGTAAGTCCCTGGGCTTCTTTAGTCGTCATGATTCACCTCACTCCAATATTGAGACCTCTGCAAAACTTCGTCCTTTAGCCGAACTCATTGTCAGTCTCAAATTTAAGTCCTCGAAATATTGGTAATATTCCTGCGGGTTAAATTTTCGCCTTCCGCGATTTTATAAAAATAGATTTTCGCCTATGGCCTTAATAATATCATTTGCGTGCTTAAAAAGGAAGCGGGGCGCCCTGGATCAGGTTTTATTGGGCAAAAGCGAGGAGGGAAAACGAACCGCCTCACGGACAACGGCGAGGTATATGGGATGAACCCGGCGAGCCGGGGTGAATTGACCCTGACTTGAGGTTAAAATCAGAAAGGCAGGGCCGTTTGACCCCGCCTTCACCTATTTTTACCGCTCAGGAAATAAAAAGATCATTAGTGGAAAAATTAGGATCGCTCGTGAGGTTAACCCCAAGCCGCCTCAAGCCAGCCTCGTCTCCCGGCGTGGGCATGTGGGTCATGTGGACTTCACAGCCCTGGAGTTCGGTTAGCGTTTCCATGGCCAGCTGGGCCGCTGGATTCGTTGTAGCGCTGATGCTGAGCGCTATGAGCGTTTCCACTAAATCCAGGCTGAGGCTTTTCTCGTTTAAAATCTCTGTTTTAAAGCTTCCAACCGATTCGAGAATATATGGCGGGAGTAATTTAATCTTCTTCGGGATGCCCGCTAAGTGCTTGACTGCGTGTAACACGAGGCTTGAAGCCGCGTGGAGCTGTGGCGAGTTGCTGCCGGTTATTATGGTGCCGTCCTTAAGGGCGATGGCCGCGCCGCAATAGATACCCTCGTTCCCTTTATCACTCTCTTGCGCCTCCAGGGCAGACCTGCGCGCCGGGTCAACGACTTTTCTGTATTCCGGGTCAAGGTTAAAATCCTTAATAAGAAGTTCTACCCTCTGGACGGTTTCCTTATCCATCAAGCCCATTACATATTCGCATCGATACCTGAAATACCGCCTGATCACTTCCTGTCTGGCGGCTTCCCTGGTCACCTCGTCGTCCGTTATAGCGAAACCGGCTCGATTAACGCCCATGTCCGTTGGTGATTTGTAAAACGATTCCCCGCCCGATATTTTTTTCAATATTCTTTTAAGAATAGGGAAGACCTCAACGTCGCGATTGTAGTTAACCGCCTTTTTATTGTAGGCCTCCAGGTGAAAAGGGTCTATCAGATTAAAATCCCTGATATCGGCGGTTGCCGCTTCATAGGCCACGTTAACCGGGTGTTTTAGGGACAAGTTCCAGATAGGAAAGGTTTCAAATTTGGCGTATCCCGAATTGATTCCGTTTTTATAGTCGTGGTAGATTTGGGAAAGACAGGTCGCTAGCTTCCCGCTCCCCGGGCCGGGGCCCGTGACGATGACCAGAGGCTTTTCAGTTTTAATATATTCATTCGCTCCATAACCCTCATCGCTGACGATCAGATCGACATCCGTGGGATATCCCTTTGTATACTGGTGGGTATAGACCCTTATTTCTCTTCTTTCCAATTTATTTTTAAATTGTCTGGCCGCCGGTTGATTTTCAAAACGGGTAATGACAACGCCCAGAACATTGATTCCCCATCCCCTTAAATCGTCGATCAGTTTGAGCGCGTCAGAATCATAGGTAATACCGAAATCCGCCCTCATTTTTTTTCTTTCAATGTCTCCGGCGTAAATACAAAGTAAAACGTCCGCCTTATCTTTTAACTCCTGAAGGAGCCTCATTTTTATATTGGGGTCATAGCCCGACAAAACCCTTGAGGCATGGTAGTCGTATAAAAGCTTACCGCCAAATTCAAGGTACAGCTTATTATCAAACCTTTCCACCCTCTCAAGGATTTCAGATGTTTGCTCTTTGATGTATTTCTCATTGTCAAAAGCTATGCTTAATTCCATTAATCCGCCCTTGTCTACTTAAAATCATGAAGCTGGTTCATCTGGTTATATTTCTTTGCATGATCCTGTCAGTCCTGATTTTAAGGTTGATTTCAAAATAAAGCCTCAAACAGTAAATCAATGTTTTTTAACACCTATAAGGCATAACCTATACATAAATTACCTTTTCCCGGATTGAAGGGAAGGGAGGGTTGTCGTTCTTCAAGACAATCGGGTGCGTTTTCGGGTTTTAATCTGTCTGCCACAATCTTAAGTTTCGGTTTCTAATAATTGCACATTATAATAGAAACTTCAACCTCGCGCCGATAGTTCTGTATAAAAACGGTCCGTTCAACCCGTTATATGACAGGACCCCGGTTTTTAGGGGGGGACGGGTTAAAACGACGGAGGCTTATCCGGCCATGGCTCAATAACATGAAAAGAGCTTGAAAATACCTGAAGCTGCACATAGAATTGGTCACTAATTATTAGAACTTAAGATTAGACCGTTTTTGTAACGGGTGTAGTAATTCAACCATCGGAGGATTGACATGCCATCAAAAGAAACGGGCGGTTACGAAGGCAGGCTTCTAAGGATAGACCTTACCAGCGAAAAGATTACCGAAGAGCAGTTCGATGAAGCGACGCTCAGGCGGTTCGTGGGCGGGGCCGGATTCGGGATTAAATATCTCTATGACGAAGTCCCTCCGGGAACCGAATGTTACGACCCTGAAAACCGTCTCATCTTCGCGTCCGGGCCTTTGGGCGGGACCAGGATACCGGGCAGCGGCACATTTTCCGTGTCGACCAGAGGGGTCCTTACGGGCGGAGCCGCCTTCAGCCAGGCCAACGGGCTGTTCGGGGCCTTTTTGAGGCTTGCCGGGTTTGACGGCGTCATCGTCCAGGGCGCGGCCAACAGGCTGGTCTATCTTTATATCCACGACGGCCAGGCCGAACTCAAGGACGCCAGCCGCCTCGCCGGTCTTGACACATGGGAACTCGAAGACACGATCAAGGAAGAGCTTGGTTATAAAAAGGGTGGAATGAGTGTCGCCGGGATCGGCCCGGCGGGTGAGAACCTGGTTAAGTTCGCCGCTATTTGCGCTGATAAGGGACACGTGGCCGGTCACAACGGCATGGGGGCGGTCATGGGTTCCAAGAAGCTCAAGGCCATTGCCGTGGCCAGAGGCAAGAACAAGATTTCGGTTCAAGACCCTGAAAGGATCACCGCGCTGTCAAAAGAAATTCTGGACAATATCAAGAACAACGCCCTGTCTCGCAGGCTGTATGAGTATGGGACGCTTGGCACCTACCAGGCGGTGGAAATGATCGGGGCGCTGCCAATCAAGAATTACACCACCAACGTTTACCCGGATAAAGAAAAATTGAAACAGTTTACGCCCGAATACATCCGGGGCCGTTTCGAGCCCAGGCCAAACCCCTGCTGGGCCTGCCAGATGCGCCATTGCCATGAGTCGACCATCACGGAAGGGCCTTACAAGGGAATGGAGGTGGAAGAGCCTGAGTTTGAATGCCTGTCCGCCATGGGCGCTCAGATCGGAAACATGGAGGTGGCCTCAGCCATGATGCTCACCAACGTCGTGGACCGCCTCGGGCTCGAAATGAACGAAACCGGCTGGGTTATCGGGTTGGCCATGGAGTGTTATGAAAAAGGCCTTGTTTCCAAAAAGGACACTGACGGACTGGAGCTGAACTGGGGTAATGTTGAGGCGGCCAGGGCGCTGCTCCGCAACATCGCCCGCCGGGAGGGCTTTGGCGATATCATGGCTGAAGGCGCAATGCGCGCGGCCAAGCTCATTGGGGGTGAAGCCCCGAATTTCGCGATTCACACCAAAAAGGGAAATACCCCTCGCGGCTACGACCACCGCGCTTACTGGACCGAGATGTTTGACAAGCTGACCTCGAACACCGGCACCCTTGAGTCGCGTCCCACAGTTCCATTCGCGGCCGGGCAGGAGCTGCCGCCGGAGGAAGTGGTGAGCGTAACCGCCTCGGGAAAAGGCAGGATGTCGTTTGTGGACGCGCTGGGTGTTTGCTTCTTTTCCACCATCGGCAGCGTGAAGCCCCTGGCCGACGCGGTAAGCGCGGCCACGGGGTGGGATTTCACCAAGGATGAGGCTGAAGCCGTGGGGCTCCGTATCGTCAATCTGGCGAGGGTCTACAATTTCAGGCAGGGACACACTCGAGAATTGGAAGCCCCTTCCCCCCGCTACGGTTCCACGCCGGTGGACGGGCCTTTTGCCGGAAAGAGCATGACGCCTTTACTGGACCAGATATTTGACGGGTACTATGAGCGAATGGGCTGGGACATTAAAACCGGTAAACCTCTGCCTGAAACCCTGACGAAGCTGGGTCTCGAACACACCATCAAAGATATCTGGAAAGAATGAGGTTAAAAAAAGCGGGAGGGACGAACCTCCCCCGCGATAACTACCAGATGCTTTTTGCCGCTTCCTTGAGCTCATCTCGAAAATCGGGATGCGCCACACGGATGAGTTCTTCAGCCCGCTCCCGGTGAGTCTTGCCGGCCAGCTGAGCCACCCCCCATTCCGTGACTATGTAATCGGCATAGGACCTGGGTATGGTCACCAGGGAGCCTTCATTAAGGTGAGGCACAATGGTTGACACCGCCCCGTCGGCCCAGGTGGATTTCATCAGGGAGACGGCACGACCGCCCGGCGAGAAAAAAGCGCCGATGTGAAACTCTATCTGACCTCCCGCCCCGTTGATCAAACGCGGGCCGAACTGGCTTTCACAGGTTATCTGCCCGACCAGGTCCACCTGCGTCACGTTGTTGATGGCGACCATGTTTTCATTCTTGACAATATTCGCGATATTGACCGTGTAATCGGCGCTGTACAGTTCGATCAGCGGATTATTATGAGCCCAGAGAACCTCCTCCGGACGGAACCCGATCAACCCGGTAAAAACAGCCTTGCCCGGGTGGAGGGAGGCGTACTTACCTGTGGCGATCCCGCGTTTTACCAGGAAGCCCATGCCCGGACAGGCCATCTCGCTGAAAATGCTCAAGTCATTGAGTTCGTCAAATACACCGAGTTCAATCATGTACTTTGAAGGCTTGCCCACCCCGATTTGAAGCGTGTCCCTGTCGCGAAGAATCGTTTTTAGGTTTTCGGCAATTTTTTTAGTTTCCTCATCCGGTTCATCCATATTCAGCTGAAACTCGATAACCGGCAGCTCAACCTCGTTAATCAGAGGCAGGGCTCGCCTGAGAATCCTGGGGTGAAGCGAGAGGGCTGCCTGTTTGACCTGATCGCGTTTCTCCGGAGGAAACCGGCTGGCCACGAGACCGGCTTCCTCCCCGGTGACCGGTTCCGCCGAAATATCGACCAGGTAGTCGATCTCAGAAACATGAATGGCCGTATCGCCAAAAGACCTGATCTGCCGGTTATCAATCTCGGCAATGACCGTCCTGGCCCTCCCGGCGTATTTCCTCTTTTCCCACACCACCGAGCCAAAGGTGCAGAAACCATTTTCATCAGGGGGAGAGACTTCCAATAAAACCACGTCCATGTCCCTGGAGCCCGGCCTGTTATCGTCATAGGGCTGGAACCAGGTCGCGTTGGTGTAAGGCAGATAGTGAACGCGGCCCTCGTCATGGGCTGGCCTGGCTACATGCAGATAAACCCTGACAACGACATTAAAGGATTCCGCCATGCCCGGAGAAAGCCAGCCCGGGTCAAACACCGGAGCGCAGACTTCCACCTGAACGTCCCGCAGTTCATCCTTTCGCGCCACAATGGCGTCAGGCATTTCTCCGATATATCCATTGGGGATAAAGATATGGTCTCCTGACTGTATCGCCCCGGCCGCCTCTTCAAGGGAAACGAGTTTGCGTTTATAATCTTCCTGCCAGTTTTCCAGTTTAATCGGTCTTCGCTCCATTTTCTGTTTCCATCCTTTCGGGTTTATCTGTCGGTTATGGAATGGCTGACCAAGTGAAACACCGAAATATTTAAAATGTTCCTGCGGGTTAAACTTTCGCCTTCCGCGATTTCAACAAAATTACCGGTTTTGCGGAGGTCTCCTTAAAGTGATATTTGCGGGCTATGCTTCTTTATTGGCGATAGAGTTGATCCTTTTATTCTTAGACAACTCTTTCGCGGGCACGCCAACGACCGTTGTGCCTGGAGCCACGTCCTTGTTCACGACCGCGCCCGCGCCCACTGTGGCGTCCGCCCCGATCTTGACCACCGGGAGGACGGTGGCCCCGGCCGATATTATGGCGTTTTCACCAACCCTGATCATCCCGCACAGCGTGGCTCCCGGTGAAATTTCCACGCCGTCTCCAATGACGCATTCATGATCGACGCTTGCTTTGGCGTTGACGATGCACTGCCTTCCGATTTCAACTTCAGGACCGATGATGGTCCCGGCCATGATTTGGGAACCATCCCCGATGACCGCGTCCTTTGCTATGACGGCTGACGGGTGAACGGCGGTAACAGGTGTCAGCCCCGTTTGCGTCAGCTTTTCATGAAGTTCGAGTCTTCGTCTTCCCTTGGAGTTGATGCCGAGGCAGAAACCCAGGGCTGAACAATCTTTTCCCTCAACCCAGCTTATAAACTCATCCCATCCATGGTACATGGGGACCTCTTCAAAAGGAGGAGGCGTTTTAGGGTTGTCATCAAAAACTGCGATTATTTTACCGCCTTGAAGCTCAATAACAGGCCGGACGAGTTTGGCCTGGCCAAAGCCTCCCCAGAGAATGACTTGAGAAGGCGTTTGATTCAGGTTTTCACGCACTGCTGATTCCTCCATAACGGTACTGCCCGAGAAACTGCTTTAATTTTTAGAAGTAATTCTGATCAATTTATATGAAGAGTACCATAAGCGCGGCCGCATTTTCAAAAAAAATCCTGCCCCCGCTTTTTTTAAGCGAGGACAGGAAAGAGGCAGTCTGCCGGCCGACGAACTTCGTTTAAGGCTAGCCTAAAATGGCCTTGAGGTCTTCGTCAGGCGTGGTGATCGGCATGATATTGTAATTTTTGACCAGCACGTCCAGCACGTTGGGCGTGATGAAAGCTGGCAGAGTCGGTCCCAGCCGGATGTTTTTGATCCCCAAATACAACAGGGTCAGCAGGATGGCCACGGCCTTCTGTTCGTACCAGGAAAGAATCATGGAAAGAGGCAGATCATTAACCCCCGTCTCAAAGGCGTCCGCCAGGGCCAGGGCGATCTGAACGGCTGAATAGGCGTCGTTGCACTGCCCGATGTCGAGCAGCCTCGGGATGCCGCCGATATCACCCAGCTGTTTGTCGAAAAAGCGGAAGCGCTTTTTCCACAAACTCCGTATAGTAGTTCCGGCCGGGTTTGGCTCCGTCACACCCGGCAACCAGAAAGAAGTGTTTGATGGCCCCGCTTTTCACGCCTTCAATAATCTTATCCGCCACCGACATAACCGCGTTTCGGGCGAAACCCACCGTAACCTCGCCCTTGTCGGTGTCCTCAGCAAAGCCGGGCATGGCCAGGGCCTTTTCGATCACCAGGGAGAAATCCCTGTCCTTGATATGAGCC
>JAFDLS010000119.1 GCA_019306365.1 Deltaproteobacteria bacterium
CGCAACCGCCGCAACTCCGCTACGGGCTATGCCCTCCGCTCCGTTGCGGCGGCGCATCACCAATAACTGGGGCGGAACTGGGTAACTATGAAAAACTACAAACCGGACACTTCATTTGTCAAAATAAACCGGACATTTCACTTGCTACTAACAAACTTTTTTATGAATAATCCGGGTTAGCCGAACTCATGAACCCCGCTTTGCTGACGCTGCAGCGGCATATGTCAGGCTCAAAATTAAGTCCTCGAAATACTTGATAATATTCCTGCGGGTTAATTTTTCGCCTTCCGTGATTTCAACAAAAATACTGGTTTTGCAGAGGCCTCTTATGGGAATCACCCTAAGACAATCACACTTGTGGTTGACCATTCGCCTAAAGAAAGATATATATAATTTCCAACAACATGAAAGGCCTGTGCCGCTTTTTTTCAGTTAAATACAACCCACGTTTACCGTAAAATCGCGCCATATGAAAGGAGCCGCTTAAATTACGAAAACAGCCTTAATCACCGGCATTACCGGTCAGGACGGCTCCTACCTGGCGGAATTTCTGCTTGAGCGCGGGTATCATGTCTGCGGTCTGACATGGAAGGAAGAAATCAACGCTCATTCCCTTTTGCCAGGTATCATGGATCAGATTGACCTTTACCCTGGCGACCTGAATGACATGAAATCCCTGGTACATGCCTTGGAGGCCTGCCAGCCGGATGAAATTTACAACCTGGCCGCTCAGTCCAGCATCACCCTTTCCTGGGAAAAGCCGTTTTTAACGTCTGATATCAATGCAATGGGGCCTGTTCGGCTGCTCGAAAGCATGAAGCGAATCGTACCGCAAGCCAGGTTTTTTCAAGCCTCATCCAGTGAAATCTTTGGCAACCCGAAGAGCAGCCCCCAAACTGAAGATACCGAACTGACCCCTCGAAATCCTTACGGTTCGGCCAAAGTTTTTGCCCATAGAATGGTTGCCGCTTACAGGGAAAGGCATGGCCTCTTTGCCAGCGCTGGCATCCTTTACAACCATGAATCACCCCGCCGGCCGGAAACATTTGTTACCCGTAAAATATCCCGATCCGCCGCTCGAATCAAAGCCGGGCTTCAAGACAGGCTGGTTCTGGGTGATATGTCAGCCGTGCGAGACTGGGGATATGCCAAAGATTATGTAAGGGCTTTCTGGCTCATGCTCCAGCAATCCGAACCCGACGACTTTATTATCGCTTCCGGCGAGGCTCATACAGTGGAAGATTTTTGCCGAATTGCCTTTGAAACAGTGAACCTTGACTACCGAAACTATGTCGAGGCGGACCGGTCGCTATTAAGGAATTGGGAAACCAGTTATCTGGTGGGTAATCCGAACAAAGCCAGGTCTGAGTTGGGCTGGCGCCCGGAATTACAGTTTCCCGGCCTCGTCAGCCTAATGGTCAAAGCCGATCTAAAAGCCATGCAGGAGGGCGGATGAACCCCACCCTGACAGTCATCATTCCGGTATTCAATGAACGAGAGACCATTTTAAAAATTCTGGATCTCGTGGTGGCGGTGGATATTGATAAGGAAATCATTGTCGTTGACGACGGCTCCACCGACAGCACCGTTGAAACCCTTAAGGCCGCTGAAACCCGTTATCCCGGAGCGCAAATGCTCTACCATGACCGCAACCGGGGCAAGGGAGCCGCCATTCGCACCGCTCTTTCCAAAGCTCGAGGGCGCTTTACCATCATTCAGGACGCGGACTTGGAATATGACCCCAAAGAATATCCCCAGATGCTGGCCCCCCTCCTTGAGGGACGGACAAAAGCTGTATATGGTTCGCGAATCCTGGGGTCTAATAAGGCACGTTCTTATAACCGGTACTACTGGGGAGGACGATTACTCTCTTTTGTCACCAATATACTCTATGCTTCAGCCATCACCGACGAATCGACCTGTTATAAAGCCATTGAAACCAATATGCTGCGGAATCTCAACCTGGCTGCTGAAGGATTTGAATTCTGCCCGGAGGTCACCGCGAAACTGCTACGGGCCGGTGTTACCATCCATGAGGTGCCCATTTCCTACCATCCCAGATCCTTTGAGGAAGGCAAAAAAATTAAGCCAAAAGACGGCTTGATCGCCATCTGGACTCTGATCAAATATAGATTCGGAAAACCTCCGACTTACCAGGCACAGTAAATAGGAATTTGGACTGGATTAAAGCGTTTGTCATAAATAAGTTTTATTTGGCTTTGGGGCAGGAGGAGATTTAGCTTTGGCCATTCTCCTAAGCCACCTTGAGACCTCTGCAAAACTTCGTCCTTTAGCCGAACTCATGAGCACCGCTTCGCTGACGCTGCAGCGGCATATGTCAGAATCAAAATTAAGTCCTCGAAATATTTAACATATTCCTGCGGGTTAATTTTTCGCCTTCCGCGATTTCAACAAAATTACTGGTTTTGCAGAGATCTCACCTTACGACAAACGCCGAAACATCATGTAATTGCCGCCTGTTACATCATGTCAGCCGCTGTTAGAGGCTTGACTTACCTAAATAATCAAACGGGAAATACTTCTGGCAATTACCATAGCATTTCCGGCGCCATTTTGACAGCCTCCTGAAAATCTCTGGGACAGCGGTTACCGCCGTGTGAATAATGATGACTTCACTTATTGAAAATATATGTTATTATGGTGGTTAAGCTTTAGAATTACTGGATGAAAGCCAACGGGAAATGACCGTTTCAACGAAATATTACTTATGGTTAGCGCACTTAATAATACTGGGATTGATCGTCTGGTCTTCAGTTAACCTGGGCTCGACTTTGCTCGCTCACCGCCTGGAAGATAGAGTCAGAGGCCAGGCGACTGTCAAAGTCGCAAAGAATCTGGCTCCAAGGCTGCGCACCCTGAATGAGTATGACGCTATTGTTCGAAATAACATCTTCGCACCAGAAACCAAGGAAACACCTGCCTCGACCGCGTCTGTTCCGATGCAGGAAGCTGAAATTAAGAAAAGCAACAGCAACTACCGCCTCAAAGGAACGATCATCAGCCAGCGTTCGGAGTCATCATTCGCTGTCCTGGAGGCCGCAAAATCCAGGGAGCAGAACTTATTTCGCACCGGCGATATGGTTGGGGAAGCTGAATTGATTGAAATCAACCCGGGTGAAGTGCTTCTGCGGGAGAATGGAAAAATCCAGCGGTTAAAAATAGATGAACCCGCGTCAAAACCCGCGCTTCGAGGGAGGAGAACTCACACCGCCAGAACAACCAAGACTCAGACTCAAAAAATAGCCCAAGCTGTGGGGTTGAACAAATATGTTGTCAGCCGGGACATTATCAACCAGGACATGACTGACCTGTATAAGTTTATGTCGCAGATCAATATACAGCCCTATAAAAAAAGCGGAAAGCCTCACGGTTTCAGGGTTTCCTCAATTCGCCCGAATAGTATCTTTTATCAACTCGGTTTGCGCAATAACGATGTGATTGTCAAGCTCAATGGGGTCGCTATTCGCCAGCCAGAGGACATTATGGGCCTCTATCAGCAGATCAAAGAACTGGACAACGTGACCATGGAGGTTGAACGGCGAGGGCGCCCGACATCCTTTAATTACTCACTTAGGTAAGGTGTCTGAATTGTATGAATCCTTTTTCCATTTCAATGAAGTGCCTTTCAACCTGACCCCGGATCCCAAGTTCGTCTATCTCAGCCCCGGTCATCAAGAAGTCCTGGAGCACATGATCTACGGGATAGAGCAGCGAAAGGGTTTCATCTTGATCGCTGGAGACGTTGGGGCCGGGAAAACGACCCTGACCAGGTTATTAGTGAACCGTCTAGATGAGCGAACCAATAACGCCCTGATTTTTAACACCTTTCTGAATGAAATTGAACTTCTGCGAGCTATAAACCGGGATTTCGGGCTGTCTACCGAGGGTCCTACCCGAGAGGCGCTGATCGAGGCTTTAAATCGTTTCCTGATCGATAAACTTGCCAGCGGAGGAAACGCTGTCCTGGTCATTGATGAGGCTCAAAATCTCTCGGTACCGGTTTTGGAACAAATCCGAATGCTTTCCAACCTGGAAACGGAAACTAAAAAACTTATCCAGATCATACTCGTTGGTCAGCCCGAGCTGACCAGAACGCTTAACCGGCCGGACTTGGCCCAGCTAAACCAGCGCATAACCGTGCGCTGCAGACTTTCTCCGATGAAGTTTGAAGACACAGTTAGATACATCCATCATCGAATCTCGGTGGCCGGACCACAAAGCCTGGTTAGATTCAACCCCAGGACTTACCGTCTTATTCACCGCTTTTCAGGGGGTGTGCCACGGCAAATAAACGCCATCTGTGACAGAGCCTTGCTCGTGGCCTTTGCCCGGGGAAGACATCTCATCAAGCCCGGCGACGTGCGTCAGGCCTGGGGAGAGCAGGCCGGGGTGGAACGACGACGTTGGTTAAGCGCCTATAATCAAAAACTGAGCCGAAACCTTATCCCCTCGACCCTGCTTTTCATTCTGGTTATCCTGGCGTCTTATTTGGGTTACACCAAAATTAAGGGGGCTTTCTAATCATGAGTTCAATCAATGAAGCCCTCCGACGGGCCAGGCAGATGGATGAATCGTCAAGCCAGGCCGCCCCCTCTGGGCCGCCGGGTCAGTCTAGCCTGTCTTTTACCCAAAAACGGCGATCCAGGACCCCCTTCGCCGGTGTTCTGATCATCGTGGTTTTTCTTGCGGGAATTATCGGCTGGTTTATCTTAACTCCAGGAGAAACCGAAACCCCCAAGGCGAAAAAAACACAACCTTCCTCCGTGATTAAAATCACGGATACAGCATCCTCATCAGGTTCGGACAGGTTAAAAGCGCGCGCCGAGTTACCGCGGGCCTTGCAAAAAGATCAACCGACAAAACAGGTCAGGCCTCACAGAACAACCGCCTTATCCAAAAAAATACCACAGGCTTCAAATTCTGCCGGCAAACCCATCGAAATAACGCCTAAAAAACCTCAGATGCTCTCTAAGAAAGCTTCCCAAGCTCAAAAAGCGCCTCCCCGGCATACAGCGCCCGGCAAAAAAGTGATTTCAAATAATATTCAACCTAAAGCCTCATCCGCGCCAACCCTAACGAAGCCGGCCAAACTTGAGTCGTCCCCAAAGCCTATCCGGGACGCGGCGGCAGCCCTGAAACATTTTTATTTTGGCCGAGAGGCGCAGAAAAGAGGCCGTTACAGCGAAGCGGTCTCTGAGTATCGCCAGGCCCTCAGGCTAAACCCACAGCTAACCCAGGCGTATCTGAACCTGGGCAACATCTTTTTCTTTCACGACAAAACCCAGGACAAGGCCCAGGAGATGTATACTCGAGTTCTAAAGATTGACCCCAACGATAAATTGGGGCACAATAATATCGGTGTTATATTCCTGAGGCGAAACCTTTTCGATCAGGCTGAAGCCGAATTTACCGCCGCCTTAAAACTGGACCCGGCTTTTGCAGACGCGTCATACAACCTGGCCTGTCTCTACGCTAAGAAAGGCCAAAGGTTAAAAGCCTTGGCGCGCCTGCTAAAAGCGGCGCAAATCAACCCCGCGGTTCGCCGTTGGGCCGCTGGTGACACGGATTTTCAAAGCCTGGCTGACCTGCCGGAATTTGAGCGATTTCTCCGTCAGGCCGGTCCGGACAAACACAAGGCCATTAAGCAATGAAGATGAAAATAATACCTGCCCTGCTGATTGTATTGATTCTCAGCCTGATTCTGACTCCGTGCTCTTATGCGGCCCGCATCGCTGAAGCCGATGAGCCCGCGTCAGAAGCTCAGACGTCTTCCGACCAGAAAGTGACTATCGATTTTGTCGATGTCGACTTGAGAGTTGTTGCTAAATTCATTAGTGAATTATTGAAAAAGAATTTTATCTTTGACCGGCAGGTTCAGGGTAAGGTTACCGTTTATTCCCCGGCCAAGGTCAGTCCGACCGAGGCTTATCGGCTTTTCGAATCAGTTTTGGAAGTTCATGGTTTCACCACCGTTCCTTACGACGATTACATTAAAATCATTCCCTCTTTAAAGGCCAAGACCAAGGCCATCGAGACCGGTGACCGGTTCCCTTCGTACAAAAAAGCTGGAGACCGCATGGTCACACAGCTGATACGCCTGGAACATGCCAATGCCATTGAGGTACGCAAACTTTTGACTCCTCTGCTTGACAAGACCGGCGTCATGATGGCCTATGATCAAGGCAACATAATTATCATTACTGATTTTGCCTCCAACATCTCCCGGCTGGTGGGAATTGTTAAAGCCATTGACGTGGAAGGTGAAGGGGCGCAGCTTAAGCTCATCCCCCTCATGCACGCGTCAGCCAAGGATCTGGCCAGGGAATTAGAACAGCTGACCAGGGGTAAAGGCAAGACCCCTGGCCGGCAAACCTTTAATGTCGTGCCTGACGTGCGAACTAACACACTGATCATTATGGCCCGTCCCGGCCAGCTTTTAGCCTTTATGGATTTAATACAAAAGCTTGACACACCCGCGCCGCGCGGCGCGGCCAATGTCCATGTTTATTTCCTGGAAAACGCCCTGGCTGAGGACTTGGCCAACGTCCTGAACGACCTAGCCGGTAAGGACGCCCAGGTCAAAACCGACGCGCAAAGAAGCGGTGGCCAGCGCCAGGTTTTCCTGCAGGAGCAGGTGACCATTGTCGCTGAAAAATCGAATAACGCGCTCTTAATAAGGGCAGAAACTCAAGATTACAAGGTTCTCAGTTCAATAATCAAAGAGCTGGATATCCAGCGAGCCCAGGTTTTGGTGGAAGGGCTGATAATGGAGCTTACCTTCCGCAAGTCGTTGGCTTTAGGAGCGGAATGGCGTGCCCTTAACATGCCTCCTGAAGGTTCCGACGCGACCACGATACTCGGCGGGACCAATCTGCCTACCGGCACGAACACTCAAGGTCTTCTTAATCAATTGGCTGCCAATCCGCTGGCCAGTCCTTCAGGACTGATCTTAGGTGCGGCCAGAGGCACATTAAGCTTCGGAGGGGTCAGTTTTTTAAATCTGGGGTTATTAATTCAAGCCCTTCAGACCGACTCGGAAGTAAATATCCTTTCCACGCCCCACCTCTTAACTATGGATAATGAGGAAGCGACCATTATCGTGGGCGAGGAACGCCCCTTTCTAAAAAGTTCAACCCTGGATCAGGGGGAAGTTACCAAGACTTTTGATTTCAAAGATCTGGGCATTACCTTGAAAATCACGCCCCAAACCAGCAAAGGCAAGTTCGTTAAACTCAAGGTTTTTCTCCAGATTAAAAATTTCGTGGCTGAGGCCGAAACCGGGGCCGTCACCTCCACCAAGAGGGAGGCCGAAACCACGGTCATGGTGGCTGACGGCGAAACCGTGGTCATTGGCGGCCTGATCCGTGATGACACCCAGCAAACCAAGACTTCGGTGCCTTGCCTGGGACAGATACCGGTTTTGGGTTGGCTATTCAAATCTCGTTCAGACCTCAGTGACAAAACGAATCTCATGATTCTCATCACACCGACTATTATCCGAAGTCCTGAAAAACTGAGGGAGATCACCCTGGAAAAACAAAAACAAGCTGAAGACGCTCGCAAAAAGCACCAAAAAGAAAAGAAAGATGAATACAAAAAAACCCTCGAAATAATAAAGGAATAAATGGAAGGTTCCCCGCTGTCAAAAACCATTAACCTGGCTGAACACGCTCGTACCGGAAGGCTGGAAGAGGTAAGAACCCTGTGCGAACGTTTGGGAATCCCTTACTTTGAAAAACTGCCTCACGTTCAGCTTCCGCCGGAATTGATCAAAAGCCTTGACTGGTACCTGTTGAGGCCGCAGGAGACAAAATCGTCGTGGCCGTATCAGACCCCCTGGCCCTGGAACCGACCGACGAACTGGCCTTTACGCTTCACAAACGTGTTGAAGTCGTGGTCGCTCCAGAAGAGGAAATTCTCAACTCTCTCAACATCATCTTCTCGGAAAGCATGGACACCGCCGACGACCTGCTCACCGAAATGGTAGCCGAGGACGAAGGTCTCCTTGACAACGTCCTAGAGGCCATTCCTGACCTGATCGATTCAGATGATGCCGCGCCAGTTATCAAGCTGGTCAACCGGATTTTGTTTCAGGCGGTTTCCGATCAGGCGAGTGACGTGCACATTGAGCCCGGACCTGGCGTGGTCAATATCCGCGTACGTATAGATGGAATTCTATATGATCGGCTCGCGCCGCCGAGACATTATCTGCCTTTCTTAGCTTCGCGCATCAAGGTCATGGCCGATCTGGATATCGCCGAAAAGCGGTTGCCTCAGGATGGCCGTTTCAACTTCACCGTGGCTGAACGCAAAATTGACGTCCGTGTCTCGGTAATCCCCACCTCGGAAGGTGAAAGGCTTGTTCTGAGGCTTCTGGATAAAGGTTCGGCCCATCTGAGGCTGAAAGACCTTGGTCTGGACCGGGATAATCTGGATCGCTTCGTACGGCTGATCACCAAGCCTCATGGCATTATCCTTTCCACCGGCCCAACTGGCAGCGGTAAGACCACCACTCTTTATGCCGCTTTGAGTCGCCTCAACTCCAAAGAATCCAATATTATAACTATTGAGGATCCTGTCGAATACAACCTGCCCGGTGTGGGCCAAATTCAAGTCAACTCGAAAATTGGTCTTGATTTCGCCCGCGGTTTGCGGTCGGTTTTACGGCACGATCCGGATATAATTATGATCGGTGAGATCAGGGATATGGAGACCTCCGAGATTGCCATACAAGCGGCCTTGACCGGTCATCTGGTTTTTTCAACCCTTCACACAAATGACGCTCCTTCAGCGGTTACCAGATTGGTGGATATGGGTATCGAACCTTACCTGGTTTCATCAACCGTTACCGGTGTTCTGGCCCAACGCCTTGTTCGCATCCTTTGCCCACGATGCAAAGAACCTCACCAGCCCGCACCTGAAACCCTTTCACGGGCGGGTCTTGATCAGACATCCCTGAACGGGGCCCGGGTATTTCGCGCCAGGGGATGCTCCCACTGCCTGCAAACCGGTTACAGGGGCCGTACCGGAATTTATGAACTCATGCTCCTTGACGACACCATTCAGCAGACCTTGATCCATAGCCCCGAGGCTAACGCTATCCGGGACGCCGCACTCAAGGCCGGCATGAAAACCTTACTCAGCGACGGCCTGGAAAAAGTACGGGACGGGATAACTTCCCTTGAAGAAGTCCTGCGGGTCACCTCGGCCTGAGAGGTTCCAGCTTCATGCCTGTTTACTCCTATCGCGCCCTCAACAGTAAAGGCAAAACAGTAAGGGGCGTCCTGGACGCGGAAAGTCCTCTAAGGGCCAGAACGAAACTCCGGACCGACGGTTTATTTCCCATTGATGTTCATCCGCCCGCCGCGCCGCGCGCGCGAGGCAGAACCTTGAGTCAGCTCAAACACTTCCTGACTCGCAGGAGAAACCCGTTGAAGCTTCTGGTCCCTGTCACACGACAGATGGCCACCTTGCAAGCGGCCGGCCTTCCGGTAGTCCAGGCGCTGGATACAATCCAGGAGCAGACAGAGGATCATGATTTCAGACAGGTCCTCGCCTTGATAAAAGAACGCGTGACCAGCGGTGAGTCCCTGGCCGAAGCTCTCGAAGGCCATTCAGATTTATTTCCGGCCGAATATATACATCTGGTCCGCGCTGGAGAGATGAGCGGTTCTTTGGGGCCTGTACTGGACCGGTTGGCCAAAAACCTGGAAATGCGTCAGGCGCGGCGGGCGAAAATTTATTCAGCCTTGACTTACCCCGCCTTTATGACGGTTGTGGGAACCGGGGTTGTTTTCTTCCTTCTTTCTTTTGTCGTCCCAACTATGACCGGTTTATTCGCGGACCTTGGCGCGGCTTTGCCCTGGCCTACACGTTTTCTGTTAGGCTTGGCTGGTATACTAAGGAATTACTGGTGGGCCTTGCTCTTGATCCTGACTGCCCTGATCGTGCTGGGATTCCGTCTGCTGAGGAATGAAGAAAGATATCGTTTTGTTGAAAAATTACTTTTTCATGTGCCTGTAGTTGGCGGACTTCTAAAAAAACTGCTTCTAGCGCAAGTCTTGCGGAGCATGGCTCTTTTGAGTTCAGGAGGTGTGACGCTAACCACGTCACTTCAAGTCACCAG
>JAFDLS010000120.1 GCA_019306365.1 Deltaproteobacteria bacterium
TTTCCGAGTAGCCTTGAAGACCGAGCGTTCGTGATGCAGCCAGGGATTTAAATTTTATGAGGCTTTTTGGTTCCATCTTTTTTTCAGTACTGGTTCTGATCTTTGGTTTGAACGTGGCTTTCGTTCATCCGGAACCAGCCTGGGCAGGGCAAACGTCGGACCCGACAGCCGAACTTACGGCGCTTAAGGCTGAATTTATTAAGCAGATGAGCAGCGAGGACGACCCTGAGGAAATTATGGCCCTGGCGGCTTATTACACTGCCCGGACCTGGGAGATCGCGGCCAGGCGAATGGCTGAACGCTATCAAAATCGGAGAGTAAGAGAGTATATTGAGCGGATTGATCGGAGTAATTTTGAAAAGGCCATGGAAAAAGCGGACTTGGACCCGGTCCGGCGGCAGATTTTGAGCTTGCGCCTGCTCTATAAGTCAGCCAGCGCCGTAGCCGGAATACTCGCTTTAAAGCAGGGTGACAAAGTGACACTCGAACAACTGCGGGCCTTTGAAAACCACCTGAACCTGTCGAGTGAGGCTCGTGAGGATACCATGAAGGCCATGGTCTCCCTGACCAAAGGAATTATGACCATGATGACGTTGTCGCTGCGTTCGGTGGACGTTAACCAGAGATTCCTGAGCCGGGTTAACAAAGAACTCGAGTCTAGGGTTCAGGAGGCAAACGCCATTGACGCTCGCGAGGACATTCATTTCTATGCCAAGCTTTTTCTCTGGGCGGTGAATAATATAAATGGCTGTTTTCGGTTTGTTTACTTTTTAAACCTGGCGATGGATCAAACTCTGGCGGCTGAGGTTGATCCTATTTTTATTGCCTGGGAAAAACATTCTCGCGGAAATGGTTCGCCAATACGGACCATGGCCCTTGGACTGACCGCCGTGGCTGAAGCCAGTTTTCCCCTGGCCGCCGCCTTTGTCAAGCGGTAGCTGACTGGAATTTTTAGCGTCGACCGTAACTGAATTTCTGTCTGGGCTTTTATTGAAGGGCAACCAGATTGAAGTTAAAGCGGTGAGTATCTTTTGATGCCTTTACCTCTATGGTCAACTCCTTCTTGCCAGATGGAATTTTAAGAGCTGCGAGCCCCATAACTTTGCCCTGGGGCTCTATGGTCTGTTTTCTTAGGATTTCGCCCTGGAGTATATTTATTTTTGCCTCGATAAAGGGCTCCAACGCCTTTGCCTGCGCCTTGTTTAATTTCATTTTCGAGGCTGAGTACTCCTGCTTGATTTCCTCTATCATCTCTTCTTCAGTAAGAAATTTCAGTTCCATTCGCCCTGAATATGCCTTCAGGTTTTCCATGGAAAACTCTAAGGGGGCATCGCCGGTATTGAAAATCATTACATCAAGCTTCAATGTTTCGCCAGGCTGAACCAGGATAATTTTAGGGGCGATTACTATCTGTTGGGTCATCGTTGAAATGACAGTCAGCCTTCCTGCCACATACTTTGTCTGCTGATCAGGGCCGACTTTTTCTTTTAAAAGCGTGGGTACGTTCGCGCCGGTGGCGATACTGTGGGAAATAACCATTACAATCAAAATAAAGCCGCCAATACTGATGATTCTTTTCATGGCCACCCCTTTCGTTTGAAGGAATTATTTAAATTAATTTCCTCTTTGAATCCCGGTTTTAGCGTATGACTTTTTAAATAAAGCCGTCCATGCGGAAACAGTAATCCGCTCACCTTGTTTAAGAGTCAACAAAAAGGCTGATAATTACTATGCTAAAAATGAAAATCGCGGCGGCTTTGAAAAGAAACCGACGTACTTGCCGCCAGCGCTTTTATCATTTCGTGAGAGTGTTTGTCAAATTGAGTTTCGACTAGTCTCTGCCGCCGCCAAAAATTCTTAAAATCATCAGGAAAAGGTTGATAAAATCCAGGTAGAGCGCCAGGGCTCCCAAAACAGCGGCCTTTGTTTCGACTTCTTCACTGGAGAAACCAGCCAGGGCCATCCTTTTGAGCCTCTGGGTGTCATAAGCGGTCAAACCGACAAAGATCAAAACTCCGGCGTAAGTCACCAGCCAGAGGATCATTTCACTGCCCAGGAAGATGTTGACCACTGAAGCGATTATGATTCCGACCAAACCCATCATCAAGAACCCGCCCCATGAGGTCAGGTCTTTCTTGGTGGTATATCCATAAAGGCTCATGGCCCCGAAAGTTCCAGCGGTGACGAAAAAGGCGGAGGTAATGCTCGATCTGGTGTAAATCAGAAAGATAAAAGACAGGGTAAGCCCGTTTAGCAGGGAATAAATGATGAACATGGTGCCTGCGGTTGAGGCTTTCATGCGATCCGCCCGCCCGGCCAGGATGAAGACCATGGCTAATTCACCTAAAATAAGGCCATAAAATACCATCATATTGCCGTAAATTATCGCCTGTAATCCAGGACTGGAAGCTGTTACATAGGCCATCACACCTGTCAGGGCCAACCCGGCGACCATCCAATTGTATACCCGGCGTATAAAAGCGCCTTCCTGCGCCTGAACCCGCTCTCGACTGTACTCATAGCTTTGTGTCATCTCACACCTCTATAACATTCTGAAGTTATATATAATTTTATCAGATTTGAGAAACCGGGGCAACTTCGCTCTTTTTCAGCTCAAATTAATTGTCAAAAGATTATGAAATTGTTCCATTTTTCCTTCCTTGACAGCAATTAGGCTAAATTAAAAAAGAAAGAAATTGAGGGCATATCGAGTTAATCTTCAACCTGCCCGGTTGGCTGACCCTTCGAAAACCAGAGTTTGATGGCTTGCGCCACACCACCGTGGTTGTTAGAGGCTACTTCCTGAAACCGCCTTTTAAGTTCCTCGGGTGAATTGGAAACAACATAGCTGGTTTCAGCCCATTCAAGAACGTCCTGATCGTTGTAATCGTTGCCCACGGAAACCGTGTTTCGCCGGGCAACATCTAGTTCCCGGGCGAGCCATTTCGCGGCCAGACTCTTTGAGACATTTTTTGGAAAAATTTCAACCCAGACTGAATTATGATCCAGGGGTGAGGTTGATCTGATGACTGAAAAATCTGACAGTTCCTCCCTGATCCCTTCGTAAATAGGCACGCCTGTTGAACCGGGCACAATCGCGACCAGTTGAGCGGCGGGGCCGAAATCTTCATGCCTGCCTTCAAGGGGCCAGGAATGGTCTATGGAAAAGCTCAAACGCCGTTCAAAATCCGTATCCGCTTCCTCTCCTGTTGAGTGGTAAGCGAAGATATGACTGTCGGGCACTGGTTTGTGAATCATGAAATCATGACCGGCTTTTATCAGCAAATCGGCAGCCAGACTCACCTCATCGGGTGAAAGACTTACCTCCCGGACGAGCGTCCATTCCGAGGTCTTAATCACGCCCGCGCCCGATGAAAAAATGATGTAATCAACGGGAAGTTCTCTTTTTACGTCTCTCCTCAGAGACGCAAGCGAGCGTCCTGTGGCGATGACTCTCACCACGCCCGCGGTTCCCAGTTCTTCAAGCGCTTCCAGGTCTTTGGCGGAGAATCCTCTGTCTGAGCGCCTGAGCGTGCCGTCGAAGTCGGTGATAAACATCCCACGGGGCCTTGATCTGCCAGACCAGCCCGCGCCGGGGACACTGTTGGTAACTATCATTATTTAGCCTCGCTGGGTTTATTATTTAAGCGACGGATAATTAGCCGGTTTTTATTAAGAACCATCTGTTTGAAGGATCGAATCAATTGATTTTATCACAAATTCCAGAAATCTGTCCGCAAAAGAAAGGCGCAACAGCTCCGGGTACTTAGAGCGTTTGTCATGAATATGTTCCGTTTGACCCTGTGGTAGGAGTAGATTTAGCTTCGGCCATTCTCGTAAGCCTCCTTACGACAAACGCCAAAACATCATGTAATTGCCATTTGTTATATCGTGGCAGCCGCTGTTAGGGCCTTGATTTACTTTAGTAATCAAAAGGTACGTAATTCCGGCAATTACTATAGAAGGCATATCCATATTTTCTATTCTGTCAGGTAGTCAACTGGTGCTTTTTCGTCCGTATAATATTTTTAAAATTTTCTCCGAATTAGTTGATGGTATTTAACGGCCAAACCCACCCTTTCCTCTGGTTCCCAAGCATCAGCCTGGGAACGATCTGAAACACGCTGCTTTCTGATTTTCATTCGACGCAACAGGAAATATTCACCTATACTCAAACTCGGCATCGGCCTTCCTTTTTCTTTCATAAGTTTTTGATAAACCTATGGATAGCGAAAGATGCCGCCGATACCTCTATATCTAAAAGCATAGACCCGCCAACTCTTTGGGAGAAGAACCAATTTTATAATTCATCCTCGGCTTGATCTTTCGTTTAAGCAATGGCAATATGGTGTCATTGATTTGATTAAATCAACTAAGGGTAACAGGATGATTCGGCGGGTAATTTTCATTGGGATACTTTTTTTATCTTTTGCCTTGACAGGGTGTGAACTGCTGCCCTGGTTTCGTTATCCTGAGGAAGCGGTCATGGTACGGGTTAAACCCGGTAAATGGCCGAACCTGGCGGATGATCTGGATAAGGCTTCTCTTTACCAGGCCATGGAGCAATCACGGGTATATCTGCGCAGGCTGCCTCCGGACCGGACCTTCAGGTTCGGGCCGGATTCTTATTCGGCGCAGCATTTACTGGTTTCCCTGGACGCCTTCGAGAAACTCTATAGGTCGGTGGGTACGGGTAAACCTTTGACCCGGGCGCTCAAGCAGGAGTTTATTTTCTATAAAAGCGTGGGCAAAAAGGGCAAGGGGGAAGTAATATGCACCGGTTATTACGAGCCGCTTCTCAAGGGTTCGCTTAAGCCGGGAGGGAACTTCCGGTGGCCGCTGTACAAGAAACCTGATGATCTGATCCAGGCCAGCCTGGGTGATTTTTCACCCGATTTGGCGGGTAAGGCGATCAAGGGCCGCTTGCAGGGCCGGAAACTGGTGCCCTACTATACCCGAAGCGATATTGAACGCAAAAGCGCGCTTGCCGGGCGAAACCTGGAACTGGTCTGGGTGGACGATCCGATTTCTTTGCTCTTTCTTCATATACAGGGCTCGGGCCGCGTCCAACTCCCTGATGGTAAAATCATGCAGGTCGGATACGCTGAATCGAATGGGAGACCGTATAGAAGCCTTGGGCAGCGTCTGCTCGAACTGGACCTGATAAGCCAGGAGGAGATGTCCATGCAAGCCATTCGGAAATGGTTGGTAAATCACCCGGAAAAGGCCATGACCCTCATGGACTATAATGAAAGTTACATTTTCTTTCGGTCTCTCGAAAACGGGCCGCTGGGCAATATCAACGTCCCTCTGACTTCCGGCCGTTCCGTGGCCCTGGATCATCGAATCTTTCCCAAGGGGGCTTTGGCCTGGCTTCAGTGCCGAAAACCTGTAATAGATTCGGGCAGGATAGAAAGATGGGAGGAATTTTCTCGCCTGGTTATGGTTCAGGATACAGGCGGCGCGATCCGAGGCCCTGGCCGTTTAGACCTCTTTTTCGGGCATGGTGTTGAGGCTGAGATTGGAGCCGGTCATATGAAGGAATCGGGTCGTCTTTTTTTTCTGGTTATGAAGACCGGGAAATCCCAAAACTAGCCTTACCTGATTCGCCAACACCTTTGTTGTAGATTGCAGAGGGACCGTCCAGGACTCCGCATTCAGCCTCCTCGTAAAATTCCCTGCATTTAGCGATGGTAAAACCCCTGCCTTCCTCTGTTTTTTCTTGTGTGTCACGAGGATTGGCTCCTATTTCAGTCCAAAATAAGTTCGCTCCCGCGGCCGCGGTGACGGTGCAGGGTTCATGAGTGCAGTTGCCAATGACCGTGCGAGGCAGTCCCAGGCGAGTCACGGCCAGGAATTGGGCCTGTCTGAGTTCAGAGATCATGCCGTACTTTTGGGCCATTTCTGTGCCCGGGATGGAAATACGCCGTCCCAAACCGCTGTAAGCGGGTTGAAGCGAACCGGTAAATAGAATCATGTCCGCTATCTCCTCGCTGGTATGCTCCGGCCCCACAGGTTCAACGCAGGTTCCTAACGCCAGACCTGCCTCCTTGAAGGCATTGATGCTTTTTATCCGCTTTGCGGGATCAATGGCAGTGTCCCTGCCTTCCCTTAGCCTCAAAGCGTGGTAAACACCCGTGAAACCCGCATCCTTTAACTGCATAGCCTCCTTTGTGGTGCCGTCCCCGCAATTGGCGATAAAGGGGGTTTCAGGCTTGAGATGCCGTTTTATTTCACGGCCCATTTCTAAAAAATCACCAAAATCATAAAGGGCTGTGCTCATAACAAAAATTGCGCTAGCACCTTCAGCTTCCAGGATCAAGGCGTTTTTAACCGCCTGCTCAGCGGTTAACTGGAAGGAATGCTCAAATATTTTATTGATAACGGCAAAGGAGCAGAATTTACAATTCATGGGACAGGGAGCCAGATTCAAAGCGAACTGGGCATGAACTTCGGCCCGGTCAGGGGTCAGTTCCTGTGATATCCGCCTGGCTTCGGCCATGATCTGATAGCTTTCCGGCGAGCTGGGCGGCAGGGAAAGCATCCAGATAATCTGTTCCCTGGTGCAAGGTTCACCATTTCGAGACCGCATAATGATTTCCGAAATATTCATAGACATCCTCTTTAATTGTTTTTATATGTCATTAATATAACAATAGAATAAAACGCGTTCAAGGTCAGTAGTGGCACTAATATACACGCCGGCGGGTTCCGGGTTTTAGCATGTTTTTAAAGGATCTCTGGAAGAGAAGTATTCATTGTGGTAACCTGAGTTTGGATAATCTCCCTTAATAATTATAAACGCAGAGGGGAATATGCATGAATCTTCGCATGCGCTGATTCAGGTCATTAGCTATTTAGGCGCACTTTTCTTTTTTCTATTTTTCGAATTGGCGCATCCATATCGGCCCAGCACTGTTTCGAAGTTAAAACGGTGGGTTATTAACCTTTCTATCCTTGGGATCAACACCGTCATCCTTCAGTTGCTTTTTGCCGGAGTTACAATACAAACGGCTCGTTACGTGACTTCCAACCAGTTGGGGGTGCTTAATATGGTGGTGCTGCCTTCAGGTGTTAAACTCCTGATTACATTTATTTTTATGGACTTCATACTCTATGTCTGGCATCTGCTCAACCACCAAGTTCCACTCCTGTGGCGTTTTCATCTGGTCCACCACACCGATCTGAACATGGATGTCATCACGGCCAATCGTTTCCATGTCGGCGAGCTTGTTATTTCAGCCCTAATCAAGATATCACTTATCTATTTTCTCGGCGCGGACCGCTTGGGAGTTTTGATTTTTGAGAGCTTGACGCTTTTGTCGACCCAGTTTCATCACAGCAGTCTCAAGGCGCCGGGCTGGTTTGAGAAAATCTTCTGGATACTTTTTGTGCCGCCCTCCATGCATCGCATACACCATTCGGTTGTCATTAAGGAACGGAACTCGAACTATGGCGCCATTTTATCCGTTTGGGACCGTATCTTCGGTACTCTGCGTAACGATGTGGACCAGGATAAGATACGGATCGGGGTGGGAGCTTATCCGAAACAGGAGAAACTCAACCTGCACCATCTGCTTATCATGCCTTTTACACGGCCTGTGAGGTGAGGCTAGGGATTTTTTCTCGTGTATATGGTTGTTTCTTTAATGAGGATTAAATAAGGGTCTGAGGATTTATGAGGATTCCCTGTTAAAATACTGGATCCCGTCTTTACCGGCCGCGATCACCTCGGTGACTAAGCCTAAAAACAGGCCATGCTCCACAATCCCCGCGCGCATGCTGAGCTGTC
>JAFDLS010000121.1 GCA_019306365.1 Deltaproteobacteria bacterium
GAAATATTTATAGCAATTTATTTTGTTTACATTTCCGGGCGAATGTAAGGCGCTTCCTGCCGTGCCAGAATAATAATTCGAGCACTTTTATTATCAAGAATTTTAACGCTCAGTCCCCACCGCGAGGACGCATACTCCCTAGTGTCATATCCCGCAAAAATAAAACAAAATAAATCTAGATTTTTTATTGTTTTTATGATTATTACACAAAAAGCAATCCAACGCGGCTCCTTTAGCGGCTTCAAGCAATTAACCGGGAAAATAGAGTCCTTTATAAAAGATTATAACGCAAAAACAAAGCCTTTTATATGGACGGCCGCAGCCGATTCAATTTTGAATAAGGTTAAACGTTTATGATAATTATTTCTGGGACATGACACTAGAAGCCATCTCAAAAAAGCTTTTTTACCCAAACTCCTTGTCGTATGAAAATTTAAGTCCCTGAAATATTAGACATATTCCTGCGGGTTAAATTTTCTTTCTCCGCGATTTAGACCAAAACACTAATTTTGAGATAGCTTCTAGTAATCAAACGGAACGTAATCCCGGCAATTACTATAACGCGGGCCTCCAGGTTTCTTATAACAAATAGGATCGCCTCTGCGGACGCCTTGAAAGAAAACCTATCAGGAACCCCAGCAGGAGCACTCCCGTACCCAGAAAAAACCAATAAAGCGCCCGACTTTGCTTGAGGTCAATCAATTCCTTGTTTAGTTTTTCAGCTTTCTTCGTCACTTCAGCAAGTTGAGAATTCAGTTCCTTGTTTTTCTTTGTCAAGTTTTTGTTTTCTTTAAGCAAGGGAGCGGTCTTAACCTGGAGCGCGTCATGTTTTTTACGCAGCTTTTCCAGCGCAAGCCGGCTCGGTTCTTCAGGGATCAGAAAACGATCGAGAATCCAGCCTACCTTTCCATCAGAGAGCCGGACTTGAGTCCATCCACTCTGCGATCTTAGTTTTTTAACCTCCTGCCCGGACACCACCATGGCAATTATTTTATGCTCGACGCCCGGACCGGTCCGCATTGTAACCTTTAACGAATCGCTGACATATAAACCCGCGGCCTGGTTAACTGTCAAAGTAATTAAAAGAAAAATACCTAAAAAACAAAATCTTTTCACAGGCGATATCTCCATGATAATTTAAGGACGGCTGAGGAACACAGGATATTTCAGTCACCTTCGATTCCCTCAGCCATCCTTATAACCTTATTAAAGTTTAGCAGATTACCAAGTGTTAATGCAAACCTTTACGTCATAATAGCGCAAAGCGGCTTACACAACGGCATCCCCTTCAAATCCATCTTTTCGGCGCATGTAATCCCGCTTCTTAGGGAGTCCAGGGTTGACATGCGATCTGGTTCTAGCAGTCATTTTAATTAAAAAAAATAAAGGGACCAAGAGCGCCGGGCGCCTGCTGGAAAAATATTCATCGATGATCCTGTCCACGAATTCAGAGGCGTTTGGGAGGATGAATCGGAGGTTCAATGTCAGGCAGGTCAGGAACAATGCGGCAACGGCCTGAAACCGCCCGTACAAATTGATAAGCGTTTTAAATCATTATCTTTTATTTGAACAGGGGCGGAGATGACGCCCTCGATGTTAAAAAATTTCAGCCATCTCTGAAGCGAAACTTTATCATGAACGCTATCATCCCCTCCATTGTCACCGGGCCGTCGTCCCGGTATCATTCAGGATCTTTGAAATTTGGGTCCCGTTTTTGAATATTGGCCTGGACCGCTTCCACCTGATTCGGCTGCCCGATGAGTGATTTCTGCAATTCCGCTTCCATGCGCAGGCCTTCTTCAAGACTCACCAGCGCGGAGGCGTTGAGCAGTTTTTTACCCGCGCGAACAGCGTCAGGCGACCTGGCCGCGATTTCACGAGCCAGTTCCATGGCGGATTCAAAAGGGGTATCGCTTACGTGCGTGGCCAACCCCAGTTCCACGGCCTCGGTACCTGAAATGACCCGGCCCGTGAAGGTCAGCTCCTTTATGACATCCAAAGGCACCAGGCGCCTCAGTGTCTGAGTACCGCTCATATCCGGCACAAGACCCCACTTGATTTCCATGATCGACATCCTGGCGTCCGGGGTTATGAAGCGAATGTCGGCGCCCATGGCAATCTGAAGCCCTCCGCCAAAGGCCACACCGTGAACGGCGGCGATGACCGGCACAGGCAATTCAGTCCAAATATACGCCGCCCGCTGGGCAAGATTGGCCGGACTGCTCGTATCTTGTTCGATCACGTTTCGCGTCGAGCTGCCCCGGCTCGAATCCGCCATGGCCTGAAAACTCATGAAATCGAGCCCGGCGCAAAAGGCGCGCCCTTCCCCGGATAGTACCACGGCCCGCAAAGATCGATCTTTGGCTAACTCCAGGCCCATCTGACTCAGGCCTTCGAACATGGCCGGATCAATGGCGTTCATCTTCTCCGGCCGGTTCATACGAACGTCAGCCACACCATCAGTGATTGAAACGGTTACGCGTTCGGACATCGGTTACTCCTTTACATTTAAATTCTTTTGCCGTCCAAGCCCGGATAAACAAGGAGGTATCAAAGTAACATAGAAAGAAAAGGGATTGCAAAATTTATTTCCACCCTCACGCGACGCGAATAAAAATACCCCGGCTCACCGGCCCGGTCATGTCGCGTTTGCGGTCGGGGCGATCAGCCGGGGCTGATTCTACGGCTCAGGCTTACCTTATTTTTTTGGCCTTGGACAGGTAATCATCCAGATTTTTCTTGATTTCCAGCTTGTTAAATTTTCCAACACTTGTTTTGGGAATCTCATCCGTAATCAATACGTAATCCGGAAGCATCCATTTTGTAATTTTACCTTTTTCCACGCCCTCCTCTTCGAGGAACTTAAAGACATCATCCTCGTTTTGGGTGGCCCCGGGCGCGAGTGTTACCATGGCCATGGGTCTTTGCCCCCACTTCTCGTCCGGAACACCGAAATAGGTCGCCTCCAGGATGAAATCGGCGGTCGCGGTCAAGTTTTCCAGCAGCACGGTGGGCACCATTTCAGAGCCGCTTCTAATCATATCCGAAATTCTATCCGCGATGGTTATATAACCCTCCTCATCGACCTTGGCGACGTCCCCGGTATGAAACCATCCGTCACGCCAAACTTCAGCGGTCTTTTCCTCGTCCTTATAATACTGCTCCATGATCCAGGGGCCCCTGATTACGATCTCCCCTATCGTTTCGTTGTCATGCGGCACCTCGTTCCCCTGCTCATCAACCACCTGTACTTCCAAACCCGGAATGGATATGCCGGTTTTGACCTGTAGTTTCTCCAACTCCTCTTTGGGCAGATGACTCATGGTTTTCTTGGTGAAGGCGGTGATGGTTACAGGGGCGGTTTCGGTCATGCCGTATCCTGAGGCCGCCGTGAAACCGGGTATCATCTTTTCAGCCTTGGCTTTCAAACCCAAAGGCAAGGCCGCGCCTCCGACCCCGACGCTCTTGAGGCTGCTCAGATCATATTTGTTCAGGTCAGGATACTCGATAATCATGGCCAGAATGGTTGGAACCAGACCGGTGCTGGTGACCTTTTCGGTTTGAACCAGCTCACAGAAGCCCTCCACGGTGAACATGCCCGGCAGGACCAGCTTGTTGGCCGCGAACACGGCGCTGTATGGCATACCCCAGGCGTGAATATGAAACATAGGGACATTGAACAGAGGAACATCAGCCTCACCAAGCCGTTCAACAGAGGGATCTGTACTAAAGTTATACATCATGCCCACGTGTACTATCATCAGGTAGAGGGCCCTGTGAGTGAACATCACCCCCTTGGGCAGACCGGTGGTGCCGGTGGTATAACAGAGGGTGGCGTGGGTATCCTCATGAAGGGTCGGCCATTCAAAGTCCGGCGTTTGTTCCCCGATCAATTCATCATAGGTGATAAGGTTTTCTATTTTGGTCTCGGGTCTTCCCTGTTTATCGGAAATGTACACGAATTTTTCCACCGTATCTTTAATGCTATCGTAGATGCCTTCCACCAGAGGCAGAAAGATGTCGTCAAAGAAAATGATTTTATCTTCGGCATGATTAATCGTATGGATAATATGTTCCAGGGACAGCCTCATGTTAATGGGGTGCAGCACCGCGCCAATACAGGACACGGCATAGTAAAGCTCCAGATGGTAATGGTGCGTAAGCGCGATTGTGGCGATCCTGTCGCCGGGCGCGTCCGGCGTTCCGCGCTTCACGCCCATGGCCTCAAGGGCTTTGGCCAGCCGGCAGGTTCGCTGGTACCACTCAAGCCATGTAAACCTGAAATATTCGGCAGTCTGCGGGTTTCTGTAGACCACCCCTATTTCATTGGGATAAAGGTTTACCGGTCTTTTCATAAAGGTTGTCAGAAGCAGTGGGTAGTTCTTGCTGTACTCAGGATAGGTCTTAAAATCCATTTCCCCCCCCTTATTGTATTCATTCATTAAAATGGCTTAATAGCCGGAAAGCCCGCCGCCATTCCAAGGAAAGCGTCAGGCGCCTCAAAAGACCCCTTAGAGAAAGGGTGTTTATTGGTTTTGTGTAACGGTTAATTTTTTAGAGAGTGTTAATTGTTATACCGATAACTTTTTCCCTTACCATCCACACCAAATACTAATAATCCATTTGTATCGAGAAGGTAAAAAGGCACAAAAAAAATAAGTATCGCTATGTTTGATGATCGTAGGAGAAAATTTTTCATGTGTCAAATGAAAAGCCCACTTTTTTGTTTTTTGTGTCAGACCCGGTGAAAGATATATGGTTTGCTTTATTTTTACGGCTTGACAGATTGGCGTTTGCCCTATATACATATACACAGTATAAGTATATGAATCAGGAGGAAAAAAATATGGCCCTGTGCGGAGATGATCACCCGAAACTCCTGGCCCGTATCAATCGTATCGAAGGTCAGGTCAGAGGACTCAGAAAAATGGTCGAGCAGGACCGGGGATGCATGGACGTGTTAAAACAGGTCGCCGCGGCCAGCGGGGCCCTTCGCTCCCTGGGAATGGTTATTTTGGAAGACCACCTCAAAGGTTGTGTGGCCACAGCCCTTACAGAAAAAGACCATGACCAGGAAACCATCGCCCAAGTTATTGACGTGTTCAACAAGTTCAGCCGTTAGGAAAAAAGAGCATAATGATTGGCCGATTTTCTGATTTAAATGTTTACCACGAACTTATCAGCCTTCGCGGTTTTTATATCACCTCTTTCGCCGGTTTTTTGGCCCTGAGCGGCTTTCTCGTGGATTTAAGGGCTCCTCACCCTTCACTGCCGGGTATGACCCTGGCCATGATCTCGGTGACCATAAACGGGGTTCCAATCATCTGGGGCGCAGTCAAGGGCCTCTGGCGACGACAGGTTAACGTGGATGAACTGGTCAGCCTGGCCATTCTGGCCAGCCTCATGCGCGGGGAGTTCCTGACCGCCGCAGTCGTCAGCTTCGTCATGACTCTGGGAGCCCTGATCGAGCAGGTCACCAGTGAGTCGGCCCGAAAGGCCATCAAATCCTTGATGAGTATCACTCCTCAGGTCGCCACGGTTCTGGAAGGAGGAAAGCAGCGGAAGGTGCCGATTTCAGAGGTGAAGGCCGGGGACCTTATCCTCGTGAAACCGGGCGAAAGCATAGCCGTGGACGCCAGAATCGTCAGCGGAGTCACCGCTGTGGACGAATCCCCCATGACCGGGGAGTCTTTACCTGTTGAAAAACGCCCGGACGACCTGGTGCTGGCCGGAACCCTCAATCAAACAGGGGTTATCGAGATTGAGACCACACGGGTTGGCCAGGACACCACCTTGGGCAAGGTGATCAAGCTGATCTCCGACGCTGAACGCCACCGGCCCCAGGTCGTCCGCCTCATCGACCGTTACGCCCGCTGGTTCACACCCGCCATTTTAGGCAGCGCCGGAATTGCCTGGGCGTTCACCGGTGACCTGGACCGGGCCGTGGCCGTGCTGATCGTTGGCTGTCCCTGCGCCCTGATCCTGGCCGCTCCAACCGCCACGGTGGCCACCATTGGCCGCGCGGCCAAGTCCGGCATCCTGATCAAGGGCGGTCAGTACCTGGAAAAAGCCGCCAAATCAGGGGTTGTACTTTTCGATAAGACCGGTACCCTGACCACCGGTGAACCTCACGTGAAAGACATCGCCGCCGCGGACGGATGCGAGGATCATGAGGTCTTATCGTGCGCCGCCAGCGTGGAACAGGGGAGCGTTCACCCGCTAGCCAAAGCGGTTCTGAAGGCCGCCCATTATGCCCGGGTGAGCGTGCATCGAGCCGAGGATATATTCACCGAAATCGGCCTGGGCGTGCGCGCCAGTGTAGGCGGCTCCCTGATAGAGGTTGGCAGCGTCTACCTAGGAGGCGGAACCGGGAATATGCCCGAATCTTTGCGGCGCTGCATGGAAGGAATTAAAGAGCGCGGAGCCACGCCGCTTGTGGTTTACCGCGACCGTAATCCAATTGGTGTTTTAGGTGTGGCGGACCGCGTTCGGTCAACCGCTTCGGAGGCCATTAAGGGGCTCAGGAAACTGGGTGTCAAACACGTGGGGATTCTGTCCGGCGACCATGAGCGCTCTGCCAGACAGGTGGCTGAATCCGTTGGGGTGTCTGAAACCTGGGCTCAGCTCAGGCCTTTAAAAAAACTGAAAATAATTGAGGATTTTCAGGCGAAAGGGCATCAGGTAATGTTCGTGGGCGATGGTATCAATGACGCCCCGGCCCTGGCCGCGGCTGACGTGGGTGTGGCCATGGGCGCGGCGGGAACGGATGTTGCCCTGGAAACGGCTGACATCGCGCTCACACACGACGGTATCGAAAGGCTGCCTTTTCTGATTCGGCTCAGCCGCCGCATGCTGGTAATCATCAAATGGAATATCGGTTTCGGACTGCTCTTCAACCTGTTCGCGGTACTGGCAAGCGGCTGGGGTCTGCTAACTCCCATGATGGCCGCGCTGGTGCATAATATCGGCTCCGTGCTGGTGGTGATCGCCTCGGCCAGCCTGGCTTTTTTCCCGGACCAATAGCAATACCTCATTTTTAATCCTGCCAGGAGAAAAGCGGATACGGTGTCCGCGCCTGCCTTCGGTTGGCAGACCAGGCCACACCAATCGAAACAACACTTGACCTTAGCAACCGAATCGAATAAAGTAATAATATCTTACAATTACTCCTTCCTGAAATGGAAGTTCAGATAACCTTAATTCATTGTTCAGGTTAACAATGAATCAGGGAGATCTTCTTTTTATGCCTTTGATATTTTCATGGAGGGCAGTTCGATGAAACATGTAAGGGTGACAATAGTATGCTCAATTGTTTTTGTTTTGTCTTTCACCTTCTTGAACAGTTCAACAATTGGTCTCGCGAGGGCGGAGGTAAATGTTAACGCTAATTTGAGTGACGCTTCGGGCCTTTGGGTTGTAACGGTTCAAGTGTCACCCCCGGAAGCCAAGGTCCGCGTGGCCGTCTACCAGGGCGAAAACCGCGTGGCCGGGGTGAAGGTGAAAAGGACGGACATGGGGACGTATGAGGGAGGGCTTTATGAGCCCCTCTCCCCCGGTGAATACATCATCAAGGTGAGTGCCGCAAACAGGACAAAACCGGGGGGATTGGAAGAAGCCGAAAGCTCCATACCCCTGGCAGTCAACTCTCCTTATTCGCCTCCAAAATTAACATCCTTATCCAGAGATTCACGCGCTGAAAGGCAGGCGCCGCCCCCCGGTTCGCTGCCATTTATGGGCACGGATCA
>JAFDLS010000364.1 GCA_019306365.1 Deltaproteobacteria bacterium
CTTCGAAAAAAGAAAATATTATCTTTCAGAGTTCTTTTGAGAAAGATATCAGCGATCCCCGGATAAAAAGTATTCTTTCAAACGATTTTGAAACACCCGTATTTGAACGCTACCAAGAGCTAAAAGAGATCAAAGAAACTCTATTAGAGTACGGCGCCTATTATGCCTCTCTATCCGGAAGTGGATCTTCTGTTTATGCTGCTTTTTATTCGAGCGAAGAAGCCCGAACAGCTTCCCAGCGAATTCATGTGGAAGGAAGCGTCCATTATTTGGAATGATAGGACTATGCTGACAATTCCAGCGTCTGGATGGAACTCACTGAAATCAACGTCAATCTGCGGGATGAAGAGAAACTTAAGGCATTTGTCAATATTACTTTCGATGACGTCTTCGTCGTGCGTGGACTGAAAGTTATTCAAGGAAACAAAGGGCTGTTTGTTTGCATGCCCAGCCGTAAATTGTCTGACGGTTCCTACAAAGATATCGCCCATCCGATTAACAACGATTTCCGTCAGAAGCTCGAACAACTTATATTACAAAAGTATAACCGGGTCGTCGAAAACCCGGAGCTGCAGGGGACCCCTGATCCCCATGTTGAATAGTGGGGCGTAGCCAAGTGGCAAGGCACGGGGTTTTGGTCCCCGCATCGGAGGTTCGAATCCTTCCGCCCCAGCGAACCCGTGCCTCTCAAGATGAGAGGGATTTCATTACTAGGGGACTAAACCGGGCCCTTTATAAGTGAATTAACTTCCCCGAAAAACGTGAAAATCTTTACAGGTTCTTCCAATCCCCAGCTGGCGGCAAAGATCGCTGCGTACTTGAGTGTCCGCCTGGGTGACAGCGAATTAAAGCACTTCACAGACGGAGAGATCTGGTTTAAGTACAATCATGGAACTGCTGATTATGCTCGATGCCGCCAAGAGGTCTTCGGCCAAGAGAATCACAGCCGTCATTCCCTATTTTGGGTACGCGCGCCAGGATCGAAAGGACAGGCCCCGGGTCGCTATCACCGCCAAGCTTGTTGCCGATCTTTTAGCTACTGCGGGAGCGGATCGGGTGTTGACCATGGATCTCCACGCCGCTCAGATCCAGGGATTCTTTAATATACCTTTTGACCATCTTTACGCTTCAGCAATCTTTATAGATTTCTACGAAGCCAAAGAAATCTCGGATTTGGCTATCGTCGCGCCGGACATCGGTTCCATGAAAATGGCCCGCGCCTATTCTGAATTCCTGGGAGCCAGCTTGGCCGTCGTTGATAAACGCCGTCCCTCCCAGAACATCTCAGAAGTGATGAACGTCATCGGCGACGTGAAAGGTAAAAACGTCCTCATGGTGGATGACCTTATCGACACCGGAGGCTCACTGACGCAGGCTGCTGAAGCGGTCAAAAAACTGGGAGCTAAAGACATCTACGCCTGCTGTACGCACGGCGTCCTTTCTGGAAATGCAGTCGAGAGGATCGAAAAATCACCCATCTGTGAGTTCGCGGTAACCGATACGATCCCGATGAAACCCAACTTAAAAAGCGACAAGATTCGCATTCTTACGGCATCCAGGCTGATCGGAGAATCAATTCGTCGCATCTATAATGAGGAATCAATTAGTTCATTGTTCGTTAATCAACGATAGAGATTAGCATTGATATGGATGAGATCACTTTAAATGCCCAGCTGAGATCAGAGAGTGGAAAAGGGACGGCTCATAAGCTGCGCGCCAAAGGCATGATCCCGGGTGTTTTCTACTTGGGAAAAAAAATCAACCAACCAATACAATTAAATACCCACGAACTTAAGCTGATCTTAAAGAAAAAACCGAGCATCATACGCCTCAAGTTGGATGACGGTAAGGAATATGAGTGCGTGGTGCGTGACCTTCAACAACATCCCGTTAGCGGGAAAAGCATCCACATTGATTTGATGGGAATCATCCGCGGACAAAAAGTGACCGTCAAGATTCCTATTGAATTGACCGGATCCGCTTACGGTGTGCGGACTCAAGGCGGAGTCTTGCAGCATACAGTTCACACGCTGAATATTGTATGCCTGCCCAAACACATTCCCGAAAAAGTTGTACTGGACATCTCTGAACTGAGTGTGGGATCCTCATTACACGTGCACGATATCGAAGTTGAGAACGTTAAAGTCCTCGACGATCCCGATAAAACGGTCGTTTCCGTTCTGGCGCCGAGAGTCGAGAAGGAAATCGTAGAGGAGGTCGAAGAAGAAGCCGAAGAGGAAGCCGCCGAAGCCGAAGGTGAAGGCGAAAAAGAAGAGGAGAGCGAGTAGGGTTTTAGGTATTATTTGATACGAATGGTGGATGAGCCCCCGATA
>JAFDLS010000122.1 GCA_019306365.1 Deltaproteobacteria bacterium
ACCGCGCGGCCAAAGAGGGTTTGAAAATATTTTTCAATCCGGCTCCCATGCGCCATGATGTTTCAGAGTATCCGCTTGAACTGGTAGATTGCTTTATCCTAAATGAAATTGAAGGCGGTGAACTGACGGGCGAGCAGGAACCTGAAAAGATTTTATCTGCCATGACAGATCGGTTTCCCGAGGCTAAGACCGTGCTGACACTCGGGGCGGAAGGCGTTCTTCTTGGAAGCATCGAGAAGAAAATATATGTCCGCGCGGCAAAGGTTACGCCTGTTGACACCACAGCCGCCGGGGACACCTTCATCGGTTTTTTTCTCGCCTCCGTCATGAATGGCCGGGAACTCGAATACGCCCTCGAGACAGCCAACAAAGCCGCGGCGCTGTGTGTTTCCAGGCCGGGTGCCGCCGATTCCATACCGACGTTAGAAGAGGTAACGGGATCGAAATCGCGGTAATAAAAGACGATTGATATAGAGGTCTCCAAACGGTATTTTTTTCAATCACCCTAATCTTTAATTCCTAGAATTTCTTTGTCCCTTTCCATAAAATAAACCCAGGTGTTTCGAGACATGAGGCAGTAGTCTTCCTCATGAAGAACCTCGAGTATCTTAAGGTGCAGTTTGCGAGCCCCGGTGTCTTCCGGGCTGTGCTTGAGTAAAATATCCAGAATCTGGAGGGCCAGCTGGGCTTGACCCTGCTCCAAAAGATCTCCGGCCCTCTTCAAGATGGCCTCCCCATCTCCAATGAGTTGGAATACCTCTTCGTTGACTTCCTTCTCAGGGCGGGGTAACAGATGGGCCGGGTTGTGGTCAAAGTAACCGTGGTACCATCTATAGATATTGTAAACCGCGAATTCAGGCCTCGAATAAACAAAGCGAAGGTAGCGGTGATCTTTAAGATGATCGGGCAGCTTCACCATTTGAATCATCTCATCCACCGGGATATCCTTGTTAATGTATTCCACCACCTGGTCATGGATGACTTTTATGGCTTCAATGTTTACATCGAGAATCTCCCTGGCCTCGTCGCCTTGATAAACCGCGTGTCCGCCGTGGGCGACCACCATTTCCGGCTCTTTTTCCCGGACCGCCTCCAAAGCCCTGGCCCACGAAAGGGCGAAACGAGTCGGTTTGAACGGGTTCCCAACATTCGGGTACCCGGCGACAATGAGATCACCGACAAAAGCGGCCCGAATCTCAGGCACGAAAACCCAGGTATGATCGTCGGTCTCGGCGCGGGCGTGATATAACTCGAAGGTTTTGTCACCCAGGGTGAAGGTCATGGACTCATCATAGAGCCTTGTGGGATTCACGAAAGACGGTCCCCTTGACTCGAGAAACGGAAGATTGAATTGAATCCTCCCGATTCTGGCCCTGTGTTCCGCCAGGATGCGATATTTTTCAAATCGCTCCATAATATAGCGTTGAGCGATAATCTCGGGCGAGTCTTCCGTGAAAACATTTGCCCCTCCGACGTGATCCATGTGGCCGTGGGTATAGATGATGTATTTCACCGGACCGCTGGTTTCATGGATTTTATCAAACATCTTTTTCGCGACGGCCGGGCCTATGAGGGTGTCAATGAGCACGGTTCCTTCGGTGGTCTTTACCCAGGAAGCATTGGCGATGAGTATTCTGGCCACGTACACGTTCGGATGAGGGTGTTCAAACTTCACATTGCCATGTCTGATTACCTGAAAAGCCTGATTTTTTTCCGGTCTAATGGCTGATTCGAACTCTTTGGGATTCTTCATGCCGGTTTCCTGGTTTGTGTTTTGCGTATCCTCAACCTTCGTCATCTCAGTTTTCTCCTTAAAATGTCTACGGGCCTGTATAATCGCCCACAATGCTTTTGAATTTTTATATTGACGGGGTTCACTTCTATATCTGCCAAATAGAGGTAAACCCATAGCGTGTCGAAATGTTTTTCTTTTCAAACTGATATCTCGGAAATATTTCCGCGTTGAACTTAATTGAAAGTAGCTAAAAGCCGGTTGCATGTCAATAACATAACATTGGCCTGAGGAAGCCGGGAAAACGCTCGAGGAAACAAAGCTTTAGTTATTATTGCGAGCAGAATGAAAAGGAGATATCTTTTAAAGTAAGGTCCAAGGCAATATTGAGACGCTCCAGCTCTTATTCAGCTTCCGTATCCTTCCGCTCTGAACCCGGATAGCGCGGCCAAACAAAAATAATCTTAAAGACAGCAATAAGGAGGTGTGTGATGCCGGATTTTGGAAATCCTTTCGCGGGAAAAACTTCTGACAGAAAGCTCACCAAAGAGGAACTGATCCGCTCAATCCGATTCATGGTCGCGGCTGAATATGAGGCCGTGCAGCTTTACATGCAGCTTGCTGAGTCAATTGACCATGAATTAGCCAAGGCGGTACTGGTTGATATAGCGGATGAGGAAAGGGTGCACGCGGGCGAGTTTCTGAGACTGCTGAAGCACCTGGCTCCTGATGAGCAAAAGATGTATCAGGAGGGAGCCGAGGAAGTGGAAGAAATGATGAAAAAATTAAAGAAATAACCGGGGAATCATTTTCCGGGATACTCGTTGTAACATTACTTTCAGTGAGGAGACCTCTGCAAAACCAGTAATTTTGTCTAAATCGCGGAAGGCGAAAATTTAACCCGCAGGAATATTACTAATATTTCGAGGACTTAAATTTGAGCCTGACATATGCCGCTGCAGCGTCAGCGAAGCGGTGCTCATGAGGTCATGTTTTGCAGAGGTCTCCAGTTATAGGTTCTTCCGATTTTATAAACCATACATTAAAGCAGTCATTGAATATTGACCTTGACCTTTATTCTTAAGGCAAGGCGAAAAAATGACGCCTGGCAGCCGAAATATTTGACTTCAATGAATGCCACGGCGGCAAAGGATTTATGGGGCGGAGGGTCAGGGGCTGTCAAAAAAGGGTTGCCTGCAGTAAAAACTACGTGTATATAAAAGAATTTCCGTTGGCGACACAAGCCTCGTTCTACCCACCCTCCAAGGCAAATACGCTAACGATTTCACGGATGGAGTAAAGATGGAAGGAGCAAAAGATTTTGACGCCCTAGTTTTAGGCGCGGGTATCGCAGGTATACAAGCCGCTCTGGACCTGGCTGAGCAGGGCTTTAAGGTGGCCCTGGTTGAGGCGGGTCCGTCCATCGGCGGTAAAATGATACAGCTTTCCAAGGTTTTTCCTACCCTGGATTGCGCCAGCTGCATCACAACCCCCAAGATGGCCCAGGTGGCCCACCACCCGGACATCAGCATTTATACCTTGTGCCAGCTTAAGGAAGTTAAGGGTGATGACGACAGCTTCAGGGTCCGTATCACACAGCAGCCTCGTTATGTGGATGTTGAAAAATGCATTGGCTGCATGAAGTGCGAACTGGCATGTCCGGTGATGGTTCCAGCGGAAGAACAGGGAGGATTTGCCGCGCGCAAGGCAATTTACATTCCTTTTTCCAACGCCATTCCCCAGGTGCCCCGCCTGGAAGTGGAGAACTGCATTGCTTGCGGCCGCTGCAGCAAGGTATGTCCCGCTGAATCGATAGACTACTTTCAGAAACCCACGGACTTTAACCTTAATGTAAAAGCCATTGTTTTGTGCACAGGCTACTCGCTTAATAAAGAATACCCCAGGAAAGCCTGGGGCGATTTCGGCGAACAGCCCAATCTAATAGACGCCTTCCAAATGGAAAGGATGCTGGCTCCCACCAGCCCATACCAGCGACTTCTAAGGCCCAGTGACGGCAAAGAGCCTGAAAATGTGGCCTTCATCCAGTGCGCTGGCAGCCGGGACGTACAGCTAGGCGTGCCTCACTGCTCTCGGGTTTGCTGCATGTACAACATCAAACAGGCCATTCTCATTACCCGGGAGCTGCCTCAGACCCAGTGCACCATCTATTGTATGGACAAACGATGCTTCGGCAAGGGCTACGAGCAGTTTTATCTTACTGCCAAGGAGTTAGGAATTGAATTTATTAATGCCAAGGCGGTTGTGACCGGCCGGGGAGATGACGACAGTGTTATTATTCGGCATGAAAACATGGAAAGCATGACGGGGGTTCAGATCAAGAGTCATGACCTGGTGGTTCTTTCACTGGCTATTGTGCCAGCCTGGCAGCCCGACGGTACCATGAGAGTGCAAGTATCTTCTGACGGATTCATCGCCTCCTCAAAACCTCAACTGGCCCCTACGCTTACCAACAGTAAAGGCATATTTATGGCCGGAGCGGTCGCCGGACCCAAAGACATAGTGGATACGGTGGTGGAGGCCGGAGCCGCGGCCAGTGAGGCGGCCATTTATCTACGCCGGCTCAAATCATCCAGCAGCAAAGCGGCTTGATTATGAAATTTTATGATAACAAGGTGAAATTGTTATGAGCGTGTCTGATCGTAATCCGCGAGTAGGCGTGTACATATGCCATTGTGGTGGAAATATCTCTGATTATGTCGATGTACGGGAAGTCCGGGAGCAGGCGGCCAAAATGGAGGATGTGACGGTTGCCAGGAACCACGTATTCGTCTGTTCCGATCCCGGACAGGAGCTTATTCTGGAGGATATAAAAAGCGGTTTGGTTAATCGGGTGGTAATCGCTTCCTGCTCCCCACGCCTGCATGAAATAACCTTTCGCAACGCCCTTCGCCGGGCCGGGCTGAACCCATACCTGTACATTCATGTCAACATCAGGGAACAGGTCAGCTGGGTTTCACACGGAATGGCGGCTACTCTCAAGGCTATTACCCTTGTGGCAGCCGGAGTGGCCAAGGCTCGCCTTATCAAATCACTTGAGCCGACTCGGGTGGAGTCTAATAAACATGTTACAGTCATCGGCGCCGGTGTGGCCGGCCTCAAGGCGGCATGGGACCTCGGACGGCGTGGAATCAAGGTGACCTTACTGGAAAAAAGCCCATTTCTGGGAGGCTCGGTGGCCCGCCTGGACCGTTTGTTTCCTACCGGAGAAAACGCAGGAGAGTTTTTATCGGAACTCACTGGAAAAGTTTTACACCGCGATAATATAGAGGTGATCACCTGTGCGGAGGTGGTGAGGCAGGAGGGCTATATAGGCAACTTTACGTTAAAATATTTACGGCGTCCGCCAAAAGACGATGAGACGCTGGCCAAGCTGGCCCTGGCGCGGCAAAGCGGAAAGATTGGCGCCGAGTTTGTCCCTTTTGTGGGCGTTTGTCCTTTTCCTCCGCCCTCAGAAGAAGAAAACACCGTCTTGAACACCGGTGCGGTGGTGATTGCCACTGGTTTCCAAGTCTACCAGCCGTATCAGGGCGAGTTCAGATACGGACAAAATCCCCAGGTAATCACACTGGCCGAACTGATACAAAAACAATCGCAAGACGCAGGGGATTCTAATGGCCGCTTGATGTTCAATGGCCGTCCTGTTCGCAGCATGGCCATTATCCACTGCGTCGGCTCACGCCAGGTACCCGGGGTTAACCAAGTTGCCGAGGGTCAGGAACTGCATCAGCACTGCTCGCGTACTTGCTGCACAAGCCTTATAAATAACGCCCTGAACATTCGTCAGTGTTACCCGGAAACAGAAGTTTACGACATTTACAGGGACATACGCACATACGGCAGGGGTCATGAGGAGATTTATTTGAATGCCTCTGCCGCCGGTGTGCGTTTTCTTCGCTTTCGAGGCCTGGAACCTCCTGTTGTGGAGGAGGCCACGAATGACGATTACGCCTTAACCGTCAAAGTCAGGGAGATAACCTTCCCGGATGATGAGTTGGAAATTCCGGTGGATTTGGTCGTTTTGGGAACTGGCATGCTGCCAGGCCGTATCGAGAAACTGGTGGATGTGATGAAGTGCCCTACCGGGCCTGACGGTTTTCTGCAGGAGGTACATCCTAAAATTCGGCCGGTGGAGTTGGCTACCGCCGGAATCTATTTAGCCGGTTCCTGCCAGGCGCCTATGAATATTGCCGAAGCCGCTTCTGCGGCCTCGGCGGCTGCGGCCAAGGTCTCAGCCGTATTGTCTAAAAGCGTTGTAGAGTTAGAGCCCTTTGTGGCCAAGGTAAACAGCGAAAAATGCAGCGCCTGCTTAACCTGTGTGCGCTCCTGTCCTTTTGGAGTGCCTAAAATAGTGGATGGGAAGGCTCATATAGAACCCGCCGCCTGTTATGGCTGCGGAGCCTGCAGTGCGGAGTGCCCGGGTAAGGCCGTTAGTTTGGCGCATTTTGATGACGACCATATACTCGCCAGTAAAAAAGCCATTGTTACCGGTAAAGCGTCTTAATCAGGAAATGAGTATGAATGAGCAAAAACAAAAAGAAAAGAGTCTGCTAAAGGCTAACCTCAAAGCCCTGCGCCAGGAGCGAAAGCGGTGGGTGGAAGCGGCCAGCAAACATATCAAGACTCAAAACAAAGAAATCGGACTGCTTAAAAAGGCTTTAGCCAAAGGGCCCCTTACTGTGCCCGAGTTGGCCCGCGATACAGGGTTGAAGTCGAGGCAGGTTATGTTTTATGTCGCGAGTCTCATCAAATACAGTCAGATCATGGAAGTCGGCCGGCAGGGTTCTTATTTTAAATATTCGCTGGTTAATGATAAATCGGCCTGAGCGTTGGCTCATTCTGAGGAGCCTCTCGCAGGCTGAACGCCGGATGGTATTGCCATGATGACGGTCTTTGGAGTGGTTGTCAAAATTCCGTTCCAATTGAAGACACAGGCTTTATTCCTGTAAAGGTTTGTAAGCTGGCCATGATTTTTTTAGCAATCACCAAAACATCCAGGGGGTTGCCTTCACCATCGTTACATTCGGATTAAGTGAACTTACAAGCAACTGTTTTTATACAAAAGAAAATATTTCTGACAATAGGTCTAACTGCTTTTCAACCGGATATCAAAACGCAAGGCCGAGGGTAACTCCTCGGTTTTTTTAATGCCGCTCCCGGAATGAACGACCGGCGGTGTTGACAAATCTTTGTTTTGTGTTTAAGAATTAGTGATCTCTATCGCCAACAAAAAGATAATTTTAACGTTTGTCCGGTTTAGGTGATTTTTTCAAGGAAATAGTATTTGAGAATTCATTTTTATGACATTCTATCCAATTTTAAATAATTCTTATTTAAGGAGATAAAATTATCATGGAAAATGATTATGCTGTTGAAACCACAAACGGTAAAATACGTGGTTATGGCCGAAGAGGAGTTATAAAATTTAAAGGCATACCTTACGCCGCGCCTCCTGTTGGAGATCTTCGATTCAAACCTCCAGCACCCGTTGAACCGTGGGGTGGTGTGCGGGACACATTGGAATACAGCCCAATAGTACCCCAACCGCCTGCCGCAATAGAATCAATGTTTGGGGAACAAAGGGAACAAAACGAAGCGGAATGCTTAACGCTCAATGTTTGGACTTCAGCCATTGACGACAAAAAGCGCCCGGTGATGTTCTTCATTCATGGAGGGGGATTTGTGACCGGGACCGGCGCTTCTCTTGATGGTTCACGGTTAGTTTTGAGGGGCGACGTTGTGGTGGTAAGTATAAACTACAGGTTAGGAACTCTTGGTTTTTTATATATGCCCGATGAACCAGACGCGGCCGCGAACGTTGGCTTACAGGACATGGTTGCCGCTTTAAAATTCGTAAAAGATAACATTTCGAAATTTGGAGGGGATTCGGATAATGTTACGATTTTCGGTGAATCGGCAGGCGGCTTTGCCGTGGCGAGTTTACTTGCGATGCCTTCCGCCAAAGGACTGTTTCACCGCGCTATCCCGCAATCAGGAGCGGCTCATCCCCTGGGTTTCAATGCTAAAGCGGGAACAAGGGTGTATGATCGGTTAATAGAAAAACTGGGCGTTAAGAAAGGGGATCTGGACGCGCTTCGTAAAATTTCGTCGGAAGACCTTATTAAAGCTCAGGTATCGATCATGCCTGATACCGGCGGTGATTTTGCTACTGACCGTCCTTTAAGACTGGGACCTGTAGTTGATAAAGAAATATTACCGGAACACCCTTTGGACGCTTTGCGAAATGGTTATGCGAAAGAAATAGACATTCTCGTTGGATCTAATCTCGATGAAACAAAACTTTGGAACATGTGGAATCCTAATGCCGATAAAATTGATGAAGACGGATTATTTAAAGGTGTGAACGCTATAGTTGGTCTAACAGGAAAAGATGAAAATAAAACAAAAGAATTAATTGAAGTTTACAAGGAGAAAAGAAAAACCCCAAGAGATATAATGGACGCAGTCTCTACAGATTACATGTTCCGCATCCCATCTATTCGTCTTGCTGAAACGCAATGCGTTCATCAAAAGAATACATATATGTACTTATTCACGTGGCAAAGTCCATTGAAAGGCGGTAAATATGGAGCAATGCACGCTTTAGAACTTGCGTTTGTTTTTGGAGTTCTTCTGCCAAAGGAAATTGGCATATTCCCAAAAAAAAATGAGGAGACTCAAGCCATTAGTGATGCCATGATGGATACATGGATATCATTTGCGAGGAGTGGAAACCCGAACAACGCAAACATCCCTCAATTTCCACAATATGATAATAAAGAAAGAGCGACCATAATCTTTGATAAGAAAATTGAAATCGTCAATGATCCATACGGTAAGGAAAGAGCTGCATGGATCGATTTACTATAACCATCAAGAAGCCATCTCAAAAAAGTTTTTTTACTCTAACTCATGAGCGCCGCTTCGTTGACACTGCAGCGGTATTGAGCGCCGCTTCGCTGACGCTGCAGTGGTGCTCATGAGGTCGGCTAAAGGACTAAGCTTTGCAGAGGTCTCATTTAAAAAGGCTTGCTAGCAATTCGGCGATTAAATTGAGAGGTTGTAAAAAATATGAATGATCAGGCTAAGAAAGAAATCCTGCTGGATCAAATTTTTTCCCCACGAGGTGTAGCGGTTGTTGGGGCATCGTCTTCACAGTTTTTTACCTTTGCCACCATGGTTCTTCTGTCCCTTAAAGAGGCGGGGTTTCCGAATATTTATCCCGTCAATCCGAAATATACCGAGGTACACGGGTTACCATGCTATCCAAACCTCCAAAGCATTCCGGGTGAAGTAGATCATGTGGTCGTGAGCATCCCGGCGGAATCGGCCCTGACTCTTTTGGATGAATGCGCGGTCAAGGGCGTGAAGTCCGTTCACTTTTTTACCGCTGGTTTTAGCGAGAGTGGTTATATGGAAGGAGCGGCTCTGGAAAAAGCCATGCTGGACAAGGCAAAAGCAGGCGGCTTCCGTATCATTGGCCCCAACTGCATCGGCCTCATTGTTCCCAAGAGTCGTTTGGGCATAAGCCTGGGGACTCCCATGGATGCCGGACCGATTGCTTTTCTTTCGCAAAGCGGCGGCCATGCCCAGAACCTTCCTTCGTATACCGCCCTGAGGGGACTGCGTTTCAGCAAGATCGTCAGCTATGGTAACGCCCTGGATGTGGATGAATGTGAACTGCTCAAGTATTTCTCTCAAGACCCTGAGACGGAAATTATCGCGGCCTATATCGAAGGAGTCAAAGACGGCCGGCGTTTTTTTGAGGCGCTTGATGAAGCGGCTTCAAAAAAGCCTGTTATTATTTACAAGGGAGGCAGGACTGAGGCAGGCAAAAGGGCCGCTCACGGCCATACAGCCAGCCTGACCAGTTCAGTGGCCGTCTTCGAGGGGCTTATTAAGCAGAAAAAAACAATTAAGGTAGACGACATCGAAGAGCTGATAGACGTGCTTGTGGCCCTTCGTTTTGTCAATCCCCTGCCTGAGGGCACAGGTGTGGGTTTGATCGGCGCTGGAGGCGGCCCCAGCGTTGCCGCCAGTGATGAGATGGAAATGGCGGGACTTAATGTGCCTCGTCTTTCGCAGGCAGTGCAGGAGCAGCTAAAGCAGAGTCTACCTCTGGCTGGGAGTATCTTTGTTAACCCCATAGATACGCCCAATCTTACCAGTCCTGAAGCCATTTCCGAGACCATGCGCGTGCTCAGCAAAGTGCCGGATATTCATATGCTGTTTTACCATTTGGGGTTCCATCCTATCAGCGGCTGGGGCCACAGCCGTTTTTCTCAACCATCCTTCATTGAGTCGCTGATCAAAACTCTGAAGGAGGTACGACAGATCACGAGCAAACCCGTGGTGCTTGCTTTAAGGCCGCCGATGGATTTGGCAGGAACGAAGGAATTCCTTGCCGTCCAGGAAGCTCTCGTGGAAGCTGAATTTCCGGTCTTCCACTCCCTGCGGCGGGGAGCGCAGGCCATGGCTCGAGCAATTGCCTGGAACTGCGTATTCCGGTAAGCTGCTCCAGCTGTACCAGTTTTAAGGTTAGATGAGACCACTGCAAAACTTCGTCCTTTAGC
>JAFDLS010000123.1 GCA_019306365.1 Deltaproteobacteria bacterium
GGGAGATCCCTCCCTATCAGGCTCCTGGCAGGAGGAAGCCTCTAAATCCGGGGCCATTATAAACCTGGCCGGAGCTTCAATATTTTCCCGCTGGAACAAAACGGTCAAACAAAAGATACTGGAAAGCCGTGTTTCTATTACAAGGAACCTGGTTGAGGCCATGGCAGCTTCGAGAAAACGCCCGCAGGTCTTACTCAACGCCTCGGCGGTGGGCTATTACGGGTTTCGTGGGGATGAGGAAATTGATGAGACTGGGTCGGCAGGGGACGATTTCCTGGCTCGAGTTTGCCAGGTCTGGGAGGCTGAAGCCCTAAAAGCCAGAGACGCCGGAGCACGGGTAGCCCTGACGCGGTTCGGTATAGTTTTGAACCTAGCCCTGACGCGGTTCGGTATAGTTTTGAACCAGCGTGGAGGAGCGCTGAAGCAGATGCTTCCTCTTTTTCGGGCTGGTCTTGGAGGCCGTTTAGGAAAGGGGAACCAGTGGTTTTCATGGATTCACCTGACCGACCTTGTGCGGGCCATCACCTTCGTCCTTGATCGTACTGAGGCCGATGGACCAATAAATTTAACCGCCCCCAACCCTGTTACAAACGCTGAAATGACTCGCGCCTTGAGTCAGACCCTTCATCGACCGGCAATCCTGCCTGTTCCCGGGAGTCAGACCCTTCATCGACCGGCAATCCTGCCTGTTCCCGGTTTCATGATGAGGCTGGTCCTGGGTGAATTTGGTTCGGTTTTGCTGAAAGGGCAGCGGCAAACTCTCGGTTTTAATTTTCAATTCCCGCTCATAAAACAAGCCCTGGCCGACCTGCTGACCTGAACGAGCCAGCCGTATCGGATATCATGCAAATGAACTTACGGTGAGGAGGAATTGAGTATCCAACCCTTCACTCTTACCTTTTCCTGCCTGAACTTTATTGGATCAACGATATCGCTTGACACTCAACCAATTTTCATTATTAAAATAATAACTCGAACGAAGTAACATTAAGCATTAGTCTTTTTACGCTTGATCAAAAGATAAAAGTTATTTACTGGTTAACATGTAAATAAGAAGGCAGGGTTGATGACCGGCCTGTCCATTCAAGGCCGGTTTTTCCCTGGCTTCAACGAAAAAAAATCTTTCTATCATTTCTTTTCGAAATTTAACCGCTTCATGCTCTCAAAGATCAGCTAAAGTGACGGCTATCAAATCTTGATTAATAAAATATTGCCTGACCCGAATTTTCAAAGTCTCTTTGTCGCGGCCCTGATCTCAAAAAGAACTGACCTTAATGATCAACAGCGCGCCTCGATCATCTTAGCCTGTCCAAAGGTCAATACTTACGAACGAAACGAGATCCGTTCTGCCTTGGAATACGTCGCCGAGGTCAAGATTTCGGAATCAGCCCTAAAACCTCAGCCGTCAAACTGGCCTTCAATCAGACAAATAAAAACAGCGCAAGCACAGGCTCAAGAGTGGTTTGATCGAGGTATCTTTGTTTTAACCGCAGAACAGCTTCATCTACCGGCCAATGAAATCGCGGTTTTGCCGCCAATTTTTTTTGCATATGGCAGCCGGCAGGTATTGAACCAACCTCGAGCCGCTATACTCAATTCAAGAAAACCTCGCCAAATCCATCCGCAGTCTCGCTGGGTACAGGTTGCCAGGCAAGCGTTTCAAATGATCAAGCAAAATGATTACGGATTGGCGACCAGTTTGGGTAACAATCCATATGAACTCGTTTGCTGCCTTTCAAAAATGAACGGACAGCCCACCTTGATCATAAGTGACTCTCTCCTGCCTTTCATGCTCCCCGGAGAAAAGATTGAAGCCTTTCTTAAAAAATATGATCAGATGTTTCCGGTCGAAAAGACTCTCTTCCTGTCTCCTTTCACGCCGGGTCGGGTCTCGCCGCTCAGGCAAAGGGCAATACAGCGTGATCACTGCCTGGTAACCCTCTCTTCTTACATTCTGGCCGCTGAAATCCGAGCTGATGGAAACATGGAACGATTTATCAGTGAAGCCGTCAAACAGGGAAAAACCGTTAAGGTCTTTCAGCCGGAGAATTTCGACCGATCCACGGCAGGCAACAAATCCTTGCTGGACCTTGAACCCCGGACCTTTCGCCTTGGGGCCGACAACGTAAAAAATACCCTTAAAATTAAACACCCCAGCCTTCCAAATCAGGATGTAATTCAGTCAAACCTTGAGAACAACTCTTTCCTGATTCACTTTACACGATCCTGCCCGGGTCCATGGCCAGGGGAAACACTTTATGAATATTATAAAGCTCTTTTAGAGGGAAACAATGGGGCGGCCCACACAGCGTTTGATACGCTTTACCGTATTCTCAGTGAACAGAGGATTCGGGGAAGCGATCGGCTGATCCGAGGTCAAATCCCGGTCGTATCCTTTACAGCTCAGCCTTTAAAGAAGCTGAAAGAATTGATCCGTTGGCGGCGAGGCCTTATCCGTTGGGTCTTTGAACCCTACGGGGTCGCCATTGCTAAGAATGTCTTAAGAGAACTTGGCGCGTGCCCTGTGATTTATTGCGGGGATGAAGGCTGGAAACAGTTAAAAGACGATCAGAAATACAGATTTCAACTGCATCAGCCGCCTGACACGAACTGGACCATGGAAAAGGAATGGCGCTTGCCCGGGGATCTGGATTTAAAAACTATTCCCAAAAAGGACGTCAGGATCATACTCCCCAGCGTTCAGGAAGCCAGGCAGATCGCCTTTGCCTTTAGATGTCAGCCTGTTCTGGCGACAGGGTGATTAAGAGGAAAATCCGTATCCAGATCCCATAAATAAAAGAGCTTTAGCCGGACTTGACATGATAATTTTCCAAATGGAGGCCGGGGTCCTCGCGAACAGTGATATGCTTGTCCAATCTCAGTTCCAGTTCATTTAAGGAGTGCTGTTCCTCATCAAGCAGCAGTTCTTTTATTTTTGGATTGACGGTTAAAGTCAGCGAATCGGCGGAAGACTGCAGAGCTTCCCGTTCCAAATCACGAAAAGCCTCGTAGCAGATCGAGGGCTTTGATAGCAGCCGCCCCTCTCCCTGACAGTAAAAGCAGGGCTTACCCATAACCCGGCCAATACTGTCCCTGGTGCGCTGACGGGTCATTTCAATCAAGCCTAACTCAGACATCTTCAGAACATTGGTCCTGGCTCTGTCGCGGCACAAGGCCTCGATTAGCACGTTCCGAACCTTCTCCCGGTTAGCCTCGCGTTCCATATCAATAAAGTCGATAACGATCAACCCGCCAGTGTTACGCAAGCGCAGCTGATAGGCGATCTCTTTTACCGCCTCGAGGTTAGTCTTGACGATGGTTTCTTCGAGGTTGTGTTTACCCACATACCGGCCTGTATTAACGTCTATGGCCACTAGGGCTTCAGTCTCTTCTATAACGATATAACCGCCGGATTTCAGCCAGACCTTCCGTGCCAGAGCGCGGTTTATTTCGGTTTCCAGGTCATAATAATCAAAAATAGGCTCCTTACCCTGGTACAGCTCGACCGAAGATTTTAAATGGGGTGAAAAAGTGTCAATGAATTTGAGAATTTTTTCATACTCTTTCTCAGAATCCACGACTAGCCGGTCTATTTCCTGCGTGAAAAGGTCCCTAACCACCCTCAGGGTGGCGTCAAGATCCTGGTGGAGCAGACTGGGAATTGAGACATGTTTGGACTGCTCCTGGATGCGTTCCCAGAGCCTGATCAAGAAATCCATTTCAGGCTTGATCTTATCCATTGAGACCCCTTCGCTGGCTGTTCGCGCGATGAAGCCGTTTTGCTCCGCATTCAAATCCTCAATGATATTTTTCAGCCTCTGACGTTCTTCCTCGTCCTCGATGCGGCGCGAAATCCCAATATGCTTGATGGTCGGCATAAAGACCAGATGGCGACCGGGAAGGGTGATATAAGAGGTTACACGAGCCCCTTTATTACCCATCGGTTCCTTGGAAACCTGAACGATGATCTCCTGGCCTTCGTGAAGAAGGTCTTCAATCTGGAACTTTTCATCGTTTATTCTCGAACTTTTTTCGAGTTCGGCATTGTCTTCCTGGGAATCATCCTCCTCACTCTCCATTTTGGTAAGCATCTGCTCGAATTCTCTGTCCTGATCATAAACATCTCCGACATAAAGAAACGCGGCGCGCTCCTGACCGATATCAACAAACGCGGACTGCATGCCCGGCAGGACTCGAACGATTTTACCTTTATAAACATTACCCGCAAGCCCCTCCGTTGAAGGACGCTCCAGATAAAACTCGACAACGGTCCCGTTTTCAACCAGCGCGATTCGGGTTTCATTGGGCCGTGCATTGATGATTAGTTCGTTATTCATCAGTAATCCTTATGATAACAAAGTTTCCAACTTAAGGAACTCGATCTGATCAATTTCGGCCGGGGTAAGATTAAATAATTTTTCGACTGCCTCACTAACCCGAACAGAAGCCTCGGTTCCAGCAAACAGGGTAATTTCAATCTGACGTTCCGTCAAGAGCTTTAAATCTCCAAGCAAAGGTTTTAGGTCTACATCCTTCAAACCTTTCTTCCCTTTTTTAGTCACAACAATCCTGTCTTGGCTGACAATTTTATTCAATGTCCGCCGATCAAAGATATCCATCGCAGCCGTGGCTTTAAATCGAGCGCCGCTGGCCTTGAGTTTGGCCTGAGGGTTAGGCGAGCTCATTACCCGTAAAACCTTGAAACCTCGCGGAAGCGCGCTCGTGAAAAGTTCCTTTATTGTCTCTACTTCAGGCGGATTAATCAATTCAGCCTCAGCGTATTCGTCCATACTGGCCAGGCCGACCGGAAGCGCAGTGGCGAAGCGAATTCGGGGCATAGGGTGAAAACCTTGACTCGCGCACACCTCAAGGCCAGCCCGCCGAAGACCTCTCACAAAAACCTCTACTGTCTCCAAGTGGCTTAAATATCGAGCCAGCCCCGCTTTGGCGTAATTGATTCGAATCCGCTTTACCGTGCCTCTGGTTGGAGAAATTTTCTCGACTGAAAGAGTGTCCTGATCAGGGTCGCAAAGCGAGGGTTTTATTTCGGAGAAGTCGCAAACCCCGCACTGCCCGCAGGCTCCGTCGCGACAGTCCGCTGTGGCGCCCCCAAGAAAAGCCTTCTCCCGTTCGGCTTTGAGATATTCCTGGGTTACACCGCTTATTAAATGAGACCAGGGAAGGACTTCTTCCATATCCCTGGCCCGCAAATATGAAGCCGGATCCAAACCAGCTTCCGTCAAGGCCTTGTACCAGAGGTTGAGATCAAGACGCTCGCTCCAGCCTTCGAAACGGCCCCCCATGGCATGCACCAGTCTTACAACCGAACCCAACCGACGATCACCTCGGGCCAGGATGCCTTCCAGCAAACTTGAGTCGGGTTGGTTCCATTTCGGCTTCAATCCAGGCTTTTTCAACAAATCCAAAAGCGTGTCCCGGCGGGACCGCATCTCCTCAAGGTCAAGCATGGGCTCCCACTGGAACGGCGTGTTCGCCTTGGGGATAAAGGTTGCGAAACTGACATTCACCTGATTTTTTGAACCAGCCCTGACCCGTCGAGAAAGATCAACGATAGCTTCCACGTCCGCCATCGTCTCAGTGGGTAAACCGACCATAAAATAAAGCTTGATCAAACGCCAGCCCAGACCAAAGGCATCTCTGGCCGCGGTGATCAAATCATCGTCACTCAGGTCCTTGTTGATAACATCCCTCAACCGCTGGGTTCCCGCCTCAGGCGCTAAGGTAAAGCCGGTCTTTCTGACCCGTTTGATTTGGCGCATCAGTGTTGGAGTCAGGCTTTTAACCCTGAGACTGGGCAGGGAAAGAGCGATGTTTTGTGCCGCGTGAGTGTCCATAAAGGCGGTCATCAACTGAGCGAGGCAGGTGTAATCACCAGCGGAAAGACTAAGAAATGAGGCTTCTTCCCAACCGGTCGCGGCAAGACTGGAGGCGGCCAGGTCAAGAATCCGCCCGGGCCGCCGTTCACGAACAGGGCGGTATATAAATCCGGCCTGGCAAAACCGACAGCCCCGAGTGCAGCCGCGCGCAATTTCCAGGACCAGACGATTATGAACAGGCTTGCTCAGAGGCACCACCGGCCGATCCGGAAAGTAGGCTGAATCAAGGTCAGGAATTACGGCACGATCAACCCGTTCGTAACCTGGGTGAAGCGGCTTAATTTCAATCAGGCGACCTTTTGAGTCGTAAATCGGTTCAAAAAAGGAAGGCACATAAACCCCTGGTCTTTTAGCCAAACTGGCCAAAAGTTCGAACCTGGATCCCCTGGCAGCCTTCCATTCAGCTGTCTGATCCAATATTTTCATAAACCCGGCTTCAGCATCCCCTAAATAAAAAAAGTCAAAAAAATCGGCTAAAGGTTCCGGGCTGAAGGCGCAAGGTCCGCCGCCGACAATCAGCGGTGTTTCCGGTCCTCTGTCTCGGGCCAGCAAAGGGATGCCGGCCAGATCGAGCATATTCAAAACATTGGTATAGGTGAGTTCATATTGTAAGGAAAATCCGATCAGATCAAATTCAGCCAAAGGCCGATTTGACTCAAGACTGGTCAAGGGAAGGTTATGCCGCCTGAGTTCTTTTTCCTTATCGATCCAGGGCGCCATTACTCGTTCAGCCCAGAACTCAGGTCGCTCATTAATCATGCCATAAAGAATTTTTAGGCCGAGATGGCTCATCCCGATCTCATAAACCTCCGGGAAGGCCAGGGCAATTCTTAACTTAATCTCGGACTCACTCTTAATAACAGCATTAACTTCACCGCCTATATAACGCCCGGGCTTTGATACCTTTTCTAATCTTTCTATCATATTGAATAATTGACCTTTTTTGCCAATATCATACAACCGAACATACCACTGATCGATTAAAAATGCTAACTTCACGAAGAATGCCAGCGTGCCTGATTTGTCCGGTAGGGATCGAAATGATGGGAAATACCTATGCGCCTTTTAAAACAGATTCCCCTTCACCCCTCGCTGACAAACTATTCTAAACCTCATCAGCTTTTACGGTTACTGAACATTTAAGGGATTAGCTGAAACCAGTGTTTTTTGGATTTCCCCTCTTATAATATAAGGAGAGGATTTAGCGCATAAGATCCCGGCTGAGGAATTTTTTAGTATACTCGTCGCCTTTGGCCAGGAGTTCAGGCCAGGGGCCGTCAGTGTGAACGCGACCGTTTTTGAGTATGACAAAACGCTCGGCAAATTGCTGAGCCATGAGCACGTTGGTCGTAGCAACGATAATGGTCATCCGATGCTCGGCCACCAATGCTTTTATCACCTTGATAATACGGGCGGAAGTCACCGGATCCAATCCGGCGGCCGGTTCATCGAACAAAGCCAATCTGGGTGAGGTTGAGAGAGCGCGAGCTACCGCCACCCTTTTTTGCATGCCGCCCGAAAGTTCATATGGAAAATTTTCGCTGGCGTTCCATAGACTTACACCGCGAAGCAGTTGTTCAATTATTGTCTCTTTCTCTTTACCTGACAAATGCGTTTCCTCGTCAAGTATAAATCTAATGTTCTCACGAACGGTCATGGAATCAAACAGGGCTCCGGACTGAAATTGCATCTCAATGTTCTTTAGCAGATTCCTTTTTTGAAACTCGTTCATGCGGGTTATATCATGGCCAAAAATGATAACCTGACCGCTGTCAGGAGGAACCAAACCAACAATAACCTTGAAAAGGGTTGTTTTCCCTGTTGTGGATTCTCCTATTAAGCTAACGTGCTCCCCTTCCTTCACGACCAAAGAAATTCCATCGAGAACCCGCTGACCGTTGTAGGATTTGACAACGTCTTTTAAAACCAGTATGTCCTCAGCCATTTCAACCCATTATAAAGTAATGATTAGCCAAGCGAATTAAAACTCCAAAGTTTCAGGTCTGATTTCCCCGCTGGACTGAACCATGACCGAACCACTGGCGAGATAAGTCACAGGCTCATTAAGGTTCATGACCATTCCCTCGAACTGAAAGGACACCTTGGTCTCACCACCCTCGACCGGCTCACAAATTACAACCTTGAAGGATTCCTCACTGACCTTAAAAAAAAGCGCCGGATTTTCCTCGTCAGCCGGTCGATTCAGCCGGGTCGCGATCTGAGCGGCTAATTTAGCCGAATCGATCCCCTCCATTATACCATCTCCTTTCTTATATCATCGCCTTAAGCGGCCGCTTGTTAAAAAACAGTAATTCAAAGTTCATAATAGTCTTTTTCTCCCTCGTCAGCAAGCCCCAAAAGCCTAAAAGAATCTGAAGGTTAAAAACATGACGGATTCTGCTGAGTTTGCGATTTCGCAGAAAGATCCCATATGAAAATCTCTCTCCCACGAACGCGGGAATCCAGAATCAGTATAGAAAGGAGATATTGATATAGCAGCTGCGATAAAAACGTTATCCGGGGTTTATAGAAAGGATTACTC
>JAFDLS010000124.1 GCA_019306365.1 Deltaproteobacteria bacterium
CGCTGTCCCGTGATACCAATCGTGCTGAGGTCAGACGTTGTCAGATTGGCTTCGCTCAGACTTCGAGTGACTGTGGTCATGGTTGTGTTCCATAATTCTTCCGGGTCCTGTTCCACGAAACCCTGTTTAGGATAACGAAGCTTGTAAGGGCTCGCGGCTTTTCCGATGACCTGACCATCGGCTCCTATAATCATGGCAGTTACGTTAGTCGTACCGGCGTCAATAGCTAAAACTGTTTCAGACATCGCTAATAAGCACTCCTGGATTCATAAAGTCAGTGGGATCCAAAACCCGTTTGAGCGCCTTCAAGAGACCAATGCCGGATTGGCCAATCTCTTGCGGCAGCCAATCACGACGCAGGCGGCCTATACCATGATGGTGAGAGATTCCCCCACCTCCTTCTAAGGTCGCCGATAATGTACGCCGCCAGCATTCCCGATAGGCGTCCGCCATCTTGTTTGGATCGGTGGGCCTGACTGCAAAAGTGAAGTAAAGATTGACTCCGGAACGGTAGCAGTGAGAACTATGCGCGGAAGCGGTGAGTATATTATCAACCTCTTTGAGTGAGGCAATAACGTCCCTGTAAATTTTTCCAATCCTGTCCCACGTGGCGGCTATCTCGATGGTGTCTAAAATAATGCCTTTGTCCAGGAAGACATCCCATGTTGGAACGTGGTTCCGCTCTTCCATCCAGCGAGCCACCGTTTCGGTAGGAGCGGCCTCGCAGTTGACCTCAGCCATCAGGTTCGCGCACCCCTGAACCTCTGCGGCTACCTTGGCGGCAGGTCCTTCGTGGACTAACAAAATCAGGGCGTCTTCACCGCGGGCTTGTTCAGGGAAGAGTCTATGAGCCTCTGTTGAATCGTATTGCCGTACTACCGGCGGGCTCCATCCCGCCTGTATAATATAGCGCTGGGCCTCGAGCCCATCCTCCATGGTTGGTGCATAGAAGGCGCTAAAGGTCTGTTTTTCAGGTTTCCAGCGCAGCGAAAATGTCACTGCTGTGATAACACCCAGGGTTCCTTCGCTGCCCATAAAGATATGCTTCAGGTCAGGACCGGATGACGCTCGCGGGGTGAGACGCGTCTTTAGCACCTCGCCGTTGGGCAGTACTGCCTCGAGTCCAAGGACCACATCTTCGATACTGCCATAAGCGCTGGAGAATTGGCCGGAGGAGCGTGTGGCCACCCAGCCTCCAACGGTGCTGAGATCCACTGATTGCGGGTGGTGACCGATTGTCAAACCGCGTTTCCCCACGGCCGCTTCAGCGTCAGTGCCTCGCACGCCAGCCTCGAATGTCGCGATCAGGTTGTTCACGTCAATCGATATCGTTCGCTTCATCGAGCCCATATCCAAAAGGACCGTTTCTGCGGTTGTTTTCACGCCGCCGACCACGCCGGACCCCAATCCAAAAGGCACAAGAGGCGTTCCATTCTCCCTGCAGACATTGATAATGGCGACAACGTCATCTGTACAATCAGGCATTACAACGCAAACCGGTTCGGACGCGCCGCGCCCTTGAATATCGTCCAACTGACTCAGAACCCAGTAGTCGTGCCTTCTTTCGCGAAGGATGTTCCCCTCCGTTATAACCTTTTCCTTGTCCAGGGTGTCCAGTAACATGTCAACAATGGATCTGCTCATTTGTTCAGCCCTCTTTCAGTTGCGAATAACAGCCAATTCGGCCTCTCGAAGGGCCTTACAGATTTCAATCTGCCGGGTTGTCTCTTCGGGTGACCAGTTGAGTAATTCTCCCATGCGTTTGGCAGCCGGTTCCAAGGCGGAAACACCACCGTCCAGATCAAAACGAGCACGTGAAGTCCGCCTTACCCAGTAATCCTCCAGTGTAAGCGCTCCCTCTTTCAATACCGCATAGTCCGCTTCGATTTCCGGGCCTTTGCCTTTGGCGAAGACGACCTTGGCTTCACTGCCATATAGCCGTATAGCTCGTTCAGCTTCGTAAGGTTCAAGACCAAATTCCACAAGGCGGGACTGCATTTGCTCGAGAGTTTCGGTGAAATCCCCGCCAGGTAAGGGCGATTTGGATGTGTTCGATGGGCTTGGTTTTTGATTCAGCTTAACTTGACATTGATCCACGAGACGCTCCGCCATGGATCGGTAGCTAGTTAGCTTGCCTCCAGCTACACTCAGCATTCCTCCGGGTCCTTCCAGGATTTCATTCCGTCTCGAAATTTCTGATGGTTTTTTCCCTTTTTGACCCAAAAGGGGCCGGATACCAGCCCAGATTGAAATGATGTCCTTATACTCAAGCGGTTCGATGTCAAAAGTGCGATTCATCGATTCTATCAGGTAATCAATGTCTTCTCGAGTAATCTCCGGCCAGTGCTCCGGTTTTGGATAAAAGGTATCAGTCGTACCAAAGTATACAATCTGCCCGTATGGTATGGCAAAGATGCCCCGTCGATCTCTGGCGATCATGGTGACCGTGCGGGTTATCGGGAGGCGGTCATGCGGAATGACAATATGAATGCCTTTTGTGAGTTGAAGCAATTCTTTAGCCTGACGGTCTTCCAACCGACGAACCAGATCCAGCCATGGACCGGTGGAGTTAACAATAACGCGGGCGCGAACCCTGGCTGTTTCTTCAGATCCATGTAAGGTGTCTCTGACGAGAGCGCCTTTGATTTGCCCATTTTCTTGAATCATCTCATCTGCCGACGCGTAGGTGACAACCACCGCGCCTTCACCAGCGGCGTCTCTCGCGTTGGCCATTGTCAGACGCGCGTCATCAGTAAGATATTCAGGATAGACCACCGCGCCCGCATAGTTTTCAGATGCCACCAGAGGTTCCTCGAGGTGTAAACGCTTCGCGTTCCAAACCTCATGGCGCAGCGCTTTCTCCACACTGCCCAGTTTTTCGTAAGACCATACAGCTGTTCTAAGGGCGGTCACTGATGTTTTCGACCTGGCAAGAATCACCATGGGGTTCTTTTTTGCCAAATGCGGCGCCATGTGACGCAATGCTCGTCTTTCATTAGCGGCCTCACGCACAACTCCCACATCGCCTTGTGCCAGATATCTCAGCCCCCCGTGAATTAGCTTTGATGAGCGGCTGGATGTTCCCGATCCTATATCGTTGGCGTCAATCAGCGCCACCCGCAGGCCGCGTACAGCCGCTTCCCGCGCTGTCCCGCAACCGGTAATGCCAGCTCCAATAATGAGTATATCAAACGTCTCAGCCTCAAGAGCGGCGAAACTCTGACGCCTATCGATTAGATTTAACGCTGTTTTTTTCATTTAATGAAATTATCCTTCAAAGTAGAATATTATTTATACTGCCAGCATCCGGATGATATGACTGCGTCTATTGCCGTGTATTAATTAATTCAGGTTTAGAAAAGTTCTTGCCTGTCGTAAAACTAAGTCTTTTTCATACTAACCCCTGATTTTGTTTTGCGAACCACCAACGTGTTTCCAACTTTATAGCCCATTCTTTTTACCATTTCCCCAGGGATTATCAAACTGCCTCTCTGGTTGACTTTAATCTCATTGCGGGCCTGACGCTTTTTTAAACGGCCATCCGTGATTCCTTTTACATTTCTTTCTTTGATCAAGGCATCAAGGTAAAGGGATTTGAGCTGAGCAGAATTTTTAATCTCAAATTCAGACATGATCTCTTTAGAGGAAAGGTCCGATTCCACCGCCTTGATCAATTTTTTGGTATCTATCATTTTTTTCCTGGGCATAGCTCTTCCTTCCTTTCATATAATATTTTATTTCTTTTTAAGATATTCAATTTTTGTTAACATATCCGAGAACATTTTTAAATGAAATTGTTCAATACATTAAATCATAACACTGAAATCACAGAAAAAAAACAAAAATTTTTCGCCAAGTAATTTCTGTCAAGCTAAAAATCAAGAATTAGAAAAATTTTGAAAAACCTATTTTTCATAACCTTTTTATTCTATTGAAAATGGTAGTCAATTTTCTTTGTCATCCCTCACAGGCACAAAATTACTGCCCGAAAAAGAAATTTAAAATTCGAGCGTTTACCGGAAATATTTCCGTCATGGGCAGGTAACTTACATTTACTATTTTGATGCATAAATCGCCGGTGATTATAGAGATGCCAGAGTGGTGTTTATACGGAATTTATTCATTTGTATGACTGTTTAGGGTGTTTGCTTGGTTCGAATAATCAAAGACTTTTTCCTGATCTCTCATTTTTACGGGCACGTATCAAGGCGGGCGCGTAGGCGTCTTTTTCCTGTTGAATCTGAAGCAAGACTATGGCGCTGATTACTAAAACACCGCCTAAAATCTGGAAAAATTCCATGGTTTCTCCCAGAAGTAAAAACGCGAAAAACCCGGCTAATATTGGCTCTAAAGTTGCGGTGATCATGGCGCGTGTAGAACGAATATAGTTTATCCCCATAAAGTACAATCCAAACGGCAGAATGGTGCCAGCCACAACAATGTAAATGATCAATCCCCATTGCGTCAGGGTGAAATCGGCTCTCACATAATGGAAGGGGGGATAAATGATATGCCATGTGAGGGCCGAACAAGCCATGCAATAGAAAAGCATGGTCCAGGGTGAGTATCGATGCATTCCGCGTTCACCCAGCAGGGTGTATGCCGCGAAAAGGACAGCCGCGACCAAACCGCTCAGGATCCCCAGACGATTCATAGCCAGGAGCTGAAGACTGTAGGCGCCAACAACCAGGTAGCAGCCTCCGATGGCCAATACTAAGGAAAAAATTTTTATTAAGGAGGCTTTTTCCTTCCAGAATAAAATGGAGAATATGGCCACAAAAATGGGAGCCAGGTATTCAAGGAGAATAGCCGCAGCTACCTGAATTTTACTGATGGCGTAAAAATAGGCCACGTGTAACAGAGCCATGATTATTCCTCCGACGATAAGGAAATAACCAATGTCCCTCAACTTGATCTTGAAGGAAGACCGGGTAAAGAGACCGAAGATCACAGCCATAAGAAGGGTGGACAGCGTGACTCGGATCTGGACCAGTTCAAAGGGGGTCATTCCGCTGTTAAAAAGGGTCTTCCCTGCTGTGCCTGAGGATGCCCATAAGATGGCGGCCGCGATAATGTATATATAGCCTTTAGTTCCCGATGAATTCAACATTTTCACCTTCAAAAGAGTTTGTTATATCACCCCAAACTAAGCGGGTCAACATTGCCAGATGTTTTCGCGTCTCCTCCTGCACCTCCTGATTGAAGCTTCTTTGAAGGGAAAATTAAACTTCTGAAGTTGATTGCCGTATTTAAAGGTTATTTTTATATTAATTATGGTGCCAGTGTATTATAATAAATCACTTAAAAGTTATGGTTAGCTGATGAAAATAGAGCGATCAGTTGTTGAAGATCTGCCAGAAATCCTAATCCTTCAAAAACTGGCTTATAGAAGTGAAGCTGAAATTTATAACGATTTCAGCATTCCTCCGCTCACCCAAACTCTTGAAGAGATACAAGAGGATTTTAGGCGTCAAAAATTTTTAAAGGCGCTCGCCAATGACAAAATAACTGGCTCTTGCAGAGCGTACAGTAAAGGGGACACCTGTTATATCGGCAGGTTAATTGTACACCCCGATTTTCAAAATCAAGGTATTGGCGCCAAGCTGATGAATAAAATTGAAGCTATTTTTAAAGATGCAAAACGGTTTGAAGTATTTACCGGGCATAAAAGTGAGCGTAATATTTATCTGTATCAAAAACTTGGTTACAAACAATTTACAGTGGAAGAAATACACGCTGGTTTAACGTTAGTTTATCTAGAAAAGTTTAAACCGGTGCCATAAATTATTAATAATCAGTATATTTATGACTGGAACCCGAAGTTTGTTCTTCGTAATATGAATTGAGATTTTAACAGGCTTTGGACACGTTGATCCAGAGAGGACCGTAAACTCTTTTTTTAATAGGGAGGAGAAATGAAAAAGTCGAGGTTCCTTATCATCGACGCGGTAATCAACCTTCTCCTTGGTCTCATTCTGATTCCTTTTCCATTAACGGTAGTCAGGTTATTGGGTGTGCCGATGGTTGATAATTTTTTTTATGCAAGTATTCTGGGGGGCGTACTTTTTGGCGTCGGTATTGCTTTGCTGGTTGAATATTTCCGGGGCCCTGAAGGTATGGTGGGCCTGGGTATAGGCGGTGCCATATCAATTAATTTGTGCGGAGGAGTTGTTTTAACCGGCTGGCTCATTACCTCGGATTTGATCATGCCCCTGCGCGGTCAGATTTTTCTCTGGACATTGGTTGTCATTTTAGTCGGTATAAGCGGCTTGGAATTGTTCGTCCATTTGAGGAGAAAGCCTCTCAAAACAAATACGAACGAGGAGGAGATGAAATGCGGTTAAAAGATAAAATCGCGGTGGTTACAGGCGGTGGCGGCGGAATTGGAGAAGGCATCTGTCTTTGTCTGGCAAGGGAAGGCGCTCATGTGGTGGTAAGTGATGTTGATATGGAACTTGCTGAAAGAGTGGCCGCCAAGGTGAGTGAAAGCGGACAGAAATCTCTGGCTGTTCAAACTGATGTCCGTAAGGCCGACCAGTGTCAGGCTTTAGTCGATACCGCTATCAAGGAATTTGGCGGTCTAGATATCCTGGTTTGCTCAGCCGGTATCATGGGGTTTTCGAATCGTGATGATTCAGACGCCCCGCTGACCATAGAAAACATGCTTGAATCAGATTGGGACATGACTATTGATGTGAATCTGAAAGGGGTTTTCTTGTGCAATCGGGCGGTGATCCCATATTTCAAAAAGCGGCAGGCGGGAAAGATCATCAATATCGCGTCGGTGGCTGGACGCCAAGGAGTCGAATTTTTAGCGCCTTACGCCGCCAGTAAGGCCGGAGTGATCAACCTGAGCCAGGCAGTGGCTTTGCATATGGCTCCCTTTAGCGTGAACGTTAACGTGATTTGTCCTGGAATAGTATGGACACCCATGTGGGCGCAAGGTGTGCAGGTTTTAACTCAGAGAAGCGACAATTTCAAAGGCGTGGATCCTGAAATGATTTTTAACGGGATTGTTCAGACCCAGATTCCATTAAAAAGAGTCCAAATGCCGGAGGATATTGGGAACGCGGTGGTTTTTCTTGTTTCCGAGGAAGCCAAGGAAATCACGGGCCAGGCCCTCAACGTCTGCGGAGGTATGAAGCTTAACTAGAAGCCATCTCAAAAAAGTTTGTTTACCCTAACTCATGAGCGCCGCTTCGCTAACGCTGCAGCGGCATATGTCGTACGAAAATTTAAGTCCTCGAAATGTCTAACATATTCCTGCGGGTTAAATTTTCTTTCTCCGCGATTTAGACCAAAACGCTAATTTTGAGATAGCTTCTAATGAAGGTGGCAGGCAACCATATGATCTCCACCAACATTTTTTAAAACCGGCTCCTTTTCCGCGCAAACAGGCATTGACTTGAAGCAGCGTGTATGAAATCTGCAGCCAGCCGGCGGGTTGAGCGGGCTGGGTACCTCCCCGGGCAGAATGATCTCCTCCCGTTGTTCATCAGGGTGTGAAGGCAGTGCCGCCGAGTACAAAGCCTCGGTATACGGGTGCAAACGATTAAGGTACAACTCCTCGCTCTCGGCTATCTCAACCAATTTGCCCAGATACATCACGCCGATGCGGTTGCTCATATGCTTGACCACCGCCAGATCATGGGCGATAAGCAGGTAGGTCAGGTCGTATTTGCTTTGAATATCTTT
>JAFDLS010000125.1 GCA_019306365.1 Deltaproteobacteria bacterium
TAGCAAACCCCCAGCATCCGAGGTGATATCACCACCCTCGAAATCAACAGTAATATCCAGTTTAAAAACACTTCCAAAATCGAGCTGTTTATGGCACATTGTAAAAAACGAGACATCCCTTCTTTATTGTTTCTTTTTGTAATTACAATATGTTAGCATAGGTCTCGTTTTTTGTCTAGACTTTTTTATGAATAATCCGCCTTAGTAAAACACGCGCTGAATGAAAGCCAGGACATACGAAGCTCGGCGCGTGGAGATCGGTATTATAGCCAGGGATATTGGGCTTAGAAAGTGGTATGGGAAGTTAGGGTTTTCAGTAAAGGAGACTGTTCGTTTTAGCCATCTGCCTTTTAAGGCGGCCTTCATGTTTTTGACGTTATAAATTATCATGGACATCTCAAGGCAGATTGGCATAATAGACAGGGCGCAGTGTGGTGGAGATATCCCCTGTGCGGTTGACCTGAACCACCATTCGTCAAGTTCAAACTTCAGGAGTATATCATGGCGGAACATATCGGAATCGTAGCCTGCAGCGCAGAAGGGGCGGCGCTTTGCTACCGGACTATCTGCATGGAGGCCGGGTTGGAAATGGCTGAGCACGACCACCCTGAAATTACCATGCATACTCATCCGTTGGCTGAATATTTGTTAGGTATTCGCAGGGGCAACTGGGACCTGGTGTCACAGTTAATGCTCTCTTCTACAAACATCGTGGCGGAAGCAGGGGCGAACTTCGCCATCTGTCCTGATAACACCATTCATCAAGCCTTTGACCTGATGGTTCATAAATCTCCCATCCCCTGGATTCATATCGCGGATGCGGTAGGAGCGGAAGCCAGCCGAAAGGGAGTTAAACAGCTCGGCATCCTGGGGACGAAATATCTTATGACAGGCCCGGTTTATCCGGAGGCGCTGGAAAAATTCGGCATGACCTGTGAGATTCCGGCCCAGGATGACAGGGAGCGCATTGACGAGATTATCTTCAAGGAACTGGTAAACGGCATATTCCCTGAAAAGTCACGTTTATACTTCAATACAGTCATTACAAAACTTAAAAAACAAGGCTGTGAGGCTGTTGTTTTGGGGTGTACGGAAATCCCATTGATCGTGGATCCGAACGACTGTCCTTTGCCCACCCTGGATTCAACTCGCCTTCTGGCCCGGGCGGCCTTGAGGAAGTCCCTGGGCAAAACCTTACAATGAAATCATAAAATCAAAGCGGAGCGCTTCCTGGTTTGACTCATAGCGCAATTATCATTATGTTAATGCTGCTGGCTATGAGGCAAAAGGATGGAGAGACATATGAATATACGAACCGATTGTTTGACAGATGATGAGAGTGTGATATCCACTCTGGCCGAGTGGCATTATAACGCCTTTAGCGAACACAACCCGGTTGATTCAATAGAACGGCGTATAACCTGGCTCAAAAAACAGGTGGGTTCGAAGCAAATCCCGATAACCGTGGTAGCCTTCTCAGAGGGAATTCCCCTAGGCTCCGCCAGCCTTGTGGCCCACGACATGGAAACCCGACAGGATCTCTCCCCCTGGCTTGCCACTGTCTGTGTGGCGCCCGAGTATAGAAAAAAAGGGGTAGGTTCAGCCCTGGTCGAGAAAATAGTGGAGAAGGCAAAGAAGCTGGGCATAAAAACACTTTACCTCTTTACCTGGGATAGGGAAAAAATGTATGCGCGTCTTGGCTGGTCTGTCTTTGAACGAACTGAATATCACGGTGAGCAAGTGGTCATTATGTCGATACAGACAGGTACGTGAACTTGGCAAGACGTATTTTAACTCAACATTCGATGTTTCTAGTTTTTGGTTGCCTGGTGGTATTCATGATAGGCTGCGCGGAAAAGCCTAATCCAGGGTCAACCTTTTCCGTAATGAGCTACAATGTCGGGAACAGAACTTCGCCAATCCCCACTACCAGGCAGGTTGCTGAGGTTATCCTTAAGCATGGCGTGCCGGATATCCTTCTTATCCAGGATACTCCCTGGGAAATAAAGATAAAAGACCTAGCTGAAGCCGTCGGTTATTCCTATTTCATTACCGGAAGAAAGATGGCCGTTCGAAGCAATCTGGCCATTTTCTCCCGATTGCCTTTATCTAATCCGAACACAATCCACTTCCATCTCAACAACTCAACTCCAGCCGCTTTGTGCGCGGAGACACGTGTGAGTGGCAAGACTGTGCTTTTTTGCACCTTACATTTGTCCACTCTGAGGTTCACTTACGACCGTATCGTTCGGGAGGGGGGCGCTCAAATCCCAGGTGTTTTGGGTATTTTACGCGATGAGTATTTCAGGGAAACTCAACACAGCCGGAGCGTGGAAAAGCTCTTAAAATGGATAGAATCAAAACGTTACGACGCCATCATTCTCGGCGGGGATTTCAATACGTTTTTATTCACCAAACCCATCCGCGCAATAACCAGCCATCTCGATGACGCCCTCTGGCCTTCGGCGGATTATTTTGCCGGGACATACCGAAATTTTCGGTTCCCAATTAAACCAAGGATCGATTACATCTTTTATTCCCAGGGGCTTGATCGTTTAAAGGCGGAGATTATCAGGGAAACTCCGGGTGACCATTATCCCGTCAAAGCGGTGTTTGGCCTAATCGAGCCAGGAAATTAATCCAGTATTGAGACCTCTGCAAAACCAGTAAATTTGTTGAAATCGCGGAAGGTGAAAATTTAACCCGCAGGAATATTACTAATATTTCGAGGACTTAAAATTGAACCTGACATATGCCGCTGCAGCGTCAGCGAAGCGGGGCTCATGAGGTCGGCTAAAGGACGAGGTTTTGCAGAAGTCTCACCGTAATACTGCCTGGCCTCGCTTAGTACATACTCATCCGTAAGCGATGGAGAATTACTATGAGAGTCCTCTTCTTATCCTTGCCCTTGACAGAAAAGCCTAGTTGTTAGATATTTAGTCCGCTCGGGGATTTATCCTCGCAATTATCAAAACAGGAGCTTAAGCATGCGCATTCTTTCCGGAATCCAACCTTCTGGATCCCTTCATATCGGTAATTATTTTGGGATGATGAAACCAATGATTTCCTATCTGGAGAGGGCCGAATTATTTGTCTTCATCGTAAACCTGCACGCATTGACCACTGTCAACGACAGTGAAGAATTAAAAAAGAACACCCTAAAAGCGGCGGTAGACTTCCTGGCTTTGGGGCTGGAACCGGAAAAGTGCGTCTTTTGGGTTCAGTCCGATGTCCTGGAAGTAACTGAACTTACCTGGATTCTGAGTGGTGTCACCTCCATGGGGCTTTTGGAACGATGTCATTCTTATAAGGATAAGATCGCCAAGGGCATCGTACCGAATCATGGTCTATTTGCCTATCCGGTTCTCATGGCCGCTGATATCATACTCTATCAATCAAACATAATACCGGTAGGCAAGGATCAGAAACAGCACGTCGAAGTCGCCCGGGACATCGCCCTCAGGTTCAATCATATTTTCGGCGAAACTTTTGTCATTCCAGAGCCGGAAATTAATGAGGACCTGGCCGTGGTTCCGGGAATAGACGGACAGAAGATGTCAAAATCTTATAACAACGCCATCGACATCTTCACTGATCGGGAAACCCTGAACAAAACCATCATGAGGGTGGTAACCGATTCCACGCCGGTTAATGAACCAAAGAATCCCGATACCTGTAACCTCTTCGCTTTGTATCGTCTCTTTGCCGGCCCGGATAAAATCGATGATTTGCGAGCCCGGTATCTGGCGCCAGGGCTGAAGTACGCTGAAGTTAAAAAAGAATTGGCTCAATTAATCTGGGATTTTTTTGGGGAGCATCGGGAAAAACACGCCGAGCTGATGAAAAAACAGGATATAATCAGGGATATTTTGCGAGATGGAGCTAACAAGGCGCGCGCCATTGCCAGGGAGACCATGGACCTCGTTAGGGATCGAGTCGGCATCAACTATTAGAATATTTATCAAAACCTCGTTTCGGTTGATACCAGAGGTCATTCATCTAAAAAGATTGTAAGTCCTTGAAGAATTTTTTAACAATTAACAAAACATCCTCCCGGCTGCCCATGCCATCACTGGCTTTGGATTCATTGAACCCTCCATCAAAGATCTATATTAAAATGAACATATTTCCGGCAACATCTTTAGGTCTGACAAAGGATTGCATATGATTAGCCCTATCAAGTGGGAAGATAATCAGGTGGTGATGATCGACCAACGCAAGCTGCCTTGGGAAGAAAAGTGGCTGACCTGCAGGAACTATCAGGACGTGGCCCGGTGCATAAAAGAACTTGTCATTAGAGGAGCGCCGGCCATTGGTGTTGCCGCGGCCATGGGTATGGCCCTTGGAGCCCTTAAGATCAATACTAACAACCCCGATATCTTTTACGAGCGGCTGAAAAAGATTTCAGATTTCCTGGCCAGTCAGCGTCCCACAGCGGTTAACCTGATTTGGGCGCTCAAAAGGCAGGAAAAGCGGGCCCTTTCCCTTTATGGACAACCGGTGGAGGAGGTCACGGAAGCCCTGATCACTGAAGCCAGAGCCATGCTCGAGGAAGATATTGCGATAAATCGCCGTATTGGGGCCAATGGTGTTCAACTCGTACCAAACAAAGCGACCATTCTGACTCACTGCAATGCCGGGGCTCTGGCTACCGGAGGTTACGGCACGGCCCTGGGTGTTGTTCGAGCCGCTATTGAGGCCGGGAAAAAGGTTGAGGTCCTGGCTGATGAGACACGTCCCTTTCTCCAGGGAGCCCGCCTGACTGCGTGGGAGCTTAATAAAGACCGAATCCCGGTTAAGGTCATCACCGATAACATGGCCGGGCATTTTTTAAAATCCGGATTAATCGACCTGGTCGTGGTCGGAGCCGACCGCATCGCGGCCAATGGAGACGTCGCCAACAAGATCGGGACGTACTCGGTCGCTGTGCTGGCGAAAGAAAACAGGGTCCCCTTCTATGTCGCCGCGCCCTTGTCCACGATTGACCGAAGCGCTTACTCAGGCGCCGAGATCCCCATTGAGGAACGCACCCCGAAAGAAATAACCCACATACGTGGACGACAGATTACCCCTTCCGGCGTGGGCGTGCTCCACCCGGCCTTTGACATAACCCCGAGCAAATACATCAAGGCTATTATCACCGAAGCGGGGCTGGCCCAAAAACCTTTCCGGTCCGGTATCAATCGGCTGTTCAAAAAAATAAACAAAATATTTTAGTGTGGCGGCTCGGGTTTAGTTTTAAGATCAACTTCCAAGCATGTTTGGATTTTGATTTATACGCAGTCAATTAAAGATCGCCAAAAAAGAATATTTACTGAATACAACCAGTAAGAGCTCATTATTGCCTGGCGGTTGAAGAAACGCTGATAATGCCGTGGCTAACTCATTCCCTCACCACTTTGAGACCTCTGCAAAACCAGTAATTTTGTTGAAATCGCGGAAGGTGAAAATTTAACCCGCAAGAATATTACTAATATTTCGAGGACTTAAATTTGAGCCTGACATATGCCGCTGCAGCGTCAGCGAAGCGGCGCGCAAGAGGTCAGCTAAAGGACGAAGTTTTGCAGGGGTCTCACTTTAGCACGCCGAGCTAATGAGTTTAATTCACGCTTGACAAAAACTTCTTTAACCTCCAGAAGTAGGCAATGTATAGAGCGTTTGTTATAAATATGTTCCGTTTGGCCTTGGGGTAGGAGAAGATCTATTTTCGGTCGTTCCCGTGAGCCACCTTAAGACAAACGCTAAAACATCATGTAATTGGCGTTTGTTAAACCATGACAGCCGCTGTTAGAGGTTTGGTTTACCTTAGTAATCAAACGGAAGGTAATTTTGGCAATTACTATAAATAGAACCGTTAACTATACATCAGGGAGTAATTTCGGAAGGAGCCTTACCGGCGCATACTATTCCAGGCCATACCGTTTGATCTTTTCACGAAGTGTGCTGCGGTCTATACCCAGCGCCCGGGCCGCCTCTGTACGACGCCCCTGAAAGCGTTCCAGCACCTTGATGATATGCTCCCGCTCGACATCATCAAGGGTCAAGCCTACTTTCGTAGATTCCCTGGAGGTTCGCCATTCGGCAAAGGTCAGGTCCTCAGGTTCAATAACCCCATGTCGTCCCAGAACAACAAGACGTTCAATGGTATTTGCCAGTTCCCGAACATTGCCAGGCCAATCATGAGCCATTAGGAGTTTCTTGGCCTCGGCTGAGATGGACTTTACTTCAGCCTGACGCCTCTGGCTATACATGTCAAAGAAGAAATCTATGAGCTGGGGAATGTCCTCCCTGCGTTCCCTGAGGGGAGGCAGGTGTATGGAAACCACATTGAGACGGTAATAAAGATCTTCTCTGAGTTGCCCATTTTCAATGGCCTTATAAAGGTCCTGGTTTGTGGCCGCCAGAATTCGCACGTCAACTCGTATGAGCCGGTGGCTGCCAACCCTGGAAATTTCCCTTTCTTCGACAGCCTTCAGCAGTTTCGCCTGAACTTCGAGATTAATATTGCTTATTTCATCAAAAAAAATAGTGCCATGCTGAGCCAATTCAAACTTACCGACCTTATCAACACCCGCGCCGGTAAAAGCTCCTTTTACATGACCGAACAACTCACTCTCAAAAAGTGTTTCTACAAGTGTGCCGCAATCCACCGAGACAAACTTTCGGGTTTTCCTGGGGGACATCTGGTGAATGAGGCTGGCGATCAACCCCTTACCCGTCCCGCTTTCACCGGTGATAAGCACTGTGGAATCGGTTGGAGCCACGCGTTCCACTTTTTCCATCACCCTGGACATGACCTCACTCTTGTATACAATCTGCGCTGGATACTTTGCCTGTTCCTGCTGGTCCCGGCGGTAGATCTGTTCTCTGGTTTGCTCCTTTTCTTCCAACGCCGTCATAACTATCTGCCGCAGTTCTTTGGGTGTAAACGATTTAGGAAGGAAATCGTATGCTCCCAGCTTCATGGCCTCGACAGCCGTTTTTACCGTTCCATAGGCTGAGATAACGATAACCGGCGTCTCGAGATATATTGCCTTTATATGCTTGAGCAGGGTTAGACCGTCACTACCCGGCATTATCAAATCGAGGAAAATCAGATCGTATTGATTTCTTTCGATTAAACTCAGCCCGGAAGTTCCGTTCCAGGCGGTATCGACATGTAGGCCAGCTTTGCCTAAAATGCGCGCGCAGGAGTCCCGCACGTCTTTTTCATCGTCGATAATCAGAATACGTTGAGGGTCAGCCAAGGTCCTTCAGGCTCCTTGAGATTGTGAAATATAGAACATAATATCATTTTATCCCACCCTCAATTGCGTGTCAATGGACATATTCAAACCGGGTCTCCAAATTTTTTATTACAGCTCCGACAACTGTTCATCGCGCTTATTCCATAAAAAATAAATATAAAAAATAACGCGTCCTATCTCCTTGACTGCGATAATGACAAGCAGTAATATCAGATGTATGAAAAATCAAATTCAAACGAGCGGTATCTGCGGCTCCACAAAAAATAAAATTTTAAAGCATCCAGTATCTAATAAAACTGGATACCATCAATGAAACAGTTAACCAGTGATATTGAGGAATAAACAATCGAACTCGGATAATCAAAGAAATAATAAAGCTCAAATCAGCTTAAGATAATCCTCGCAACATGACGACAGCATATCCATCTTTCTCATCTCCTTCGTGACGGCCACCAATCTCTATTTGCCACTCGTATGCGAACCGAAGACATGATCCCCATTGCCCAGGAGATGGACCAGGTAGGTTTCTGGGCCGTTGAGGTTTGGGGAGGCGCCACTTTTGACACAATGCATCGTTTTTTAGACGAAGATCCGTGGGAGCGCCCGCGTATCTTGAAGAAATATATAAAAAAGACGCCTTTTGCCATGCTGCTGCGCGGTCAAAACCTTGTAGGTTACAGACATTATGCGGATGACGTTGTACGCGCTTTTGTGGAAAAGGCTTGTGAGGTCGGCATAGACGTCTTCCGTGTGTTCGATGCGCTAAATGATCTGCGAAACTTTCAGGCCGCCGTGGAAGTGATTAAAAAAAACGGCAGGCATTTTCAGGGAGCGATCTGCTTCTCTCTAACAGAACCGAAAATGGGCGGACCTCTTTATCGTCTTCAGTATTATCTGGACAAGGCAAAGACGCTTGAAGACATGGGAGCTGATTCTATCTGCATCAAAGATATGGCGGGTATGATTTCGCCTTACGACGCCTACACCTTGATCAAGGGGTTGAAAGAAACTGTTCAGCTGCCGGTCCACCTGCACACCCACTTCACCTCCGGCATGGCGGACATGTGTTTTATCAAAGCCATTGAGGCTGGCGTGGATATCCTTGACACATGTCTGGCCCCTTTTTCCATGTTCTCATCTCATGCAGCTATTGAACCTCTGACAGTGGCTTTGCGAGGAACCCCGCGCGACCCCAAGCTGAATCTCAACCGGCTCATAAAGTTAGGGGAACACCTGGAATCAATTGCTCCCAAGTATATTGACTTGCTCAATAGAAGCCGTATTTCGCCGATTGATATTAGTGTTCTCAAACACCAGATTCCAGGCGGAATGATCTCAAACCTGGTAAACCAACTCAAGGAGTCCAACGCTCTGGATCGGCTGGAAGATGTCTACGCCGAGCTGCCCCAAACGAGAGAGGACCTGGGCATGCCTCCACTGGTAACACCCACCTCCCAAATTATTGGCGTCCAGGCTGTTCTCAACGTTCTTTTCGGGCGCTACAAAATAATAACCAATCAGGTTAAAGATCTGTGCTTCGGCCTATACGGAGAGACGCCTGCCGAAATCAAACCGGAAGTAAGAGCCAAAGCCCTGAAGAAGTACAAAGGGGGTCAAAAGCCGGTAACCGGAAGGCCTGGTGACTATTTAGAATCTGAACTGGACAAGGTCAGGGCTGAAGCTGGCGATCTCATTAAAACCGAGGAAGATCTTCTTACCTATGCTCTTTATCCCATCACTGGCAAGGAGTTTTTATCAAAGAAATATGGGAAACAGGTACGATAATTTCAAGGCGCTTTCAAAAGTGTAGGACGTTTTTATCTTGATTTACTCAGCTTAATGAGTAAACTATCGTCTTCATCTAGATAGCGAGACTCAGGAGATTTCAAGCGAAATAAATTACA
>JAFDLS010000365.1 GCA_019306365.1 Deltaproteobacteria bacterium
TAAGTGGCCCCATCGCGAGCATCTTGACCGGCGAACGAACGGCCCTGAATTTCCTGGGCAGGTTATCCGGCATCGCCACGTTAACCAGGCGTTACGTAGATGAAGTGGAAGGAACCAAAACCGTCATTCTGGACACCCGCAAGACGACACCTTTCCTGCGATCACTTGAAAAAGTGGCGGTCCGCCACGGCGGAGGCGATAACCACCGCGCCGGACTCTATGACATGATTTTGATTAAGGATAACCACGAATACGCTGCCGGCGGCGTTGCAGCGGCACTCTCACGCGTAACAAATGGTTTAGACAGGGACGTAAAGGTCGAGGTCGAAGTTCAAACCATAGACCAACTTGATGAGGTCATGAAGTTTAAAGTTGATCGTATCCTGCTGGATAACTTTACGCCTGATATGATTAGAGCCGCGGTGGCCAAGGTAAACGACCGAGTCCCAATCGAGGTTTCGGGGGGCATTAGTCTTGAGAACGTATGAGAACGTACGCCAAATTGCGCTTTCGGGAGTAGACTTTATCTCAGTCGGTGCCCTGACCCACTCTGCTCCCAGCGTGGATTTTACGTTGCTTCTGAAAAAATGAACAACAGCGATTTTAAAATACTTGTCGGTGACGAAGATCTAAAAACTCTCCATCGGATCAAACAGATCCTTAAGGAAGAAGAGTTCAGCGTTTGGACTTCAAACGACCCGGGGGAGATTCTTCGCATTATAGAATCGGGCAACTTCGACCTGCTGATTCTGGACATTAAAATTTACGCGCAGATCGCCAGCCAAAATCTCACCGTTGTGAAAAGCGGTGAATGCGCTGTTCCGCTTATTATCCTGACAACAGACGATGATTTTGCCTTAACCATTGATGCTATCAAGGAAGGCGCTGCTGATTTCCTGGATAAACCGGTTAAAGTAAAGAGACTCCTGATTACCATCAGAAATGCACTTCTGCACTATAGTAAATTGAAACAACTACGGCATGATCAGGAAGAATTGGCCTATGTAAAGGAACTATATGAGCGGATTATCAACGGGATTGATTACGGTATCATCGTATTAGACCAGAACCTCAGGATTGAATCCATCAATGAACATCTCCGTCAAAAGCATAAGAAGAACACAAAAAGCATCATCGGCAAGTATTGTTACCGATTCTTTTACCATCGCAGCACGATTTGCAATGCCTGCCGCGTACGAGAAGTATTCGTCGAGGGCAAACCGGTAAAATACAACCTGGTGAATAAGGCAGTTGGAGGATTGAATTATCACCTCGAAGTTGAAGCTTTTCCTTTGTGGGATGCCCGGGGTAACATTACCAGGGTTGTGCAACTGATTAAGGACGTTACCGAACGAGTCCATCTTGAGAGAGAACTGCGCCTGAAGAAGGAATATCTGGAAAATCTGGTATCGCATACCCCGGTGGGAATCATCACGACCGATCGTGAGGGCTTCATTCGCACGGCCAACCCGGCATTTGCCAAACTGGTAGGTGTAAAAAGCCCCCAGGACGCAATCGGGCTGAACGTCCTCCAATCAGAAGAGTCCAAAGCCGTTGGATTGGATCAGGAGCTTAGAAAAGTCCTGACAGACGGAACTCCCATCGAAATAGAGGCCATTCACCCCCCACCCCAGTTAGGAATAAAGCTGATTTTTTCTTTGACTGCCGTCCCGCTCAGGGGCGTTGAAGGTGAAATAACGGGACTGATCGCCACCGTTACCGACGCCACAGAAAAATGGCAGTTGGAGGAAAGCTACCGTAAACGCATCACTGAGTTATCAATTTTTAAGGATATCGGAGATCTGCTTCAAAGCACTATCGAGTTATCAGATATATACGCCATCGCGCTGATCGGCGTCACGGCAGGCCGTGGATTGGGCTTTAACCGGGCGTTTTTGCTGCGCTACAATCGTAACAAGAATATGCTGATCGGTGAAATGGCCATTGGGCCGTCTGACGCTCAGGACGCAAAACGGATATGGACGGATTTGTACGAAAAAGATCTATCCTTGAAAGATATTTTCGAAACCTACCGGCAAAAT
>JAFDLS010000126.1 GCA_019306365.1 Deltaproteobacteria bacterium
ATTTTCATAAGGCTGATTTTAACCGCTCTTTGAATTGGCCCTTAAGATGGCGTTTCTTCTCGGATGGGACATGCAACATTTTTCCAGATTCCGCGCTATCACTTTGTATGGCTCATGAAATCTCACCTTGCAACGCCTGCAAATCATGCTGGCGTTTTTCATCCCTGGCCATGTAGATAGTCTGGGTTGGAAAAGCGAATTCGATGCCCTCCGTTTCAAACCTCCGCATGATTTCAAGGCATGTCCCTTGGATCCAGGCCTGATAATCCCAGTAGACCGGCGGATGATACCAGGCTATAACCAGAATATTAAGGCTGTAATCGTTAAAACCGTTGAAAAAAGTTCGCGGCGGAAATTCCTCGTCCATCCCCTCATGATTCTCAAGGATCTCCCCGATGATACTAACGGCCTTTTCTACCTTCTCTGTGGGCGTGTCATACGTGATGCCGATATTGGTGAGCCAGCGGATATGGGGCCTCCGGCCTATGTTTTCTATGGTAGAGTTAACAGCCTTTTCATTTGGAATGGTAACCTGATGACCCGTCAGCAGCCGAACACGAGTACTCCTGAATCCAACTGACTCAACGACGCCGTCATAATTATCAATCATGACTCGTTCGCCCGCTTGAAAAGGCTTGTCGAAAAGAATTGTGAGCGCGCCGAAGAAATTAGCAATGGATTCCCTGGCCGCCAGAGCGACAGCCAGTCCGCCAATCCCGAGTGAGGCGACCAGGGGGCCGATGTTGATACCGGTAAGGTTCTGTAGAATCAGGACGCCGCCAATCATAACGATAAAAATTCGGAGGGTTTTACCGATCAGCGGAGCCATCGTATCATCAATGGTGCTTTCGGTGAAATCGGCCCATTTTTTAATCCTCAGGTCAATGACCTGGACCAGCCGGTAAATAAACCAGATGATTGCTATGGCACCGCCTATATCAGCGCCTTTTTGAGCCACGCTATGAACCAGGTTTGTGCCTTCCGGGGTTCGAAAGTGAACGAACAGCGGTGATAACGCCCAATAGATGCCGTAGACCCAGAGAAAAAGGGCCAGGGGTTTGGAGAGGGATTCGAGAAAAACCCGGGTCCATGAAAAGGCTTCCTCCTGCGGGGGTATTATTTTAAGTTTTGAATATATTAACCATTGTACTATACGAACAGCCACAACGACTAATAAGAGGAATAAGAAACAAAAGAGCAGTTTGAGCCAGGTGATGCCGGCGAAAACCCGGATCGTGATCCAACTGCCAAGGTAAGAAGAGAACGTTTTTTCAAGCTGCTCAATGCTCCTCCCAAAAGCTCCCCCGGCATTATCCACTGTTTTACCTTCGACCGGAATATTCCCTGGTTGAGGCGGGGAAGGATTGTTTTTCATTGTTTTTGACGTTTTATTCAGATCCTCGATTTGACTCTGGGCTGGATAAGGAGTAACTGTCAATAGCGCGGCGATCAAGAGGAGAAAAATTATTGAAAGATACTTCTTCCTCCTATTCATTGGCTTTCTCCTTTTTTAAATAATTATTTGAGGGAACATGTTTTTGGCAGTCGCTCTAGGTTTTATTATATATGCCGCCATGAATGATAGTATTTTATCCAATTTCATTTAACATCACAAACCATGTGACCGTATTTTTCGGCCCGGCAAGCGTCGCGTTAAGCAAGCTCGCTTTTTAACGATCCACTTTTCGCTCCATTGGCCGAACGAGCTACCGCCGGATGGGTCGTGGAAACCGCGATGAAGGGATGAAGAGCTTTACTTTTTAGGACCAAAAAACTAAGATTAGGTTTGATAATTTAATTATAAGGAGATCTATGGTGTTCAAGTTTAATCCCAAATGGCAATACATGATGCCAGCTCATTTTGGACTGCGTCCCCGAGGCAGGGGCCCCGCGCCCGAGTATCACGATGTAACCACCATGTCGGTAACCTATCTAACCGACGGAGAGATGCTGTCCCAGTATCTGCCCGAGCCCTTTTCCATTCACCCGGAACCCCTGATTCATGTCTCCTACTCGATGAACAGAGAAGTGGACTGGCTGGCCGGAGGTTCCTATAACCTCATCGGCGTAAACACATCTGTGGTTTTTAATGGCGAGGTTGACAAGAACGTGATCGGTACCTTCTGCCTGGTGATGTGGGAAAACGACTGTGACCCCATCATCGCGGGAAGAGAGTATTTGGGTATCCCAAAAGTATACGCTGATATCGAGGATCATTCCATCATCGAGGGCGAATGGCGCACTTCAGCCAGCCTCCGCAGTCATAAGATCCTGGATCTGGAGATCACAGGCCTGGAGGCCGTATCCGCGGCCGACGTCAAAGAGATGAACGTTCGCGCCAAAGACGGCAACTGGATGGGCTGGAAGTACGTTCCGAATACCGGCGAGCCGGGCGCGGCCGTGAGCCATGCCACCTGTAATCCGACCAGCGGGGGAACCAGACAGGCCTGGACAGGCGCCGGGAAGGTCGACTGGCACAGGCTGACCTGGGAACAGAACCCGGCTCAGTGTCACATTGTAAACGCCCTGGCCGATCTGCCTATCATTGAATATCGCCGGGCCATGGTACTCAAGCAAGGCACTGCCCTTGAGACTGCCGACAGAAAACTGAGGATGCTCACTTAGCCAGAAAGGTTGTGCACGAATATTTTTCTTGCTACATAGTTAAAAATAAGGAATGCCCCTTGATCAATCATCGCGTGGTCAAAGGGCATTTTTATAATTTTTTAAATATATCTAAAGTGAATATTAATATTACTTTTTGCTAAAAATCAGGTCGTATCCTCGTCTTCCAGTTCCAGGTCGTCGAAATTCAAATCAATCTCTTCGAGGTCGTCATCCACCAAAAGATCCGCAGTTTTTGGCTCACTGTCCTCGTCCGTTCCTTCGATGATCACGGTGGCGTCATTGAGCCCCAGTCTCTCTTCCTCTGCCGCTTCCGCCGTAATCACGTCTTCAAGAGATTCATCGGGCGCTAAGGCGTGGGTAATGGTGTTTTCGTCCAGCTCCATGTCGCTCAGTTCCAGGTCGCCGATGTCACCCTCTTCAAAATTCTCCTCGTCTTCGAACTCAAGTTCCAGATCCGTTAAGTCCAGTTCTTCCTCTACTGCGGCCCCCGCTGAAGTCTGTTCCGCTTCTGGAGCCGCCGGCGTTTCTTCCCCGGCCATCTCCTCCTCGACCTGAAGTTCATCCATCATGTTTTCGGTTTCCAGGGCAAGGTCGCTCAAATCAAGCTCTTCGCCTTCATCTGGGGAAAGCTCGTCATCCGCCATGGTTTCAATGTCCAGGTCTATTTCTCCGGTCGCTTCTTCCTCAGTATCCATATTGAGCTCAACGGCGTTATCCTCCGCGTCGGTTTCAAAAACCAGGGTCTCTTCAGCATCAAGGCCGGGTGAAGACTCTTCAGTTTCGAGCCTCATTTCGGGCTCATCTTCCGGAAAATCAAAATCAATTCCTTCTTCCGCCGCTGCTCCGACTCCCACCGGGGCCTCTTCATCCTCCTCTGCCTCGAATTCAAGAGTAGCAACCTCTTCCAACTCGGTAGGCATTTCGGTTTCCTCTGGCATCTCGGAAACCTTTTCATCATAGGTGCCCAGATGCTCGGTATCCTCACCCTCAAAGGTGAACCCGCCGGTCCCTTCCTCGGCTAAAAGGGATCCCAAAAAGAATACCGGGCTAGGGGTCAGGGTAGTTAAATTAAGATTCTCGCGTACCGGGGTCAGATCTCGACCGCATTTCGGGCAAGCTTCATTGTAATCAAAGCTTGTAAGACCACATTTGGGGCACCTCATATGGCCCTCCTTTTGCTTGAGCTAAGTAAAAATTTTATCCTAGTTTAGTAAGATTACTAGGCTAAATGATAAAAATCAATCAAAAATTGCTAAATCGCCCAGTGTGAAGGCCAAAATGGCCATCAGGGCCAGGGCCGCTGTTTCGGATCGCATAACCCTTGGCCCCAGTCCCAGGGCTTCAAAACCGGCCTCCCTGGCCAGATCAACCTCCGCCGATGTGAACCCGCCTTCGGGTCCTATTAGAGCCCAGACTGACTTCGGTTTGGGCTTTCGGCTGAGCAACTCCTTCAGCCTCGGCGTCGCGGTTTTCCGTTCTTCCTCGTACAGCATCAGCTTCAGGTCCGCCTCGGACGCTTCGGATAAAAAGTCTTTCAGACCGGCCAGAGGTTTGATTTCCACCGGCCAGCCCCTCTGGCATTGCTTTAGAGCCTCCAGGGCAATTTTTCGCCAGTGAGCCAGCCTTTTTTCGGCCTGACTATGATTCAAACGCACGGCGCTTCGAGAAGAGTAAAGCGGAACCAACCTTTTCAATCCCAGCTCGGTTCCCTTCTGAACGGCCAGGTCCATGGGAGACGCCTTCAGAACCACCAGTCCCAGCGTCAGGTCCAGTGGTGATTCCTTAAGGGAAGCTCTGGCTTCCACGATTTCCAGTTCCACCATATCGCGGGCGGCCGCTGTAATGCGAGCTTTCCACTCGTGTCCCTGTCCGTCTATTAAAAAAACCGTATCACCTGGTTTGAGGCGCAGAACACGCAGGGCATGGTGAGCCTGAGAACCGGTGAGTTTGACGGGGCCCGAATCGGACGGAGCCGGATCAACCAGGAATCGCCTCACGGTTCCTCCCTTTTTTCCATGATAAGGGCCACCCATTCTCCCTTCACTGCCCGGTGGGTTAGTGACAGACCAACGGATATAAAGCGTTCGGCCACCTCTTCCGCCTGTTCATCCAGCATCCCTGAAAGAATCCACCTTGCCCCGGGCGCGCCCAGGTTGACCAGAGTCGAAGCCAGACGAATGAGCGCGTCTCGATGAAGATTTGCCAGGATAAGGTCAAACCGTCCGCTGATCGCGGCTGGATCAGCGCACAGCAAAAATACGCGGTCGGCCTGGTTATTCAAGGAAAAATTCCCTGCCGCGACTGGCAATGTGTCAGGGTCAATATCCAGGGCTACGATTCTGCCTCGGCCCAAGGCCGCCGCGGCCATGGACAGGATACCGCTGCCTGTACCGACGTCCAGAACGCGGGCGTCCGCGTGCCCTGGCTGGCTGAGATACTCCTCCACGCCTTCCAGGCAGAGAAAGGTTGAGGCGTGGTGACCTGTGCCGAAAGCCAGACCCGGGTCCAGGCTAAGCACCACTCGGTCCGGCCCGGCCTGATACTCGCGCCAGGTCGGCTTGATCACCAGGGTGGACCCGACCTCGATCGGATCCAGATCCTGCTTCCATTTTTCAGCCCAATCACCATAAGAAACAGAACTCCACTCAGCCTTTAAAAGGGACGTCAGTCCAAAGATATCAGCCAGATCCTTCAGAAAGGCATTGATTTCGTCTTTCAGTCCGGCGGAAGGGCCTGACGAACCGAACCCGGCCTTTGAAAGCACCAGGCCGGATGAGTCCTCATGCACCACGGCCTGAGCGCCTTTCTCAAAGAAAAAATTACTCACCGCCTCGGTCAGCTCCGAAGGGTGTTTGATCGATACTTCCGCCCAGGTTTTTGATTTATTTTCGCCGGTTGCCGGCATCAAAACTCACCTTCAGCCCTCTCACGGCAGCCCGCCCATCGCATGGTGATAAAACGGAAACCAGTGTTTCCAGGTCGGCCTTCGCTTTTAATTTTATCCAAACAATAACTTCTTAAATCCCCTGATTGAGACAGGAGAAAAAATATTCTATACCCCTCAATCCCCTGACTTCTTCTCGAGAGCCGCCTGAAATTTGGCCCTCTGTTTTAAAAAGTAGCCCTTGCTCTCGCCGGGTTTGAGGAGCGTGACGGCCTGGTCAATAACCCTTATGGCCAGTTCGGGTTGATCGTTCGCATATAATGCTTCGGCTAATGTATCAAGGGTGAAGGGCGCGGCCAATAGACTGGCGGCCTTTTTGGCCAACCACAGCGCCATGGCTTTTTCCGAAGAAGTCGCGTCCGGCTTGGTGGCCAGGGACCAGGCATAGTTATTGTTTGTTATTGGATCATTCGGATTCAGGGCCAGGGACTGCTCGTAGGCCAGGATAGACTCTTCCAGACATGATTGCTTACCGTACAGATCTCCGAGCAGCCGGTAAAGCTGGGCGTTTTGAGGATAGCGCCTGATCTGGCCTTTGACAAGCTTAAGGCTCACACTGCGATTGACATCCTCTCCCAGCCCTTTTTCGTGAAACTGATACCCCAGCAGCCCTATCAGGACCAGCCCCAGGCAGTACGCCAGTATCATCCGGCGCACCTTTTTTTCGTGGGCCTGAACCAGGGAAGGCTCCCGCTCGCAAGCCTCTAAAAATTCCACGCGCTGGGCCACGGAAAAGTGATGCCAGCTGGGTAAAGACCTGCTTTGCCCGGAGTAGTAAGCGATTTTTTCCAGGGAGTTGACCAGCCCTCTGATGGTTCCGGTAACACGATAGGAAAACAGGTCGGCCTGCCGTTCGAAGTTGCGCATGAAGGCCCCAAAGCCAAACCGAAAATAAAGAAGCATGATCAGGATAAAGGGCGCGCTGAGCAGCAGGGAGATGGTTGTGCCCTGGCTGTCTTTATCGGCCAACAGCAGGTCGATCGTCCAATCGGTTGATAAAAGCATATAAAAACTGAGATCGAATAGGGAGTAGGACAGGACCAGGTAACCGATGAAAAAGAAGAGATAAAATATAAGGTGATGACGTTTGACATGTCCCAATTCGTGAGCGAGTACCGCCCCCATCTCATCCTCATCCAGAATGTCCAATAAAGACCTGGTAATGAGAATGTATCGCCAGCGGCGAACCATGCCCATGACTCCGGCGGTGAGGGCCTCTCCCTCGTAAAGAGGCCAGAGCATGATCTCGGAATATTTAAATCCCGTCTTTTCGCAGAAGGATTCTATGATCGACCGGTGCGGCCCCGGCGGCAGGGGAGTCAGCCCCCACATGTATCGAACCAGGACCGGAAACACAACGCTGAGCAGTCCCAGGAAGACCAGGAAGAAAGCAATCTGCCCCGCGCCGGTGTTCAGCCATGTTTTTAGACCGATTTGAGGCATCAGGGTTATAAGATCGGCCACCGCGGATAATAGCAGCCAGGGCAGGATGATGGGGATGTTAATTTGCAGCTGATTTCGGATAAACCGGTAACGGGTCAACCGGCTGCCGTATATCCAGGCATAGGAATCGAAGGACTCAAACCACAGCAGACTCAGGTAGAGGGCGAATAATACCAGCCCCGCCAGCCCGGTCAGGGCGACCGAACCGCCTATCACGGGCACCGCTGTAACGAGATCCTTGTACCCTAAAAAGTAAACGTGTGCCGTGAAAAAAACGATCGCCAAAATGGAAAGGCGCATCTGGAGCCGGTGATAAACCACGGAAGCCTTGCCAGCCGACCGCTGAAACACGGCCGCCTGCCGCTTGAACCGGGCAAAGGAAGTCCGGGCCAGGATATAATACGCCGCCAGAAGAGCCAGGCTCAAGGCAAAGCCGGGCCAGCCTGGCAGGATGATCTCGTCAGACGGCTGATATGCGCTGTAGACAAGCAGTATCAGGATAAAATAAACCAGATTGTTAAACATCCGCTAACCCTGCCTCCTGTTTAATAAACATTATCCTTTCCGGCCTTTCATGGCAAGGTTATATACCACAAAACAGGTTTTAGCGAAATTTGAGATGAACCCGTT
>JAFDLS010000127.1 GCA_019306365.1 Deltaproteobacteria bacterium
GTCTGCGAACCGGCTCCAAACTCAGGTGTGTTTGTCTTGCCAACAGTGATGGCCCCGGCTTTTTTCAGCCGCTCCACGATCAGTTCATCTTGATCGGGTATCAGATTCTTGTGAATGGGCGAGCCAAAGGTTGTGCGGATGCCTTTGGTCTGCATCAGGTCTTTGTGAGCGATGGGCAGGCCGTGCAGGGGTCCGGCTTCCTGCCCCCGCGCCAGCGCTTCATCCGCCTCTTTAGCCCGTTCCATGGCCTGTTCGGGCAGATAGGTTACAATGGCGTTAACCCTGGGGTTGATGCTGTCGATTTGAGCCAGATGAGCTTCCATTACCTCTTGAGCGGACAGGTCCCTGGCGCGGATTCGAGCGCTCAATTGGGTGGCGGGCATAAAGCAGATCTCAGAATTTGACATAACCTTCTCTTGCTTTTAATGACGCGGTTATTGGACTTTCCGGGATTGTAGCGGCAGTCCTTTCTTTTTAAGTTCAATATAGTCGTCCCAGGTATCCACGTCAAAAAGAATACCGTCGCTTTCCACTTCAATTTCCCTGATTTGACCGGCGTATTCCTCGAAAAGAACTCTGGCTCCAACATCCCCGGTCAGAGACTCAAGCCGGGGGAAGAGGGAGCGGTCTATAAGAACGGGATTACCTCTCCTGCCATGGCGTGTGGGTATCACCAGCGTTGACCTTTTATTCTGGTAGGCTTCAATGAGCGTGTTGATCACATCGGCGCGTACAAGGGGCTGATCCCCTAAAAGGAACATGACCCCGGCATCCTGATCAGGAACCACATTGAGTCCCGCCTGTATCGAGGAACTCTGCCCCCGGTCATACCGGTCATTTACGACTAGCTTTGCCTTCTTGAGATCAACGGCCTTTTGTATTTCTTCAGCGGCATGGCCAAGGACCACGATTACCCGGCTCAAGGATGATTTAAGGGCATTCTCCACGACCCATCCCAGGATGGGTTTGCCTTCGAATTGCAGGAGCTGTTTGATCCCGTTTATCCGTTTGGATCCGCCTGCGGCCAGGATGATTCCTGAAACCCTTTTGTTAGTCTGGGTCATGAATGTCAAGAGTTTTCGACGGCTTGTTTTACCGCCAATGGTTAACTTATTTCTCTATGTTTTTCTTGGCCCTGGTTTTAATCAGTTCCGCCACGATACTGACCGCGATTTCCTCCGGTGTTTCCGCGTGAATGTCTATCCCAATGGGAGAATGGACCTGATCGAAATGTTCTTCCGGAATCCCTTCATCCTTGAGGGCCTTGTATATCAGGTTCCTTTTTTTTAGACTGCCTATCATCCCGATGTAAGCCGGTTTTGTTTGAAGCGCCGCTTTCAATACAATCTTATCTGAGATATGTCCCCTGGTAAGAATGGTTATGTAAGAGGTTTCCGTAACCTGAAGCCGGTCAAAGGCTTGAGAGAAAGGAAGGACATGGATTTCATCAGCTTCAGGAAATCTCTCCCTGCTGGCATATTCCGCGCGGTCGTCAATGACAATCACCTGAAACCCCGCCATTTTAGCCACAGCCGCCACAAAGGTGGACACGTGACCGGCCCCAAACAGAAGAAGGACGGGATCCAATTCTATGGATTCCACAAATATTTTTAAGTTGTTTTCCGGAAACTCAACCAGACATGGTTTGTCCTGTTCAATAAGATTCTCCAGGCTGCCCGTTAATCCTTTGATCTGACCGACGGTCGAACCATCTTTTTTGATCAGCATCCTGGCCTTGCTGTCTTGTGAGGGAACGCCTTCGGAAATCAACGTCAAAAGGCTGCCTCCCTGTCCGCTGTTGACAAGCCCTTGTATCGTCTGGAATATTGCCAGGGTATGCTGGTTTTCAGGAAATAGAGGGTCCAGAAAAACGTCCAGATCGCCGCCGCATAACATGTCCGCTTTTGATAAATCGTCACCGGTGAGCTGGAAGTGGTAGAGTTGTGATTTACCTTCTTTAAAAACATCCTTGGCACGTTCCTGAACCATGTGTTCCAGAAAACCGCCCCCGATGGTTCCGATTATGGATCCATCCTCAGTGACGATGCATTTTGATCCGACAGTTCGCGGCGCGGATCCCTCGCGGCTGATGATTCGAGCCAGAACAACCCGTTCGCCGCGACTCAATAAATCAGCCGCCTGTAAAAATATATTTTGACTCATAATCTGTATTTCCTTGTATAACCACTATCTGACTAGCTCGGTATCTGTTTTCAAGATTGGGAATATGCAGTTTGTCCCAAGCCGTTTGTTCGCGCAAGGGTGGATAATACCGTCGATATTCAATTAATATTGATGAATTCTAACATAGATAATAATGAATATGGGTGAATTAATAAATTTTCTACTCGTTCCCAAGCTTTAGCCTGGGAACCAGAGGAAAGGGTGGGTTTGGGCGTTAAATATCATCAACTAATTTGGAGATGAACCTAATTTTATAATATGAGATCCATGCAAAACCAGTAATTTTGTTGAAATCGCGGAAGGCGAAAAAATAATCCGCAGGAATATTGCCAATATTTCAAGGACTTAATTTTGAGCCTGACATATGCCGCTGCAGCGTGAGCGAAGCGGTGCTCATGAGTTCGGCTAAAGGACGAAGTTTTGCATAGGTCTCAATATATATTTTTTTCGCGCTGTTTTTCTAATATACTCATTTAAAAGTTCTTCGGCTATCCCAACGTTTAGTTTTAAATAGAACGATGTCTCTAAATGGATAATGAGGTGAATGGTAATCAGATGAAAAAAATCAAGGTTGAAAACGCGGTGGGAACGGTGTTAGCGCACGATATTACACGCATAGTTCCTGGGAAATTCAAAGGCGTTGGTTTTAAAAAAGGACATGTCGTTACTGAGGAGGATGTGCCTGGGCTTCTTAAACTCGGAAAGAGTTCCCTTTATGTCCTTGAACTTTCGCCAGATCAGCTTCACGAGGATCAAGCTGCCTTGCGCATCGCTCCGGCAATTTCCGGCGATAACCTGAAATGGACCGATCCGGTTGAAGGCAAGTCCAATATCGTCAGTATCAAAGATGGATTATTGAAAGTTAACACGGCTGGACTTCTCAGAATCAACAAGCTTGGCAACATTATTATCTCGACCCTGAGGACGAACTTCCCGGTTAAAAAGGGCCAGACCATAGCCGCGACTCGAATTATTCCCTTAACAATTTCGCGGCGGAAAATTGAGAAGTTGGAAAACCTTTCTGAGCGTTTTAAACCGATTCTTCAGGTGCGGCCATATCGGCGTATGCGTGTGGGCGGCGTGGTTACTGGATCAGAAATTTATAAGGGCCTGATAAATGATGAATTTGACAGGTATGTGGCTCAAAAATTTATAGATTACGGTTGTGAGTACGTGAGAAAAATCGTTGTGCCTGATAACGCCGATGCTATCTCGCGGGCTATACTGGAGTTGAAGGAACTTGGATGTGAGTTGATTCTGGCGACAGGCGGCCTTTCCGTAGACCCGGATGACGTAACTCGCAAGGGTATCAGGAAGGCTGGCGCCCGCCTGATAAGCTATGGAAGCCCCATTCTCCCCGGAGCCATGTTTTTATATGCCCTTTTGAACGAAATACCAATTCTGGGCCTGCCCGCGTGCGTATACTACTATAAGGCAACCGTCTATGACCTCATCCTGCCCAGGGTTCTGGCCGGGGAGAGGATTACCAAAAACGACATCGCAAAGATGGGACACGGCGGGTTGTGTTTGAATTGTGAGAACTGCCGATATCCGGTTTGTCCTTTTGGGAAGTAATTCGAGCCGCGACTAATGAGCCGCAGTAAATCCTTAAATAAATTGGTTGTTGGCGTGAAGGGCGCGGGTGAGATGGCGAGCGGTGTCGCCTGGCGTCTCCATCAGGCGAATATCCGGAAACTTTTTATGATGGAAATCCCTGAACCTCTGGCCGTGAGAAGGGAGGTGTCCTTTTGTGAGGCGCTTATTGAAGGCCGGAAAGAGGTTGAGGGCGTGGAGGCGGTCAAGATTGTGGAGACGGAGGAAGTCCTTCATGCCTGGGAGAAAGAACAGATTCCCGTTATCGCTGACCCTGGCTGGTCGGCTATACAGGCAATGAGTCCCGATGTGGTAGTGGATGCCATTCTGGCCAAGCGTAATCTCGGAACCACCATGAAAGACGCCCCGCTGGTCATTGGTTTAGGGCCGGGTTTTACAGCCGGGGAGGACGCGCATGTGGTGATAGAAACCAACCGGGGGCATAACCTGGGCCGGGTCATTCTTTCCGGTCAGGCTGAACCTGATACCGGAGTCCCGGGAAACATTCAGGGTTTCTCGGCGGAGCGTGTATTGAGGAGCCCTTCTCATGGCTTTTTCAGGTCAGACCATCACATCGGTGAACAGGTTAAGGCTGGTGAGATTATCGGTGATGTCAATGGAAATGAAGTCAGAACCATTATTGACGGGGTTGTCAGAGGACTGATCGCGTCCGGGACAGAGGTCAAAAAAGGGCTTAAAATCGGTGATGTTGATCCCAGGGGGGAGGTTATCTGCTGCCGTACAATATCAGATAAGGCGCGGGCGATCGGCGGAGCGGTTCTCGAGGCCATTCTCAGGGTGTACAACGAATGAAAGAAATGGTTACTCTTCGGGAAAAATTTCAGCTTGGGGACAGGGGAGTAATCAGCCTGGTGGGGGCTGGCGGCAAAACCACCCTCATGTTCACTCTCGCCAGGGAGCTAGCCCGGTTGGGCGAACCGGTCCTGACCACAACCACTACCAAAATTTTCATGCCGTCCAGGGAGCAGTCTGCCAACGTAATCATCACACCTCATCCCGAGAAACTCATAAAAAAGGCCCTGGAATTTAGCAAGCGAGACGCCTATCTAACGGCTGCTGAGGGGTATCTTGCCGGCCAGGGAAAGCTCACCGGGTTTGAACCTGAGGCTATAAACCAGTTATGGGAAACCGGTTTGTTTCGGTGGATCCTGGTGGAAGCTGACGGTGCCGCCCGCAAACCCCTTAAAGCGCCTGCCCTGCATGAGCCCGTGATTCCGTCTTGCTCCGGGTGGCTGGTGGCTGTGGCCGGTCTGGACGCGGTTGGCAAACCTTTGGATGATCAATGGATTTTCAGAGCCGGATTGTATTCACAAATAACCGGTCTACCACTGGGAGAGCCGATTACAGAAGAATCCGTGGCCACGGTTATACTTGACGAACAGGGATTAATGAAAGGCGGTCCACCCCAGGCTAAACGTTTTGTTTTTCTCAACAAGGCGGATGACGAGCGTCTTTTCAAAGTAGGACAAAGGATCAGATCCATAATTACAAAAAGAACCAGCGGCAAGCTGGAAAAGGTTATTATTGGGGCTCTGGAGTCCGAACCGCTTCTTATTGAATAGCCAGGTCCGAATATCAGCTTGTAGGAGTTTCAGGGGGAGAGGCGCTTAATAAAATTTTTTCTACAACGCCCATGAAATGGCCCCTTTAGCTTTGGAAAGAAGCTCCGAAATGTGACATACACGCACCGGTAGCTGGCGCAGGCGAATGCCATAATCAAGCTGGACAACGCAGGCGGGACAGGAAGTGACCAGAATATTGGCTCCGGTTTTCTCAACGTTATCCATCTTGCGGTGGAGAACCTTCATCGAGAGATCGTAGTGAGAAAGGGCGTAAGCGCCAGCCCCGCCGCAGCACCAGTCCGCCTCTGGCATTTCACGATACTCGGCTCCAGGAATCGCCCTCAGCAGTTCACGCGGCTCATGTACCAGACCCTGCCCGCGTGAGGCGTGACAGGGATCATGGTAGGTTAAAATAATCCTGTCTTCTTCTTCAAGGGGCGGCGCATCTTCTAAAAAAGTCAGTTCTACGAGATCACGTACGCGTGACGCCACGGTCTTGGCCTTATCGTGCCAGACATCGCTTTCATCAAACAATTCAGAATATTTTTTCAGAAAAGCGGCGCAGCTCGAACAATCGGTTACGATCGTGTCAAATTCTCCTGCGGCAAGAAGCTCAATGTTTTTTATCGCCAGCCTCTTCGCAGCTTCCAGATCGCCGTAGGCATATGCAGGCAGGCCGCAGCAGCAATTATCCAGCACCTGAACCGTTTTACCGGCTTCACCCAGAAGGCGGATCGAGGCTTCAGCCGCTTCGGGAAGAATGATGTCCATGCCGCATCCGGCAAAGTATCCGATGCGGCTGTTTTCTCCTCGCCCTTCCAAAATCCCCGGCTTAACCTTTTCTCGAAAAGCATGTTTGGGAAAACGATCAATTATTTCCTGAGAGCGCGGGAAATCCCGTCCGAAAACACGCAGCAGCCCTAAAGCTCTGGCTAGATTTGAAAGCCCGCTTCGTTTCCCCAGAGCAACCGTCTTCGCCGCAAGGCGTAATCTTTCAGGGAATGGGAGCAGATGATCAAATAATAGCTTGTGCGGTCTTTTTCGGCTTGTGCGATCAAGATATTCTGTCCGTGCCGTGACAAGCATTTTCGCGGTTTCTACAGCGGGAAAACATTTTTCAGTGCACGCGCCGCACAGCAGACAGGCAAAAAGAGGCTCTTCGAGTTCAGGTGACCAGTCCAGACGATCCTCTATGATCGCGCGCAGGAGGGCGAGCCGGCCCCGAGCCACGCCGGATTCATGTCCGGTGACGCGAAAAACAGGGCAGGCTTCCTGGCAAAAGCCGCAACGGTTACAGCGTACTATCTGATCGTAGTGTTTAAGGATCGTCATGCAGTTTTTCCTGGCTGCTTGTAATTACTCTTCTGCCATCTGCTTCCGGGAAGGCTGCCAGGGACGAAAATGTCATGCGGATCGAGCACCTTTTTGACGGCGTGCATGAGTTTCCGTGCGGGCCGTGGAAGTCCAAAGACATCGTTGCGCCGTTTGAATTCATAAGGGGCCCTCTCCAAACGCATATGACCTCCTAATGCTTCAGCTAAACGGCACAGTCTTTCCCAGGTGTCATTTGGCAGCTCTGTTATAGAGGCCGCGAAACGGCCACGCCCGAAATCGGCCAGCATATGTTTCGTTTGAACCAAACTTGTTGCCCCGGCGATAAATTCAGTGATCCTGTCCAGCGGCAAACAGGCGAGAAGAAGAAACTCTGAGTCCTCGAATAGCCCGCAGCGCCCGTTAGATATACCTTTATGGATGTCATAATTTTGAGAGGCAGGTTCTTTGATCTCATTTTTTAATAGAAGACTCACGCATCTTTCTTCCTGAGATTTCACCTGTTCTGTAAAGCCTTCAAACCCGACGGCCAACCGCCATGAAATTTTATTCTCCCCATGTTCATTCTCTTTAGCTTGATTTTCCACGGGGAAGGCGGTTATGAAAGCAGGTTCGATATTTGAGCAGAGCAGTTCAGATGCCGCCGCCGCGATGTTTTCCAATGGCGCGAAGGCGCATACCGCCCGGCCGGTTTCCGGCAATGGCAGTAAGCGAAAGGTCAATTCAGCCAGGAAACCAAGGGTCCCGGCCGAACCGGCGAGCAACCTCGAAACTTCATAACCGGCCACATTCTTGATTACCTTTCCACCGGTGGAGATCAAACGCCCCTCGCCGGATATAAATTTCAACCCGAGCAGCAGATCACGGGGAGCGCCATAACGCAGCCCCTCAGGGCCGCAGACGTCCAGCCCCACCAATCCGCCGATGGTATAATCCTCACGCATCGATTTTTTTGGAGTACCGAGAGCCGCATACCGGAGCCAATGGTCACCACCTGGTTGGCAGGGTCGTAATCGATAACGTCAGAAAACTTCAGACTTCGTAAAGGAATCACAGGACGGGTTGGCAGGTTCCCGAAGCCACCCTGGGTTCCATGGCCTTGAGGAAGGAGGGGAGTGCGGTTCAGGAACGCTCGGCGCACCATTTCGCAGGCTTCCCTCGTATCAGACGGCGTGAGACTATATTCGTTTTGTTTTTCCGTTATGGGAGGTTCCGGCGGGGTATCACGCTCGATAGGAGCAGGAATAATCTTGCCTGGGTTAAGCAGATCGAGCGGATCAAACACCTGTTTCAAAGAACGCTGGACATCCAGATCATCCTCTGAAAAAATAAGGCGCATGGCTTCAATTTTTTCCGCGCCCACACCATGTTCGCCTGTGATGGTCCCTCCGAGGGCAACACATTCCTTAACGATGTCAAACCCGGCTTGATGCGCGAGATTCAACTGGTCATGGCCGCGGGCGTCGAATAACAGCAGGGGATGGAGATTCCCATCTCCGGCGTGAAAGACGTTTCCGTGGGTCAGTTGATGCTTTTTTGCCACAGCGGCCACTCGTGAGAGCGCCTCGGGCAGCATGGTGCGAGGCACGGTGCAGTCCATTACCAGAAAGTTGGGGGCGAGACGCGCTGCGGCTCCAAACGCCCCTCGCCTGCCTGCCCAGAGCAGATCGCGCTCCGCCTCGTCCCTGGCCTCGCGCACATGGCGGCACCCGTTTTCGCTGCAGATTCTTTTAATCTGTTCGGCTTGGCCGGCGAGGCCGGTTTTTGGACCGTCTATCTCGATGATGAGAACTGCCGAGGCGTCTAAAGGGTAACCGCTGGGAAAACTTTCCTCAACGGCTCGGATGAGCGGGGCATCCATCATTTCCAGTGTAGCCGGTATTATGCCTCCCTCAATGATTTTTGAAACCGATTGGGCGGCCTCGGTCACATTGTCATATATGGCCAGCATCGTGATCACGGCTTCCGGTAAAGGCAGGATTTTTACGGTGGCTTCGGTTATGATCCCCAGTGTGCCTTCACCGCCGATTATAAATCCACATAAATCATTTTCGGTATAATCGTGGGTTGATCCGCCTAACCTTACGATTTCGCCGTCAGCCAGCACCACCTGCAGACCCAGAACGTGGTTCCGGGTGACCCCATATTTAAAACAATGGGGTCCGCCTGAGTTTTCGGCGATATTTCCTCCAAGTGTCGCGACTTTTTGACTGGCAGGATCCGGCGCGAAAAAAAATCCCTTTGGAGCCAGGGCGTTTTGCAGCTCAAAGTTGGTCACACCTGGCTGAACCACGGCACATCGGCGCTTCGGGTGTATATCAAGAATACGGTTGAGGCGCGCCAGACAGATAACCAATCCACCTTCCGGCGCGACGCTTCCGCCCGAGAGATTGGTGCCGAAACCGCGAGGTACAAATGGAATGCGTGCTTCGGCGCAAGCTCTCACCACGGAGGCAATTTCGTTTGTATTGCCTGGAAAGACAACAGCCCCAGGCGTGCGGACCGCTAACGAGGCGTCATAGGAATAAACCTCCACGTCGGTCGGGTTAAAAGCGACATGCTGATTCCCAACGATTTGCTTTAGTTTATTTAAAAACGCTAAATCCAATCATTAAATCCCATAGACCTTGCCAGCGGCAACAGGGGCGCCGGACTGAACCTTAACGCCTTCAGCTTTCAGCACGGTTTCGAGCGCGGACAAAAACACAAAGACGTTTCGAGCGCACGAGGCATGTCCCATTAAGCCAACTCGCCAGATCTTGCCGGCAAGGTCTCCCAGGCCGCCGCCAATCTCGATACCGAAGTTCTCGAGTAGGGCTTTGCGCACCTTCACGTCATCAGCGCCCCTCAGGTACGAGCATGGACAGGCCCATGGCTTCAAGACCGGCGACTAAAGCGCGGTGGTTGAGCCTGTGCCGGGCAAAACGAGCGTCAAGCCCTTCCTCGGCCACCAAACGCAGCGCCTCACGCAGCGCGTAAATCATGTTTATGGGCGCGGTGTGATGATATTTACGTTCCTCCCCCCAATAACTGCAAACCATGTTCATGTCGAGATACCAGCTGACTACGGGGTTTTTACGATTTTGAAGGACCTCAACCGCCTTGTCACTGAAGGAAACGGGCGAGAGTCCGGGAGGGCAGGAGAGACACTTCTGGGTGCCGCTGTAAATGACGTCAATCCCGGCGTTATCCACGTTTACTTCCATACCCCCCAGAGAGGTGACTGAATCGACGAGGAACAGAGCGCCGGCGTCATGAGCTATTTTTGACAGTTCCTCCAGCGGAGTATGCGCGCCGGTGGATGTTTCCGCGTGCACAACAGCGAGAATCTTGGGGTTCCTGCCTCGAATCGCGTCGGACACATTATCAGGCTCCACGGCCCGGCCCCATTTAGTATCCACGCGAATGAGCTTTCCGTTGAGCCGGTTAACAATATCGCTCATGCGAGTGCCAAATACACCGTTGACGCAGACCACCACCTCATCTCCCGGCTCCACGAGGTTGACAAAACAGGTTTCCATGCCGGCGCTGCCGGTGCCGGAGACAGGTATGGTCAGCTCATTTTGGGTTTGGAATAGGTGTCTAAGCAGGCGCTGAGTTTCATCCATTACGGACAGGAAGTAGGGGTCGAGGTGACCGATGCATGGCGCGGTCATGGCCTGAAGAATGCGCGGCGGAACATCACTCGGTCCCGGGCCCATAAGAACGCGATTGCCTGGGTTGATATCCCTGAAATCATAAGGATCAATGGTCATAAGAACTTTTTACCTCCATTTGATTTTTCCACGGACGGTGGTAACAAACTTGTCATTAACCGCTCCAGTGGAAAATAGCTTTGTAACAGACTGTAACCTTCCAATAGGATGTCTGGAGTATAAGAAAGAGTTTTTTGACGGTCAATCAGAAAGACCACAAATTTGAGAAAATCATGGCCTTGTCTGAAATTTATCAATGAGTTTTTCTGTTTCAGTCAGGCATAGGCCCCTGTCAATATTCATCTTTCGACATGAATAAGTCCCACTCAAGGTCATGTCAGGCATTCAATAAACCAGGAAAATTCAGGCGGCTTAATTTCCGCTTTCAATGACGACGGATTTTAAATTGTAATTTGTTGATTAATAACAATAAATTTGGAAATATCAATTTTCAGGCCTGGAAAACATTCCCTGACATATTAAAATATATAAACAAGCGGATTGGGTTTAAACGTACTGAGTTTTCTGGCTGTTCACAATCTGAGACCTCTGCAAAACTTCGTCCTTTAGCTGACCTCATGAGCGCCGCTTCGCTGACGCTGCAGCGGCATATGTCAGGCCCAAATTTAAGTCCTCGAAATGTTAGAAGCTATCTCAAAATTAGCGATTTCAACAATATTACTGGTTTTACAGAGGTCTCTAGTCATGAAAGGGGAGCGCTATGAAATATCGAGGTTTGCTTCTGCTTGTTTTAATCTCGTTGTTTTTGGCCCTGGGTTCCTTTAGGCCGGGATCAAAAGCCTTTTCCAGTCCTGATGTCGATTACAATCTTTATGAGGACCTGCTAAAGCAATACGTTGTCAAAGGTGTGGTCAACTACCGGGGTTTTAAAGATGAAGAAGCCAAACTGGACAAATTCTTACAGGTTCTGGAAGAGACCGATATCTCCGGACTTTCGCGTGATGAACAGTTCGCGTTTTATGTAAACGCTTATAACGCCTGGACGATCAAACTTATTTTAAGCGGTTATCCGGGGGTCAAGTCCATCAAGGACCTGGGAAGTGTCTTCAAGAGTCCCTGGAAGAAGAAGATCGTTCGCATTGGCGGGGACGTCATTACCCTGAACGACTTGGAGCATGGAATCCTTCGGCCACAGTTTAAGGATCCCAGGATTCATTTTGCCGTCAACTGCGCCTCCAAGAGCTGTCCCATAATTGGTTCGGAACGTTATTTGGGCAGCAGCTTGAACAAACAGTTGGATGACGCCACGCGGAATTTTTTAAACGATTCACGGCACAACCGACTGGAAGGGCAGACGCTTTATGTAAGCGAAATCTTCAAATGGTACGATGAGGATTTTAATGAAGGTGTGGTGAATTTCTTTTTGAAATATGCAGAGGGCGATTTGAAAAAAAAACTGGAGCAAAATAAAGCGCAGATCAAAATCAAGTATATCAAATATGATTGGTCTCTCAACGGTGAGTAGATCCTAAATGGATCTAACAGGCTGTAAATACCCGCGTGGTGGACCCCGTTGATATCGCCCAGGTTGTGGTATGACTCGCTTTTGATGAATCGGACTACGTCAACGGCATAACACTGTATCCGGGTTTTGCGGATTATGGCTGAGTGTTTAAATACCCGTTCTAACGAGTGGAAAATTCATGAGTAAAAGCCTTGGGAAAAAGATTGTCATAGTGGCGATTATTATCGCCGCAGCCATACTCTTCAGGGTTTTGGACCTGGGTCAGTATTTCACCCTGGAATATCTCAAGAATTCTCAGGCCAATTTTGCCGGGCTGTACGCCGAGAACAGGGTCATCGTACTGGCCAGCTATATGGCGATTTACATTTTAGTCACCGCCCTCTCACTTCCCGGCGCCGCGGTGTTGACCCTGGCCGGGGGAGCCCTGTTCGGCCTGGTGGCGGGCGTGATTACCGTTTCCTTTGCCAGCTCCATCGGAGCCACGCTGGCCTGTTTTGTCTCACGTTTTATCCTGCGTGACTGGGTGCAAAATAAATTTGGGGACAGGCTCAAATCGATTAATGAAGGTATTGACAGGGAAGGGGCGTTTTATCTTTTTACGCTCCGGCTAGTTCCTGTTTTTCCCTTCTTTGTGATCAACCTGGTCATGGGGTTGACCAGGATGTCCCTGATTACCTTCTACTGGGTGTCTCAGGTGGGGATGGTGGCCGGGACTATTGTTTACGTCAACGCGGGTAAGGAATTGGGCAAGATCGATTCATTGTCCGGGATTCTATCGCCTAGCTTGATTGTATCTTTCGTGATATTAGGGCTGTTTCCCATCACGGTAAAGAAATTGCTGGGTTTATACAGGAACCGGACCGGCCATCAGGCAAATTTATAAATGGAGACCTCTGCAAAAACCAGTAATTTTGTTGAAATCGCGGAAGGCGAAAATTTAGCCCGCAGGAATATGTTTAATATTTCGAGGACTTAAATTTGAGACTGACATATGCCGCTGCAGCGTCAGCGAAGCGGCGCTCATGAGTTCGGCTAAAGGACGAAGTTTTGCAGAGGTCTCAAGTGAGGCGAGGTAACCATGGCGAACTATGATTATGACATCGGTATTCTGGGAGCTGGAGCCGCTGGGTTGACCGTAACTGCCGGAGCGGCGCAGTTAGGGGCCAAGACCATCCTGATTGAGAAGGCGTCCGAACTTGGCGGTGATTGCTTGCATTTTGGCTGTGTGCCCAGTAAGACTTTGATCAAGACTGCCAGTGTTTACCACCATATGAAAAACGGTCCCCGGTATGGACTGCCTTCGGTGGAGGCGCCGCCAGTTGATTTTGCTCAAATCGCCGCACGCATCCGTTCGGTCATCAGCGACATTCAGAAACATGATTCAGTGGAACGATTCTGCGGACTGGGCGCTCAGGTGGAATTCGGGGAAGCCAGATTTCTCGACGAGCATCAGGTTCAGTTAAACGGACGGAATATTACGGCCAGAAACTGGGTGGTTGCCACCGGCTCTTCTCCCTCCGCCCCGCCGGTACCGGGATTGGATCAGACTTCGTATATCACCAACAAGGAAATTTTTTCATTAGATACTGGGAACGAAGGTTACGGTGATCCAAAGAAGCGGACAGATTCTAAGCCGGGAAGACAAGGACATGGCCGATGCGGTCATGAAAGTACTTGAGGAAGAGGGTGTTGAGTTTTATCTGAACACCTCTGTAAAAGGCGCCAGCGAAGCGGGATCGATACGGGAATTGACCATTGAGGACGCTGGCGGCCAGGAAGTGAAGTTGACCGCAAAAGCCCTGTTGGTCGCCCTGGGGCGTTCAGCCAACGCAGGGGAGCTGGGTTTGGAAGCCGCCGGCGTTGAATATACACCCAGGGGGATCACCACGGATAAACGCCTCAAGACCACTCAGAAACACATCTACGCCGCCGGTGACGTAACAGGAACTTATCAGTTTACGCACGCGGCGGGTTATGAAGGCGGCATCGTGATCGCCAACGCCATTTTTCACCTGCTGCGCCGGGTGGATTACACCTACTTCCCCTGGTGCACGTACTCCGAACCCTCTCTGGCCTCAATCGGGATGAATGAAAAGGCCGCGCAGAAGGCCGGT
>JAFDLS010000366.1:0-1604 GCA_019306365.1 Deltaproteobacteria bacterium
GCGGAATCCCGAGTATCAGTTGCCCCCGATGGATGGGCTTTTATATGTTTCCGCGTTAAATCTAAAATCTGTTGCGCGTCAAAGGGTTTTTGACAGAATTCAATTGCACCCAATTGCATGGCCTTTATCACGTCATCAACTTCGCCATATGCGGACAGAACAATAAAGGGAAGCGCATCATCCTTCTGCCGCATCCTGGAAATCATCTCGATGCCATCCATGCCGGGAAGTTTCAGGTCGGTCAGAACCAGGTCGAAGGGGGAACACTCGAATTTCTCCAATCCCTCTTCTCCAGTCAAGGCACTAACGACGTCACATTCGCTTCCTTGCAGTAACCTCTCAAGTGAATTTTTAACAATTCGATCATCTTCAACGATCAGCAGTCTCTTTCTCTTTTCCATGAAATCTCCGATCCGCAACGTTCATCCTGCGATCGAAGTTAAAGCAAACTATATGCCGTTTATCGTCTGTTTCCGCTGCTTGAGAGAGTATAAATAAATCTAAATAATTATTTTATAGCGAATAACACATAATGATCCCGGTTAAATGAATCCCTTAAAAATTTTTAAAGATGACTTTTACTTCGGCTGCATTTAAATTGGGGGTCAAGAATGGGTTGGTTACAGTAGAAGCCGGCGGATATTCGCCATATCCTGGTCAAGTAAAAAACGATGCAGGCGAGATTTCACGATTGGCTGTCCCTGGCCAGGTGATACCGGAGAGTTCCTCTGGGGATGCCTAAAAGGCGGGCGGCTTGTGCCTTGTTCCCTGATGTAATTTCCAGGATTTTTTGAATTAGCTGATAATTAGCTTCACGAATCGCGTTAGTTGTTTTATTCAGGTCAATATTGAGGTTTACGAACAGACCCTCGCCCTGCTGACCGTTTAGTTTGGCCAAAGCCAGGTCACCGGCATCAATGACGGGGTTACTGCTGAGAAGGGAGACTCTTTCTATGATGTTTCGCAGTTCGCGCACGTTACCCGGCCAGGTGTAAGACATCAAAGCTTCCTCGGCTGCTTTCGTAAACCCGCGGATCTGGCGCCCGAATTTGCGGTTGAATTCATCCATGAAAAATTTGGCCAATTGGATGATGTCTCCTCGCCGCTCCCGCAAAGGCGGGAGCTCGATGTGGGCGACGTTTAACCGGTAATATAGATCACTGCGGAAACGACCTTCTTCCACGGCGACGTCAAGGGGTGAATTCGAGGCTGCAATGACGCGCAGATTAACTCTGGAAAGCTTCGTCCCCCCCACCCTGTAAAACTCGCCGCGTTCCAGCACGCGCAGGAATTTCACCTGGGCTTCTTCCGACAATTCGGCCACTTCGTCCAAGAACAGAGTGCCGCCATCGGAGCGTTGGATGAAGCCGATGTGCCCGGTGCGGTCCGCGCCGGTGAAAGCGCCTTTCTCATAGCCGAAGAGCTCGCTTTCGATCAGGTTTTTGGCGACGGCGCCGCAGTTCAAGGCGATGAAGGGCTGGGCATAACGAGGCGAGAGGTAATGCAGATATTCGGCCACCAGCTCTTTGCCCGTACCGCTCTCCCCTTCAATCAGCACGGTGATATCGGTCTGGGCGAAGGTGCGAACCAGCGACAGCACCTTC
>JAFDLS010000366.1:1617-2068 GCA_019306365.1 Deltaproteobacteria bacterium
GCCGATGATTTTGTCAAACTTGTTCTTCTCCATCTGGCGTTGGCGGAGTTCCTCGACCTCTTTTCTAAGTGCTACCGTCTCAACGGCCTTCTGCATGGCCAATTTCAATTCATCAGTGCTGAAGGGTTTTTGAATGTAATCGTAGGCGCCTCGTTTCATAGCTTCCACGGCGCTGGCCACATTGGCGAAACCCGTAATCATGATGACCAACTGGTCGGGATTTTTCTCCTTCACCTGTTTCAAGACCTCCAGGCCGTCAATCCCTCCGAGACGTAAATCCAAAAGAAGCAGATCGTAGCTGGACTGATCAACCATTTTCAGGCCCTTTTCGCCGGTTTCGGCAGTGGCCACTTTGTAACCATCCGCCTCCAGAATTCGCTTGATTGAGCGGCAAATGGCCACATCATCATCTATAACAAGAATCCGCCAAACCATTATTCACTTTCTCTGG
>JAFDLS010000367.1 GCA_019306365.1 Deltaproteobacteria bacterium
CTGTTCTAAAGCTGGTCTAAAGAAGGGAGGTGAAAGGAAATGAAGAGAGTAATCATGTTTTTTTCAGTATGCTTCATATTAATCTTTTCAGGCTGCGGAGGACCAATGTACCATTCGACCAAAGGCCCAGCAGATTTTGAAAGAGAGAAGTCTATTTGTAGACAATACGCCCTTGAAAATGAACGGGATACCGGTTTGATGGGGAATCCTTTTGTTATTCGCGATGGGATGAGGGAGTGAATGATAAACAAATATGGTTGGATACCATATAATTGGGATAGATGAAAAGGCAGTTGAGCCTTTTAAATCTCATTCCCTCCTTTTTCAATTCCAAAATCTTTTGACCTGCTCTTGAAGGTCTTCTCGAATTTTATCAGCCTATATCATTGTTGATTGAATGCTGGTATGCCGTAATTGCTTTTAGAAGACATAGGAACATTGGTGCAGAAACTGTTTACAAAAGAAAAACGGGGAATTAGTCGTTGAGCCTAACTCCCCGAAAATGTTAAAGATTCAAAGCAAAAATTTCGTCCAAAATCGTGGAAAATATTGGATCAGGTGACGTATGTAAAATGGATGCGGTGCGAGTGTCAAATCTTCGGTTGACTTATTTTTATAGGCGAGATAAGTCAACCGAAAATTTGACCCCCTAATGTGCTATACTTAAAAAAGCCCTTGAGTCAACTTGAAAGATCATCTCCGGGGCGAAAAGGCGCATGCTTCAAGATCACAGGGACGGGGCAAGGTTATGCTTATCACTTCGCACTGCGAACCCTCGGAAAGAGATGCTTTTCCATGAAACATGATGACGATGTTGTGTTTGTATCTGCTGTTCGTTCGGCCTTCAGCCGCTTCGGTGGGGCGTTACGACACATGCACAGTATGGATATTGCCGTGCAGGTGATGAACGGCGTGTTGGATCGGGTCGAACTTGACAAAACCATGGTCGAAATCATCTATTACGGGATGTGCATCCAGTCCGAGGCTGCCATCGAAAGCAATGTCAACGGCAGGCAGGCTATGCTCCGGGCCGGATTTCCGCCGGAAATCCTTTCCCTGACCGTTGACCGGGCCTGTTGCTCTTCCCTCACCGCCGTCCACCTGTGCTACAAGGACATTCTCCTTAGGGAAGCAGATATCGCCATGGCGGTGGGCACAGAAAATATGAGCAATACCCCCTTTGTGCTAAACAACGTGCGCTGGGCCTCAGGGCTGGAACAACCCAAAATCAAGGACCATCTTTTTCCCATCACGTATACCGGTTTTAATCACCTGGCCCTTGATGCCGGCGAGGTTGCCCTGGAGTACGGCGTAAGCCGTGAGGAACAGGATCAATGGGCCTGTCGTAGCCAGATGCGCTACCAGGAAGCCAAATCGCAGGGAAAATTCAAAGATGAAATCATACCGCTTGACGTTCCTCAGTCGAAGGGTGATCCGGTGGTCTTTGACGAAGACGAATTCCCTAAGCCCAATACGACAATGGAGGCCTTATCAAGGCTCAAGACCGTTTACGGGAGTCCCACTGTAAGTGGAGGCAACGCCCCGGGACTGGATGCGGGGGCCTCGGCACTCCTTCTCATGCGAAGGAAAAACGCCCAGGAACTGGGCATCCCACCTCTAGCCAGGATCGTATCCATTGCGAGCGTCGCCCTGGAGCCCCGTTACATTGCTGCCGCACCGGCTCCGGCCATAAGAAAGGCACTGGGGAAGGCCGATCTCACCCTTGATGACATGGACCGGATTGAAATCAATGAGGCCTTTGCAGCCATGCCCCTCGTTGCCACCAAAATCCTCGCCGACGGGAGTCCTAAAAAAATTCGTGAGCTTCGAGAAAAGACGAATGTGAACGGAGGGGCTGTTGCCATAGGTCATCCCGTGGGAGCAAGCGGCGGGCGGATCCTGACCACACTGATTTACGAACTCAGACGCATCGGGGGGCGGTACGGCGTCTGTGCCATTTGCGGGGGACTTGCCCAGGGTGATGCGGCGGTTGTTGAGGATGCGGCGGTTGTTGAGGTGGAGTAGTTTGGAAAGAGCAAAAATTTCAGAGATCTTTTGGAATTCCAGGGGGGATCTTTTCGAGGAAAGCGGGGGCGCCCGCTCCGGCATCCTCGGTCTTAAAGGCACCGGAAAAAGAGAGCGTTTGTCGGTGATTTTTTAGTAAAGTTCCGGTCCGCGATAAACACCGCCCGGGGCGCTTCGCCAAATGATCCGACTAGAATCTTATGAGGGGCTTTATGATGTCATCGGCCTTTGTCTTCATCATTCGGAAGGCCCGATCC
>JAFDLS010000128.1 GCA_019306365.1 Deltaproteobacteria bacterium
GCCGAAATCCTTATACTTCATCCTGATTTTCCTTTCTCACCCCTCACGTTTGTAAGGTCTAAAGCGGTAAGTTGATTCAAGAACCAAAGGCCTGGAAAGCAGACTTCAGAGATTCAAATGTGAAACAAGCCCTTTTATAAATTTAGCCAAGTATATGGGAAAGCCGTTATGGTGGCAAGGGAAAACCGTTCGTAAAAGACGCTGGTTATATTATGAGATCTCTGCAAAACCAGTAATTTTGTTGAAATCGCGGAAGGCGAAAAATTAACCCGCAGGAATATTACTAATATTTCGAGGACTTAATTTTGAGCCTGACATATGCCGCTGCAGCGTCGGCTAAAGGACGCAGTTTTGCAGAGGTCCCATTATATAAGCGTTGGCAAAGTTCTTTTGGTTTAAAGAACGAGCGCCTTCGTTGTAAATCCTTTTCAAGAAAACCTATTACTCTTACCGTTGCCGTTTAGGCGTGATTCGAGTACAATCGAGTAATAATATGAGGCGGAATAATCATATGCGATTACATTTTTTCGTTATATGCGATTACATTTTTTCGTTCATTTATCTCACGAACAGCGCCATAACATCATCACCTGGGCTGAGGAAAAAGGTCATTCAACGGCTTTTACCCATTTTTTAAAAGGTGATGAACTCCCCGCGCTCGATGACTTTGATTTTCTGATAGTTATGGGAGGTTTTCAATCAGCCTGGGAAGAGGAAACCTACCCCTGGCTGATCGAAGAAAAAAAGTTAATCGCCACGGCCCTGGAGCAGGACAAGATCGTTTTGGGCATCTGTTTCGGGGCTCAGGTGCTGGCGGAAGTCCTGGGCGGAAAGGCCTTCCCCAATAAGAATCAGGAGATCGGCTGGCACGAGGTTTCTCTTAACCCGGAAGGGAAGGAATCGTTTCTTTTTAGGAACGTGCCTGAGAAATTCTTAACCTTTCACTGGCATGGCGATCACTTCTCCCTGCCTCCTGACTGCTCCACTCTGGCGTTCAGCGAGGCCAGTTCCAACCAGGCCTTTGTCAGTCACCGTTACCAGGCGGTTGGTCTGCAGTTTCATCCGGAAATGACTCTGGATTCGGTCAGGCAGGCCGCTGAGAAGTTCGGCGATAAGTGGGGCGAGGGTCCTTATGTAAAAGGCAATGAGATGGTACTGAACCAGACGAACCAGATCGCCGAGACCCACTGGCTTATGACGGCCCTGCTGGATAATATGGAGGCGCAATTTTCCGGAAGGATTCGCCGCGAAGCTGAATCCTGAGAGTTATTTTTTTGTCTGCCGCCTCGTGTAGTAATCAGCCACCCGCTTGAGAACTGAGAAGGCCTGATACCCGGTGTCAAAACAGGGCACGCCTTGGTTGGTGTAATGGTAGCGGGCTTCGATCCGGCCAAGCTCCACCTCACCGTGTTCAGGGTCGGAAGCGATATCCACCAAGACCATGGCCAAAGGCTTGCCTGACTTCGTCCTTATTTCTTCAGCCTTGGCGGTCAATTCCGCGTGAACATGGGGGTTGCCACGTTCCCCCTTGAACTCCGGCGGCAACTTTTTTTGCACGTTCAGGAAATAAAAAAGCATTTGATACATAACCAGGAAATCGATGTCATCCCTTTCGGCCAGCAGTTCCATGATGGGATTGATGGTGGCGGGTATGATGCCCGGATTCGCCAGGTCCACGGGATTTCCGCTCCTGCCTCCAGCCGGAGGCAGATAAGCCTGAATCTTTTCGGTGGTTTCATCGTCCAGCACCGGCACGGGGAAACCATACTCAGAGGCCGCGTCCAGTCCATCAACCACACGCGCTCCGCCGCCGGCCATAATGCCCGCGCCTCCGCCGGTGAAGCCGGGCAGGCAGTTAAAGGCCATCAGGCATTCCACCAGGTCGCGCTGATCATAGGCGGATACCGCGCCGGCCGATTTAATGGCCGCGTTCCACGCTTCCTTGGAGCCGGCCATGGAACCCGTGTGACCGAGCGTACCCCGGTAACCCTGTTCGCTGAGGCCGCCTTTCAGTATAACCACCGGTTTTTTGCTGGCGCATGATTTGAGGGCTTCAAAAAAGGCGCGTCCGTCGTCCACGCCCTCGATGTAAGCACCCACGATTTTTGTGTTTGGGTCGGCCTCGAAATATCGAAGCATCTCGGCCGCTCCGATGTCGCAGGCATTGCCGTAGCTTATCACCACCGAAAAATAAATATTGCGGCCAAGAGCCATATAAACCACGTCGCAGGTTCCGCCGCCGCTTTGTGAAAAAAAACCGACCGGGCCATGTGTGGTGGAAAAATCTGTTCCAGGCAGCAGAGTCAAGCCAACTTCCGGTGTATGAATGCCGAAACAGTTAGGCCCAACCAGCCTGAGTCCTCCTTCTCGGGCGGCCTTTACCACTTCCTTTTCAAGCGCCTCACCCTCGGGGCCGGCTTCCTTGAACCCGGCTGAAAGTATTTCCGCGCCTTTGACACCTTTTTCAACGCATCCACGTATAGCTTCCAGGACAAATGGAGCCGGGACGGTTATCACCGCAAAATCTACCGGGTCAGGGATGGATTCAACCGAGGTGTAAGCTTTGAGACCCTGGATTGTTCCGCCTTTGGGGTTGACCGGATAAACCTTACCTTTGAAACCATAAGACAGGGTTATTTGCAAAAATCTTCCCCCAAATTTGATCGGGCTGTCAGACGCGCCAATAACAGCCAGACTTTGGGGGTAAAACACGGGCCGGTAATCTGAAAGATCTATTTGACTCATCTAAACCTCCACTGCTCCTGAATCGAGACCTGTGCAAAACTTCGTCCTTTAGCTGACCTCTTTGTCAGGCTCAATTTTAAGTCCTCGAAATATTGGTAACATTCCTGCGGGTTAAATTTTCGCCTTCCGCGATTTCAACAAAATTACTGGTTTTGCAGAGGTCTCGAATCGCGAATCAACCTGTTTTTTCGGTCATCATCAAGTAGTCCGTTCGAATAGGCTCAAGGCCTTTTATCAAACATGACCATTTTTTTCAAGGGCTAACAGATTTTGGAATTTACTAAAAGGGGGAACAAGAAGAGTTTTATTTTTTAAAAAAGATGTGGCGAGAATAAGGGGCCAGCGCTCGCTCCATCCAGTTACTGACGTCCTGAGCAACCCTTCGTGCGGATGGCCAGCGGTGTGTGCATGTGGACATCAATCAAACACCGCGCCATCCGTCACATAACCCGCGCCATTACCCCGCATGGTAAACAGATGAGTGTGGGTTATCAGAATACCAGCTTGTTCAACTATGATTCATTTCCTTATTCATCCGAAATAAACGGCTCAGGTCATTTTTAATACCCCAGGGCCTCATTAACTAAAACGACTGAAATATCGGTCATCATAGGCTTACGGTGCAGGATGGTGGTGATGCGGCAGATTCGCTGAGGGGCGTCACAGTCGTTGCATACGCCCGTTTCGGCACAAGGCGTTTTCATGCCCAGACTTTTAGCCCGCATGGGTCCGGCGACCTCACGGACTCTGGCCAGGGCCGATTTGAGGTCCGGTGTAACCTTGTTCATGCCCGCAATTATTATGACTTTTTTAGGGCCGAAACTCATGGCGTTGGTTCGATTCCCAACACCGTCCACATTCACAATCTCCCCGGTAACAGCGACAGCGTTGGCGCTGCATAAAAAACAATCGCTTTGTCCCTGCTGGATTCGATGATTCAGGTTCTCTTGAGGGGTCAGGCCTTCCTGAAGATGGTCATAAACCGTTTTTCCGCTGGCCTTGAGTTCCTCTATGACGCCCAGCCCTCGGGTAGTGGCAGATCCTCCGAATCCCAGGGTTTCATGACCTGAAATCATATTCATGATCAAGGCGCGGGCGTCTTTTGCGGATGAGACAAAATGAGCGTCAAAGCCATGTTTTTTCAGGTTGGCGGCGCATTTCTCCCCCATTTTTCCCCAGAGCCATTTTTGGTAATTGTTCTCCAAGGCCGTATCTCCTTTTGTCAATTGATATATTGCATGAATGTATAGTTGAGACCTCTGCAAAGCCAGTAATTTTGTTGAAATCGCGGAAGGCGAAAATTTAACCCGCAGGAATATTGCCAATATTTCGCGGACTTAAATTTGAGACTGACATATGCCGCTGCAGCGTCAGCGAAACGGGGTTCATGAGTTCGGCTAAAGAACGAAGTTTTGCAGAGGTCTCAGTTAATTATTTGTGACACATCGCGGGATATTGTTCCCTTCTTTATAAAACACATTTCCCCTACCACCGCAAACCCTTTTTATTTCAAGCGGGAACGGAACGCTTCTCTCAAGACAATGCCTTGGATTATCCTGTAAAGGTTGGAGAAAAAACGGCAATATGTTTGTGAGAAAAAGTAAAAGGGGCTGGCAAAAAGGCAGGTCAATGCCAGCCCCTACAATGTTTTTTTTTAAATTGGACAGCGGGCTTAGTCTTGTGAGCTGACCCGCTATCTTTTCAATTCGCGATTTATGGCGCTCGTTTATACCTCCGGGAGTCCCACAATTCCCACGAAGATAGCGCACCCGTCAGGACTTCCGCCCAGGTTATGCGTTAGTCCCAGTTTGGGGTTGCCTATCTGCCGGGATGGAAATCCAGGATTAAGCAATTCATCCGCTCTGCCTTGAAGCTGCAGGTACATCTCGTAGATCATGCGCAGTCCACTGGCCCCGATTGGATGTCCGAAACACTTCAACCCGCCATCGAGCTGCACGGGTAGTTTGCCATCCAGATCGAAGAAGCCGCTCTCAATATCTTCCTGGACCTTTCCTTTGGGGCTAAACCTGAGGTCTTCCATGGTGACCGCTTCTGTGATGGAGAAGCAGTCGTGAACCTCGGCCATGCTGATTTCCTCACGCGGGTTGGTGATACCTGCCTCTTTATAGGCGGCTTCCCCGGCCCTGACCGTGGCTTCCACGTGGGTGAAATCGTATTTCGTGTTAAAATTTCCATCACGGGGCGCCATGGCAATCTGCAAGGCCTTGACGTGTATGGGATCTTTCCTCATGCCCTTGGCTATTTCGGGGGTGGTAATAATGGCTGCCGCCGCTCCGTCGCTAACTCCGCAGCAGTCAAACAGGCCCAGAGGCCAGGAGACCATGGGCGCGTTAAGGATCGTCTCCATGTTCACTTCCCTCTGGAAATGAGCGTTTTTATTACGCATGCCGTTTTGATGGCTCTTCCAGGAGATTCGGCCTATCATGTGTTTGCCTTCCTCAAAGCTCAGCCCATATCTGGAAAAATACGTCGTGGCCAGCATGGCAAATTGCCTCGGCGGTGTGCTTTCCGCCACCATGGCATGGCTCGGACCGGGTGACCCGCCATCGCCCAAACCACTAATTCCGCTGTCTTTGAATTTATCGATCCCTAACGCCAGCACTATGTCATAGATACCTGCGGCTACGGAATAACAGGCGTTTCTAAAAGCGTCGGATGCTGTGGCACAGGCATTTTCCACCCTGGTAATAGGAATATATTGAAGCCTCAACGGTTCAGACAGGACCATCCCGGTACTTCCCGTGGCGGTACCCAACCAGGCCGCCTGAATATCCTTGGGCTCTATCCCTGCGTCTTCATATGCCTGGTAAGCCGCGTCCACAATAAGATCAGCGGCACTAGCGTCCCATCGTTCACCAAATTTGGTGCATCCCATCCCAACAATGGCAACTCTATCTTTAATACTTCCTGGCATTTTGCACTCTCCTTATTTTTTTGGTTAATCCCTTATTGGTTTGCATTTCCAGAAATAAGTGTGAGCGCCGAGTGTGTATCGCAGCTTCCTGAAGGTCATTTCAACTCCTATACCTACCTCGCATTCTTCAGTTTCACGATCAACCATATTAAACTGACCTCGGCCTCCTCCTTCAAAATCGATCACCGCCGCCGTGGTGGGCGGATCGACGCCGCCTGCCAGAAAGTCATGGCTGAAACTGGCGACTTTACCGACTTTATCAGCGAACCTATACGGTTCAAACTGATCTCTTGCGCCGCATTCAAGGCAAACATGAGGCCGGGTTGAAGACTGGCTCAGATAGAGCTGCGGTGTACCGCAATTTTGGCACTTGGCGCCGTAAAGCGGTAAGGCAGACGCGTGTTCTCTCCACTGCGCGGCCATGGAAGCCGCTCCCGCCGGAGGCCGGGCAGGAGGCGCTAACGATATCATCTCTCGCCAGCGTAAGTACCTGCCATAACTGTCTAAAGTTTTCTTGATTTCGAGGTGGCGCTTTATCCCGCGTCTATCGCGGATGTTTAGAATCTCATCGGTTACCCTGAACACATTGGCGTCGCTGCCATTTCCCCAGCTAACCATTAGAATCCTGTCGCCTGGATTGGCGTCTTCCAAGGCCGCGACCAGGATCATGAGGGGTTGTGCCGTGCCGGTATTGCCAACGCTTTCAAGCAGCGGATCCTGAATTTGCTCTTGACCAAAACCCATTTTCTTGGCCAGAGCCGCATGGGTTCGGGCGTTAGCTCCGCTGAGGCAAACTTTGGCAATGTCCTTTTGCTCCAGGTCGCATTTCTCCAAAACTCCTTCGACCGCTTCAGCGGGAATTTTCATATAACCCTGCTCCCGGCCGAAACGATCTTCCCAGTGACGGACAAAGGTGTCGTCATAAGACCTCCAGTAATCCGCCAGATCATCGGACAGGGTGTAGCTCCCTTCAATCTCGACCGCCACTTTGTCGTTGCCAAACAGGAACGCGGCGCTGCCATCGCCGAAAGCCAGCTCATCACCGCCAGCGGCTCCTCCCAGCCTCATGTCGGCGGCGGTTACCAGAACGCGATCAAGTGAGCCGGCGTTTACAGCGTCCAGAGCCGCCTGCATGGCGCTGACTCCGGCTCTAAGGCAATTCGAGAAATCCGTGTTTCGAGCTTCCCGGGGAAGATCAAGAGCAGTGGCCGCTATTGTTGCGTTTTGCCTCTCCTTATAAGGCGCGCAGGTAGTGGCCATATATAAGGCATGGACAGTCTTGGGATCAATCCCTTTCAGGCAATCAAGACCCGCGGCGACTGACATTGTGATAGGATCCTCGTCAAAGCCAGCTACCGCTTTTTCTCCACGTCCTCCTCTACCACCCCACATATTACCAATTACACTCCGAGGCAGCCTATAATAAGGAATATAAGCGCCATAGGATACGATTCCCGCCATTTTTCCTCCTTGTTGTGTTAGAACGTTTGATAAGTTAACGTTGAAAGATTAATCAGAAATTCCCGCTTGTGAAAAAAAGTATAGGAAGAAATAAAACCATGTGTCAAGTGAAAAGTGGGCCGTAATCTGGTATTGAATTTAGGGTTTGAAAGTTACGTATTTTAAAAAACTTGTTAAGAGAAAGTATCGTTTTTAAGAAAACACGGCCCGTTATAGGCCTTTCCCCCTGATTATTATCTGAGACCTCCGCAAAACATCGTCCTTTAGCTGACCTCATGAACGCCGCTTCGCTAACGCTGCGGCGGCATATGTCAGGCTCAAAGTTATATCCTCGAAATATTTAACATATTCCTTTGGGTTAAATTTTCGCCTTCCGCGATTTCAACAAAATTACTGGTTTTGCATAGGTCTCGGAATGGGAAGAGGGTCCAACTGGGGAGATTGATCCGGAAAGACCGTATGCTCTCACGATATGTTTAAATGAGAAAAGGAGGATCTACCAAAAATCAATCAACTGCGCAAACTCGCCGCGTTCTTTTAGGAATTCTTTGATTTTTTTCTGTACAATCTTGTCATTAACAATTTCTACTTCAGAAACGAAGAGGCCGTCATCATTGGTTTCAGTTTTATCTTTTACCAGATATCCAGGGACCATAATATAGCGGCAGCCGCCAGCGGCGCAGCAGGATTTGTCCCAGGCGGCGTATCCTACAATGCACAGCACCTCGCGACCACCTATGGGGAAACGAATTTCCTTTTCAACCTCATAATGGCCGGAGATTGATTCCACCTCACATTCAGGTTCGATATGGATGTATTGTCTAAGGGTCATGGCGATTCTCCCAAAATTCGGATAAGCGGATATTTGAACTTTGAGACCTCTCACCTTCCGCGATTTCAACAAAATTACTGGTTTTGCAGAGGTCTCACTTCCAATGATTTTTGAAGAGTTTAAAAGGGGGCAAATAAGGCGCCCCCTTTAACTCAATTAACGAATCATTTCAGACATGTCATCGATACTGGCCGATGATAGCCACCGAACAGACATTATCCCGGGGTGAGCCGCCCAGATTATGGGTCAGGCCATAAATCGGATTTTCGATCTGTCTTTCTCCGGCCCGGCCATGGAGCTGCAGGTACATTTCATAGAGCATGCGTAATCCTGAAGCGCCGATAGGATGGCCGAAACATTTTAGTCCGCCGTCCGGCTGACAGGGAACTCCACCGCCATCCAGGTTATAGAAGCCGTCATTTATGTCCTTTACAGCTTCACCGCGAGCGGAAATTTTCAGGTCTTCCATCGTAACCAGTTCTGTAATGGAGAAGCAGTCATGAACCTCCATCATGCTAATCTCTTCACGGGGATTCTTGATTCCCGCTTCAGCGTAAGCCATATCCGCGGCCTTGTCGGCGGTTACGAAATGATCGCCCTTCCATTCGTTAAAAGCGGATTCATAGCCATTGGACACGGCGATTGCGAGCGCTTTAACCGTTAGTAATTTCTTGTGGCCCAAATCCTTGGCTATCTCCGGAGTGGTAACTATGGCGCAGGCGGAGCCGTCGGAAACGCCGCAGCAGTCAAAAAGACCCAAAGGGTCGGCTATCATAGGCGCGTTAAGGATTGTTTCGATCGCAATCGGTTTACGCAAATGGGCCTTGGGATTTATGGCCCCGTTCTGATGGCTCTTCCATGAAATATTGGCCAGAGCCAGCTTTAGTTCATCACGGCTGTACCCATACCTGGCCCGGTAAGCGCTGGCGAGCTGAGCGAAATTGCCGGGCGCGGTTGTATTGGGTGAGATCATGTCTGCCTTCGTCCCGCCGCCGCCCGCAGGCAGACCGCCGTAACCGGTGTCCTTGAGTTTCTCCTGGCCCTGGGCCAAAACGATGTCATAGGCCCCTGAAGCCACAGCGTAACAAGCCCCGCGAAAGGCCTCGGTTCCAGTGGCGCAGGCGTTTTCCACCCGCGTGACCGGGATATGAGGCAGGCGAAGGGACCTGGCCAGCGGCATGGCCGTACTGCCAACATTTACTTCAGCTATGCAGCTTCCAAACCAGGCCGCCTGGATGTCATTTTTCTCTATTTTGGCGTCTTCCAGGCATTCCACAAAGGCTTCGACAATCAGCTCTTCAGCGCCCATATCCCAGCGTTCGCCAAATTTACTGCAGCCCATGCCGATGATAGCCACTTTATCTTTAATTCCGGTCGCCATTATTATCTCCTCCTTTATTGTTCAGGGGCCGGTTGAGGAACAGCCTTCCAGAAGTAGCCGGTAAAGCCGCGATCCTGATCATAATATTTCTTGCGGAAAGAAGGCTTGATTGGAACGCCGACTTCCACGTCATCAGGCATACAGTCAGTGAAGTCCATCATCATGCGGCCGCCGTCGTCAAATTGAATCATACCGTAAATAGCCGGCGGCGCCAGGGAAGCGGCAAGGTTGTCTGCGGTAAAGGTAAGAATTTTGGCCGGCTTGTCAGCAAACTCATAATCCTCCTGGCTGTCAATAGCTCCACAACTGGGGTTGACACAAATGCGCTCTGAAGGAATCTGCGGGGTTCCGCATTCCTTACAACGGCCTCCCACAAAACCCAGGATAAGTTTGCGGTATCGCCAGAGTATGCTGACAGAGGTTCGATTGGAAACCTCGGCCCTGGCGCCCATTTCTGTCTCGATGAGCTCGTTGAACTGCAGCCACTTGGTGTAGGTGTCTTCCACCTTTTTACGGGCCAGATTGCCAGAGATGCCATTTCTGCCCGGCAGGTTCTTGATGTTTTCAGTCACTTCAAACAGCAGCGCGTCCGCGCCCTGACCGTAACCGGCCACCAGCAGTTTGTCTCCAGGCTGAGCTTTTTCCAGCTCACGAGTCAGCATGACAAACGGATGGGCTGTACCGCATTCGCCGGTTTCTTCGTGCATGTTGCTGACAACCTGGTCCGGGTTCACTCCCAAATCCATACTCATATCGGTTTTATCCAAAAGGCCCTGGATCACATGAGGGTAGATTTTGGAATAACCTTCATCACGTATCCAGCGCTCCTCCCAGTTGTAATCGAATTTTGTGTTTTGCCCGCGATAGTGATCAACGAAATCGTGGGATTCCGAGTATGAGTCAAGAAATTCTGCGATTACATTGTCATCACCCACCAGCAGTGAACTCGCGCCGTCTCCAAACCACATCTCCTGGACCGAAGCCGATTTGCTGCGCCGGTTATCCGACGCGGAAATCAGGATCTGCTTCTTGTTCCCGCCTTTTACGGAATCCAGAGCGGCTATCATCGCTGAGGTCCCGGACTTAAGCGACGTGGCAAAGTCGCCTGTTGAAAGGTCGTCTTTTAAATTGAGAGCCGCTTTTAAAATACCCGCATTATCACGGTCTGAAAAAGGCATGGTGGTTGAGGCGAGGTAAACAGCGTCGATTTTTGATTTATCCAAACCAGCCAGGCAATCCTGGCTCGCGGCCACAGCCATGGTCAAAGAATCCTCATCCCAGTTGCACATGGAGCGTTCGCCCTGAGCTGAACCGGCAAGGTTTGGAGCAAACCAGCCCATGGACTTTAAAACAGCCATTCGGTTTAAGCGCAACCGGGGAATATAACCCCCATAGGAAACAATACCGACCATAAAAGTTCTCCTTTCAATAATGAAAAATATCTGGCAGACGAAAACTCAACAATAACGATACAAAGAATAAAGTTACTTTTTGTGACTGCGGAAAGTATAGAAAAGGAACCCTGACCTGTCAAACAAAAAAGGTTGTGGCGGCAGGTGTAATTTAAGATGGTACCCCCGTGGGTAACGTCTGGTTCATTATTGTGTCAAAAAAGAAAATGAGACTTCTGCAAAACTTCGTCCTTTAGCCGAACTCATGAGCACCGCTTCGTTGACACTGCAGCGGTATTGAGCGCCGCTTCGCTGGCGTTGCAGCGGCATATGTCAGGCTCAAAATTAAGTCCTCGAAATACTCGGTAATATTCCTGCGGGTTAATTTTTCGCCTTCCGCGATTTCAACAAAATTGCTGGTTTTGCAGAGGTCTCAAAATACAATTTTCCGATTAATTAATTTTGCCGCTCTTTATTCCTTGCCTCCCTTGAGCCAGATGGGATGTGAATGATAGAAACCTTCCAGGCCGATATCGTGGAGTTTGTCATTATAACCGAGTATGTTCTTACGTGTGGCGGTTATATTTTTGGGGTACCAGAGCCAGGCGTCTTCGTAATTATTGTACATTACCTTTTCGAGTTCCCAGTAAATCTTCTGCCTTTTGGCTGTATTGACCTCTGATTTTCCGGCTTCAATGAGGGCGATGGCCTTGGCGTGATTGCTGCGGCCGAAATTAAAACCTCCGTCCGGATGGTATAGACCGGTTGCCATCATATCCGGATCCCAAATGTAAGCCCAGCCGCCGGCACGTCGTCGGGCAGATTGCCCATGTAGCCTTTTAAGGTTATTCCATCAGGATAGCCAGCTTCGGCCAAGAGCTTTTTAGACAGCTCAGGATCATAACGCACCGGCTTTAGATTGGGATTGTGGCACCAGTGCTTTCCGGGATACATACTGCTGGCCACAGTGGCCAGGCCAAACTGAATACCGGCCACAAGAGCTTTGCGGTCAATGGCGTGGGAAACGGCCTTGCGCACACGGATGTCTTTGCAGGGGCCTTTTTGCGTGTTGAATCTGAGGGCCTGGACGTGGGGCCAGGTTGAAAAGTGGACCCTGATA
>JAFDLS010000129.1 GCA_019306365.1 Deltaproteobacteria bacterium
CGTGAACGACACGCTTGACGCGATAATCGGGCCGTTGAACATGATGGCAGAATATATCGACCGCATCAGCAAGGGCGACATTCCGGAGAAGATCACGGATGATTACAAGGGCGATTTCAACGAGGTCAAAAACAATGTGAACCAGTGCATTGACGCGCTGAAGAGTTTAATCGAAGAAGATGGAGGAGTGGCTCTCGAGGCCGCGGCAAATAAAGATTTCACCGTAATCTTGAAACAAGAGTACAACGGCGCTTATGACAAAATGAAACGAAACATCAACAAAGTAATAGAGAGCATGAGCGAATCGCTTCTGCAGGTGGCGTCAGCGGCTGAACAGGTTGGTTCAGGCTCGGATCAGGTGGCTTCATCAAGCCAGTCTTTGGCTGAAGGCGCGACGGAGCAGGCCGCTTCTCTGGAGGAAACGTCATCATCGCTTGAAGAAATGTCCTCCATGGTGAAGCAGAACGCCGACAACGCCAATCAGGCCAATTCCCTGATGGGGGAAGCGGATCAGGTTATTAAGCGCGCTAAAGAATCCATGGGAAACCTGACTGAATCCATGGAAGAAATATCCAGCGCGAGTGAAGAGACGCAAAAAATCATTAAAACCATTGATGAGATCGCCTTTCAGACCAACCTGTTGGCTTTGAACGCGGCCGTCGAGGCTGCCAGGGCCGGAGAAGCGGGCGCTGGATTCGCCGTGGTGGCGGATGAGGTAAGAAACCTTGCCATGCGGGCGGCTGAGGCGGCTAAAAATACGGCTGATCTGATTGAAGGGACGGTCAAGAAGGTGAATGCCGGCTCGGATTTGGCAGGCAAGACCAATGAAGAGTTTAATGAAGTGACAACGAGCGTTACCAAGGTAGGCGAACTGGTCAGCGAGATCACCGCCGCCTCCAGTGAACAGGCCCAGGGGATTGAGCAGGTGAACCAGGCCATGGCTGAAATTGACAAGATAACCCAGCAAAACGCTTCCAACTCGGAAGAAAGCGCCTCGGCTTCAGAGGAGATGAGCGCTCAGGCCAAGGGGCTGATCCAGATGCTCAGCGCCTTCAAGCTGAACGGCCAAGGGACTGGCGTTAAGGCATTGCCTTCCGCGTCCGCCGAACGACGCCAGCTTACTATGAATACCAGCGTAGTTAACCCCAGGACATCAGATAACAACCCAGCCCAAACAAGCGAGGTCTCTCCGGAAACCATCATCCCGATGGGCTCCGATGAAATTGACGACAATGACTTCGATGAATTTTAATTGATAACAGCCCCTCGCCTCGCCCTTCTTCTGTTTCGCGGAGAAGGGCGGGGTGAGGACCACCTTGAATTAACCATAAGGAAAAGGAACCGCGATTATGGCGTTTACCTACTTTTTCAGAGACCTTGCCGCACTTCACGCGATAAGGGACCATGTGATCCCGGCGCTTCGGGAAAGTCGCGACATTCATGTTTGGGACGCGGGATGCGCCATGGGACCAGAGCCTTATTCCCTGGCTATCATCTTCAAGGAAAGCCTGGGATATTACGCATTTAAAAGGTTAAAAATATACGCGACGGATCTTGATGAAGAAAATTATCAGTTTGGAAAGATCATCAGTAAGGGCGTTTATCCTGAAGAATCAGTAAAGAGAATACCCAAAGATGTTTTTCATGAATACTTCTCGCCAAATGAAAAACCAGGCTTTTATAAAATCGCGGACGAGATCATGGACCGGGTTTCTTTTCAAAAGCATGATTTACGTTCACTCAAGCCGATTAGGGATAATTTCGGCCTGATCGTTTGCAAGAACGTGCTGCTGCACCTTAATGAATCGGAACGCATTGAGGTTATCAGGATGTTTCACCGATCTTTGGCGTCAGGAGGTTTTTTTATCACGGAACAGACACAGAAAATGCCGGCGGAAACTGCTCATTTATTTAAGCAAATAACGCAAAATGTGCAGTTGTTTCAAAAGAACTAAGATTTAACATTTCTTTTACGCTGAAACTTGAATTGTTATGAAGATCATCAACCTCACGGCTGATAGTAAAATATACACATCAAATGTTTATTATATTTTGGGGGATTGGAAGGGCATCAAAGACGTAAACACCCTGATTGACGTCGGCCGGGATTCCTCGATTATTAAAAAGATAAAACAGCTCGACACCGGCGTGGGCAAAAAGAAGGTGGAGAGAGTGGTGCTGACTCACGGACATTTCGACCACGTGAGTCTCCTGCCGATAATTAAAAATGAGTTTGATCCGGAAGTTTATGCCTTTAATCCCTTCAATGGTGTCCATGCCTTAAAAGATGAACAGACCCTGAAGATAGGGGACCGGATGTTTGAAGTCATACACACGCCCGGCCATACCAACGATTCGATTTGCCTCTATTGCCAGGAGGACGCCGTTATATTTTCAGGTGATACGTCTCTAATCATCAATCAGACAGATGGTTCATATCATAAGGATTTCATCTCCGCGTTTGAAAAGATCGCGCGCAAAAATATCACCTCGATCTATCCGGGCCATGGGGAACCGATAACCAGCCATGTAAAAAAATTGATCTACATGTCTCTTGATAACATACGGAAGGTATAACGCAGCTTGCATAAATGAGACCTCTGCAAAGCCAGTAATTTTGTTGAAATCGCGGCGGGCATTTAATGACGAATGAATTGATCATACAAATCGATAATATCAACAAGGGAGATTCAAGCTACTGCTGGGTTAATGTCGAGATTGGAAAGACCAGGGTTGGCAAGGCCAGAATAAAAAGGGCCCACGGTAAAATCATTATTAAAAACATCAATGTTTTCCCGGAGTTTGAAAGACAAGGCATCGCAAAACAGGTTGTGAATTATTTTAAAAGAACCGCAACCGAGATCTACGCGGATCGGGTGAGGGGATCGGCCAAGGGGTTCTGGAAGCGGATGGGATTTTCAGAATGCCAGGATGGAAACTACAGGTGGGTCCCAAATAGAAAATAGTGGTAACTCTGGGCTGTCCCATGAGGTTTACGTGAAGCGCCTTGTCGTGTATTACAGTTTTCTCCATCTCCTGGAGCCTTTTTTAATCGCTTGACCGGGTTTTTTTTGCAGACATTCCGTTTTAAGGAAAAATCAGGCCGGGTTATTAGTAGCTATCTCAAAATTAGTGTTTTGGTCTAAATCACGGAGAAAGAAAAATTAACCCGCAGAAATATGTTAAATATTTCGAGGACTTAATTTTTCGCACGACATATGCCGCTGCAGCGTGAGCGAAGCGGCGCTCATGAGTTAGGGTAAAAAAAACTTTTTTGAGATGGCTTTTAATAATCCCTGGCATTATTTGACACATCAACCTCCCCCCTTATATACTCTATATAGAGATCTCTGCAAAACCAGTAATTTTGTTGAAATCGCGGAAGGCGAAAATTTAGCCCGCAGGAATATTACTAATATTTCGAGGACTTAAATTTGAGCCTGACATATGCCGCTGCAACGTCAGCGAAGCGGCGCTCAAGAGGTCAGCTAAAGGACGAAGTTTCGCAGACGTCTCAGAACTGATTTGTGTCTATGCGCCCGAAATCAAACAAGAAAGTTTGGTTGAAACAATTTTTTAACATTTAATATGAAAAGATAAGTTATGATGAATGAGAACATTGAAAAACCGGAGGATCTCAGCCAGGAGCAGTTGGCGCGCCTGATTTTGGATATGCTTCACCGCATCATAGTGCACCACGGACTCTGGTTTGTGGAAGTTGAGCATCAGATGGGCACTGACAAGGCGCTTGAAATGATCCATTCGGCCTTTAAAAAGAGCTGCGGAATCCAGATGTCCAGGATGAGTCAGAGCCTTGGATTTGAAATGAAGGATGATCTGCCCAAACCCTTGCTGGATTTGCCCAGGGAATCCCTTCTTAATTTGATGGACAATGTGGCCAAGAATTGGCTGGCCAATGACGGGATTTGGTTTCAAACCGTGGAATTTGACAGCGGCATGTTTGACGCCAAACGGTGCAATGATTCCTGCTGGGTTCGTTTTTCACCATTCGAGGCCGACTCCATTAAACAATTTTTGGGACTTGAGAAGATGGCGGGGCTTTCTGGATTAAAAAAAGCCTTGAACTTCAGGCTTTACGCCCGTATAAACAAGCAGTCAATCATTGAAGAGAGCCCGGACAGTTTGATTTTTGAGATGAATGACTGCCGGGTGCAGGCCGCCAGGAAGCGGAAGGGATTGGAGGATTATCCCTGTAAGTCGGTCGGTGTGGTTGAATATCCATATTTCGCCAGAACCATTGATTCCAGAATAAAAACAGAATGTATAGGCTGTCCCCCTGATGATCATCCGGAAGAGTGGTACTGCGCCTGGCGTTTCACCATTTCTGAAGAGGTCTAGGGCTTTTTCTTAACCCGAAATTTAAGGATGAGATAATGGCAGATGGAAGGAGAGGGAACATTAAAAAGGAAAAGGCGGATTTTTCCCGCAGAGATTTTCTCAAACTGACGAAAAACATAGCTGTTGGCGCCGGGGTGGCCGGCATACTGCCTTCAATGATTTGGCTGGAAGACGGTGTGGCGGCGATTCCGGTTTCCGAGGGCTATCTGCTGGTTGACACCAAGAAATGCCAGGGCTGTGTGAGCTGTATGCTAGCGTGTTCCCTGGTCCATGAAGGTGAGGAAAATCTGTCTCTGGCCAGGATTCAGGTGATTCAGAATTCTTTTGAAGAATATCCAGATGATATAACCTTGAGTCAATGCAGACAGTGTACCGAACCCGCGTGTATGGAAGCCTGTCCAACCGGTGCGCTTCATGTGGACACCAAACACGGCAACATCAGAACGATCAATGAAGAGGAGTGCATCGGGTGCCAGGAGTGCGTTAAGGCGTGCCCCTTTATGCCGGCCAGGGCAATTTTTGACGATAAGAAAGAGAAAGCCCTTAAATGCGACCTTTGCGTTGATACTCCCTTTTGGAGCGAACCGGGCGGACCTGGAGGGAAGCAGGCCTGCGTTGAAGTGTGCCCTGTCGGTGCGATAAAATTCACCGACGTTGTGCCCGAACAAAAGGGTGATGGAGGGTACGTGGTAAATTTGAGGGGCCGCAGCTGGCGGAGGCTGGGATATCCCAGGGATTAAAATACCTCTTATTTGTTGAATCGTCTAAGACGAAAATTTTGAAAGAATGAAAATTTGGAGGCGCACAGGATGTCCGGATACGCTGGAAAAATACTAAAAGTGAACTTAACCAAGAAAGAAATCACAGCGATACCCACCAAAAAATACGATCAATGGGTTGGCGGGCATGGAATGGGTTCGGCGATCTTTTTTGATCTGGTAAAGGATAAAACCATCGACGGGTTTGACCCGGCCAATGTGGTTACGCTGATGACCTCGCCTTTATCCGGGACATTGGTACCCGCGGCCTCTGGCAGGACCGAGGTTCAGGGAATTGGTGTGCAGTCGTATCCCATCGGCTGGTTTACAAGAAGCAATTTTGGTGGAAGGTTTTCATCCATGCTCAAATATGCCGGTTGGGATGGAGTAGTGGTTGTGGGGAAAGCGTCCAGGCCGGTATGGATCGATATCAGAAATGATGACGTCAAAATAAGGGAATGCGCCTCCTTATCATTATGGGGCAAGGATACCTGGGAGTGCCAGGAAAGAATTTGGGATTATGTGGCTGGCAAAGGGAAGTACGGCGAGTGGGTGAAGCAAGAAGGCAGCGAGGCTCGAACAACTCAAAGGCCCGCCGTTGTCGCCATTGGTCCTGCCGGTGAGAACATGAGCAGGCTGGCTTGCCTGATTCATGACGCCAGTAACGCCGGCGGTCAGGGAGGTTTCGGGGCCGTGTTGGGCTCCAAGAACCTCAAGGCCATAAGCGTCATAGGTACGGGAGGTATTAAAATTCATGATCCGCAGGGACTCATGGAAGCCCGCCTGTGGCAGAAGAAGAATTATGCCTTCGATCTTGAGAATTTGAAAAGGACTCAGGGTGGTTTTGAATTCCAGGCCCCGCCTTTACCTGTGGCGCTCTGGAGAGGAGGACGGCCGCGTTCCGATCAGAGGCCTCAAGCCTGTATTGGATGCCATTCAGGGTGCCGTGCCAGATACGAAGACAAACTGGGCAATGAGGCGTCATGTTTTGCGACCGTTTTTTATTGGGATGCAGACAGTCATGAAATCCAGCGGAAGGCAAGTGACCTGATAAATCAATACGGTCTTAATGCCGTTGAGTTGTGCTACGGTCTTTTATGGCTGGTTCTGCTTAACAGGTATAAGCAGCTCGACTCAGGAGATATCCCAAAATGTCCACTCGATTTTGGCGATTTAGGCAGCCTGGATTTTGTGGAGCAGTTTGTAAAGATGTTATCCTATGGGAACGACGGTCTGGACAGCAAGAGCCAGTTCGGTGAAGATATCACCCAAGGATTTGTAAGAGCGGCCAAAAAATGGGGAAGATTGAAAGCAGACCTGAAAAGCGGCCTGCTCATGTTTCCTTATTGGGGGATACCGATACATAAGGAACCCAGGGCGCAGGTCTACTGGGGTTACGGTACAATCTTGGGCGACAGGGATATAAATGAACACGACCTCGACTGGTTGAAATGGGACGCTTCAATAGCGAAACGATATGGAAGGAGACCGCAGGCATCAGCCGAGGAAGTTGTTAAGATAATTACTGATAAAATGGAACCCTTTCAGGGTGACACGCTCATGCTCGATTTCAGTGACAACAATATATATTCCGAGCATATGGCAAAGCTTGTATCCTGGCACCGCTATTACACCAGGTTTTGGAAGCAGTCTACCCTGTTTTGTGATGTCCGCTGGCCGGACTTCCTCAACCTTCATTCCCCGGATAAAATAGGATCAACAGGCATAGCGGAACCAAAATTCCTTAATGTTGTAACCGGAAAGAAAATGTCCTTCCTGGACGGCATCAACCTTGGCAAGAAAATCTGGAACCTTGACCACGCCATCTGGACTCTGCAGGGCCGCCACAGGGATATGGTTCATTTTGCCGACTTCATCTATACAAAACCGGGTACCAGGGTTGATGTGCCAAATGCGTATCTGCCTGGCCTGGAGGACGGGAAATGGGATTATTACGGCTATACAGACAGGCGCTTAGATAAAAATAAATTTGAAAAATTTAAGACAACGTTTTACAAACTTCAGGGATGGAATACGGAAACCGGATACCCTGTCAAAGGAACGTTGGAATCTTTGGGTTTAGGTTACGTCGCGGAAGAACTCAACAAAAATGGCAAGTTGGGGAAAGGCTAAGCCCGAAGGCCCTGAGAGTTTTTATTCCTTTAATTTAATAGAAAAAGGGTTTGAAAATGAAGAAAAGATTTCTGTTGCCTTTGATTGTTACCACGATGCTCGTTCTGTTTATCGGCTATGGCGCTTCAAGCGCGAGTGACGACGCTGCTAGTGGAAAGTCTGGGTTCGATAAATATCTTGGCCAGGGGAAAAATACAGGTGAGTATTGGCCAACAGACGACTGGCGGACATGTCGGCCCGAGGAAGTGGGGATGGACTCTGAAAAGCTGGTTAAGGCTATCGAATACGCGTCCACACCCAAATTCAAAACAGAAGGGCTGGTTGTTATGTCGGTGAAGCCTATTTCGGAAACTTCAGAATGAACAAAAAACACGTCAGTCATTCAATGGCCAAGAGCTTTACCAGTACCCTGGTCGGCATCGCAATCGATAAAGGCCTGCTCGAGGGCATCGATGAAAGACTGTGCAAGTATTATGACGAATGGGACTGCGATGACGAGGACGATTTGCGCAGTAAGATCACCATCAGGCACGCCATGACCCTGACCTCGGGGACCCGGCCACCAACGATGCCCTGAAAATGGGCGGTAGCGGCCATTTTGTGGAATATATGGCGGAACGGGAAGGCCAGCATGAACCCGGCAAACGGTTTTATTATTCTACCGGCGATCCCATGCTTCTTTCCCCGGTTATCCAAAAAGCAACCGGAATGACGGCTTTTGAATTCGCCAAGCAGAATCTGTTCGCGCCTTTGAATATTGCCAAAGTTCGTTGGGATAAAGACCAGGACGGTTACACGTCGACTGCCTGGGGACTGTACCTCACGGTGCGGGACTACGCGAAATTCGGATATCTGTTTCTCAATAAAGGGCGCTGGGAGGATAAGCAGGTTGTATCAGAAGATTGGGTCGAAAAATCGACTAAAACGGATTCCAGTGTGGCCATGTGGAAGGCATACGGATATCTCTGGCATGTTAATTTGCCTTACCGGCTGAAGTGGAGCGGGTCTTCGGAACCCCGTGGCTCCATTCCGCGGGACGGATACATGGCGGAAGGTGTCCTGGGCCAGAATATATTTATCATTCCGTCCAAGGATCTTGTCGTCGTCCGGGTGGCAAACCAAACCAGTGGTCATATGGACCTGGTTAAGTTCCTTAATATTGTCTTAAGCGCCATCGAAAATTAATTCTATTTTCAAACGGGATTGACTCCCAGAATGTTTAACAGTTTTTTCCCAGGCAGAATTATTTTCAATAATAAACCTTGCTCCCATGGATGGATATGAGATGGATTTAGGTATATATGCGATGAGACCTCTGCAAAACTTCGTCCTTTAGCTGACCTCTTTGTCAGGCTCAAAATTAAGTCCTCGAAATATTAGTAACATTCCTGCGGGTTAAATTTTCACCTTCCGCGATTTCAACAAAATTACTGGTTTTGCAGAGGTCTCGCGATATAATACATCTTGGTAACTATAAAAAATAGGGCGCGGGTCATTTTTCATTAATACCCGCGCCCTTATTGCGTTTTATGATTTTCTGAGTTCAGCCAGCAGTTCGGCAGTTGGTGAGCCTACGGCCGGATCTGTAAATACGTTCAGGCAGGCCGGTTTGTTCGAGGCAAAAGCCCTTTCCAGCGCCGGCTTGATATCTTTGGCTTTAGTCACTCGCTCCCCGTATCCGCCAAGCGCCTCAACCACCTTTTCATAGGCCACTTCGCCGAGTTCGCAGCCGACAACTCTGTCAGATCCGAAAATCTTCTCCTGACCGTGCCGGATCATTCCCCAGGAACAGTCATTCGAGATGACCATAACGATAGGCAGGTTGAAACGAACGGCCGTGTTGAATTCCATAAGGTTTAATCCGGCTGAACCGTCACCCATGGTCACCAAAACCTGCTTGTCCGGGTAGCGAAGCTTGGCGGCCAGGCCGTAAGGAATGCCTACCCCCAGACATCCAAATCCCCCGGAAACCAGGAAATGGCCTGGTTCGTACGGTTCTTGGGTTAGTAAAGTCCAGACCGAAGTGTCTCCGCCGTCAGCCACCACTACCGCGTCGTTATCCAGGAAAGCGTTGATTTCACCCATGAGTCGGGCCGGATGGATCGGTTCTTCCTCTCCGAAAGTCAGCATGTTTTTAAGCATGTTTTTTCTGGCGGTTTTAACCTCGTGACTCACGGTTTCAAGCCATCCGCTGTGGGAATAAGGTTTTTCATAAATTATTTCAGTCAACCCTCTGAGAACTTCTTTAACGTCGCCAACGATCCCAACATCTATCTTCCGATTTCTTCCGATTTCCTCACCGTCGATATCAACCTGTATCACTTTGGCTTCAGGAGAGAAGATGGTTGAACCTCCGTAATTTAAAAACAGTCCCAGCCTGGAACCTAAAATAAAAATCAGGTCGCAGGCAGCGAGCGTCTCACTGCTGGCCATGGCAAAACCTGCATTGTGTATGTCGCATCCCCGCAGCATGCCTCTGCCCATGAGATTGTTAAACACCGGGATATCCGCTAATTCACAAAAAGCTTTTAACTCTTCTTCCGCGTGAGCGTAATAGGCGCCGCTGCCAATGATGATGGCAGGCTTTTGAGCTTCTCTGAGCAATTTTGTGGCCGCCCTGAGGCCCTTTTCCGCGCCGCCCGGCTGATAACGCGGACGATAGCCTTCGGGTTCGACGGCGGTTTTCTCATCCACTGTCTTGTACATCACGTCCATCGGGATTTCGAGAAAGGAAACACCTGGACGTCCGGTCGTGGCATGCCGAAAGGCGATAGCCGTGAATTCGTCCAACCGATGGGTCTCATACGCCACCCGCCCCCATTTTATAAAGGGGCGGATAATATCGATCTGTTCTAGTTCCTGCAAGGCGAGGGTTTCAGTTTGGGATATTGCGCTCCTGCCCGAAATAAAAATCATAGGGGTTCTGGACTCCCATGCATTGGCCACGCCGGTAATAGCGTCGGTAAAACCAGGGCCGGCCGTAACAACACAAACACCTGGTTTCCGGTTTAACCTGCCCCATGCCTCTGCCATGTGGGCAGCCGCCTGCTCATGACGGGTATCGATTACTTTTATGCCTTCGTCGAGACAGGCCTGATAGATAGGATCAATATGACCGCCACTCAAGCTGAAAATATATTCAACCCCTTCTCGCTTGAGAGCTCTGACGACAAGATGACCACCATTTACTTCTCCCATAAATTACTCCTTTTTATATACCGCGCATTGTTTTCATAATTCCTTAATCCTTAAATAGCCAGCCTTTAGGCAGAGGCATTCTAAGCTGTTTTTTGGGTATTAGTCAATGGAGTTAGTAATATTCCTGCGGGTTAAATTTTCACCTTCCGCGATTTCAACAAAATTACTGGTTTTGCAGAGGCCTCCAATGTTCTCTTACAGGGAGGAATGAAATGATCCCTGGAAAAACACAGCAGCGTAATCAAAGTCGAGGAAGGCCGGGGCTTAAGCCGAAAATTGTGAGGCTGATAAAAGTTCGTCCGAAAGGTGTAGTTTGGCGGAGGGTCGATAGGCTGGCGATAATCCAGACCTTGAAGTAAAGCGCGGGCGAACCAGTCCCCCGGAGTATTCACTCCCACGTTTTAGCCGAACGAGGAGTCTATACTAGAGGATCGTGTATACCTTATATGCGACAGCGTTTGGTATGATCGTACCGATGCCCACGGCGATAACTGAATTCAGCCAGGCGTATTTTTCGGAAGAGGTTTCGAAAACAGGAGTGGTTCGAAAGTAATATTCTGATGAGTCCACGGCCTCTCCGATAAGGGCGTCATCGTCAGTGCGTATCGTAGCCCGAACGTCCAGTTCACCCACGCCATCGGGGCGGAGGAGAATCCAGTCCGCTCCTCCCGGAAGAATTTCAGCATTGATTTTCGGCCCTTTAACGGTGCCGCCTTTTATGTTGTATATCATGCGGGTGCCATGCGGCGTCGCCCCCACGGCCAGCGGTTCTTCCAGGTCCGCGTATATCTCACCGAGAAATTCAGTTTTCAGATCAGACATGGCTTTCTCCTTTTAGTTACCCTTGAAGTTTGGTTTTCGTTTTTGAAAAAAAGCCTGAATCCCTTCCGCGTGATCCTCTGTGCTGTTTGTCAGAAGAACCTGGTCCGTATCCATGTGCATGATGGCCTGGTCAAGTGCCGAGCTGATAGAATTAACGCTGCGTTTGATCATCTGTGCGGCAATCGGCGGTTGAGACGCGTACTCTTCAGCCATTTCCAGAGCTCGCTCCATGAGCCTTTCATTTTTAACCACCTCATCAAGAAAGCCCCAATCGAGAAGGGTTCGCGCCTTTTCTTTTTGGGCTAGAATTACCATCCTTTTGGCTCTGGCCGGCCCGATCAGGTGAACGCAAAGCGGGAGTCCCACCCAGCTGAGACTTATGCCTAATTTAGCCTCAGGGTAGCCAACGGTGCAATCCTGAGCGCCAATGCGGAAGTCGAGCGCCGAGACAATGCAGGCCCCGCCGCCCAGGGCTGCCCCGTTGATGGCGGCGATGGTAATCTGGTTCATTTCAAAAAGCTTGCGAAGCATACGCGGCCCCAGGTGAGCGCTTCGCTGCTTTGCCAGCATTGTGGCTTTGGCTTTTGCAACGCGTTTAGGATCACCCAGGTCTGCCCCTGCGCTGAAATGTTTGCCCGCGCCGGTGAAAATTACCACCCGCGTTTCGAGATCATCCTGAAATTCTTCTGTGACTTTTTCTATATCCTTCATAAGGTCAAGGTTGAGCGCGTTCAAGTTCTCAGGCCGGTTTAAAATGACGATGGCAATATTGCCGCGTCTTTCAACTATAAGATTTTCGTATTTCATCTTTCCCCTTTATAAATTAAAAATATATTGTCCTAAGATATATCCAAGCGGCTTTTGTCTCAAGCGGATAGCAAGGCTTTTCAATCGTGGTATTATGTCATAAGGCACAGGAATTAAGAACCCTTTTTTTATCAGGCTCGCAGCAGCGTTCTTGCTGAGAATTCAAGGTGAGCTACAAGTTGAGTGACTTTAAATAGCTTGCCCCGCCTCAAATTTAAAATCGGCGTGGAAATATATTGACACGTCTTGTTTGTTTTGATTGGATATTGGTATTTGTTTCCCTTTTAAAAACCAAATTTAGGTAATTCAATTTTTTAGGAGGTTCGTCATGGGTAAGAAAATTCTTGAACCGATAAAAATCAAGAATATGGAGTTGAAAAACAGAATTGGGCTTGCGCCTTTGCTCAATATGCCGGACGTTCTGACGACTTTTACCATCACTGATAACACCGTCAAATGGTTTGAAGCCAGGGCTAAAGGCGGCGCCGGATTGATAATGACGGGCACGCTGGCGCCAATACTGTTAAATCTACCCGGTGCCCTGGATCGTGTTGCCCAGATCGCTGAGATGGTTCATTCATATGGCGCTAAATTAGGGGTTCAAACCGGCGGCGGCGGCCCCATGCTGGGGGTAGGCCCTTCAACCATGCCATATCCTGATGAACTTCATCCCAAGCAGTCAATATTTGAAATAATGACAGGCCAGTTGTCGCCTTTCCCGGGCATTGAGGCTGTAACCGAGCTAACGGTTGATGACATCAAGCAAAATATAAATGATTTTGCGGATATCGCGGTAAAACTCAAGGATGCTGGAGTTGACTGTGTGGAGCTGCATTGCGCTCATGGAGGAGCCACGCTCTATTGCTCCTTCATTTCACCGTTTTATAACAGGCGAACAGATGATTACGGCGGTAATTGGGAAAACAGGCTGCGTTTTCCGGTAGAAACGATCAAGGCCATGAGAAAAGCGGTTGGAGATGATTATCCCCTGTTCGCCAGGATAAGCGCGGATGAATTGCTTGGGGGAATGGGCATAACCCTGGAAGACACCACCAAGGTTATCGTGCCGACCCTGGAGGAGGCCGGAGTGGACTGCTTTGATGTTTCACAGGGGTCTATTTTACATTCTCCTCAGGGAATCCAGATTCCGCTTTACTATCCTCGAGGATGCTTTATTCATCACGCTGAAGCCGTAAAAAAAGCCGCTAACGTTCCTGTTATCGGCGTGGGCCGGATCGTGGATCTGGATATGGCTGAAAAATTCCTCCAGGAGGGTAAAGCAGACATTATTTATATGGGCCGACAGTTAAC
>JAFDLS010000130.1 GCA_019306365.1 Deltaproteobacteria bacterium
GACGATCAAACCTATATGGCCCTTCTGGCCGATCAAATCGGAATCGCTCTGGAAAAAGATCAGATAGTGATCAATCTTCAAAGCGTGAACAATGTTCGTCAAAAAACTTATGATCAAGCAAACGAATCACCTGATGTGGAGTAAACAGCCGATCCATGAGAGAACACAAGCTGGTTTTAGCGACTCAAAACAAGAACAAAATTAAGGAATTTGAGGCTCTTCTTAAGGATAAACCCGTCAAGATTCTGAACTTGAGCGATTTCGGGCCTATGCCGGGTCCGGTGGAGGATAGGGAAACATTTGAAGATAACGCCTACCTCAAAGCCATTTTCTACGCTCGCGTTCTCGGTCTCCCTGCTCTTGCCGACGACTCCGGATTGATGGTAGAAGCGCTGAACGGAGCTCCAGGAGTTCATTCGGCTCGTTGGGCGGGAGAGTCTGCAACGGACGCTGAAAAATGCAACTTGCTGCTCAAGCGGATGGAAGGCCAAATAAACCGTCAGGCCTCATTTTTCTGCGCGCTGGTGCTGGCCGTGCCTTCCGGGCCAGCCCTGACCTGGGTTGGCCGGTGTGACGGACGGTTAACCGATGCGCCGCGGGGTTTCAACGGCTTCGGGTACGACCCCATCTTTTTTTATCCACCGTTAGAAAGGACATTTGCTGAACTTACCCGGGCAGAGAAAGGGAGGGTCAGTCACCGAGGCCAAGCTCTAAATGAATTCAAGTCCGAGTTTGATAAGATTCTCATCTGGCTGGACCAACGCATGAATGAGGTTCGCTCACCTGTTTAAAGAAGCAGGTTAATTGATACTGAAAGAGTTTATAATTTTTGATGTCATTCAGTTTGTAACGATTTTATTCAGGAGTACTCAATGGTCGAAATGGTTGAACTGCCGGAATGGCTGTGGATAGTGATTGAAACAGAAGGAAATCAAGACAGGCTCTTTGGTCAGCACGACCAGGAAAAAGACATCTTTTTTATCCCCTCTTTTTACAGTCAGGAGGTAGGTGAAACCTGTTTGAACTTCCTGCTAAAAGTACCTGGCCGAAGGTACGAGGTTCAGGCAATGCGCGCGGCTGAAATCGTCAAGACCATCCAGACCCATGATTATCAGTTACTTATTTTAGACGAAAACGGCAAAGTATTGGAAGACTTGAGCCCCCCTTCGAATCAGCATTGAACCATTCCTAATTTATAGAGTTTATCCTAATTATTTTCATTTAAAATCTTGTTACATCACGGGATTTAGTGTCTGGGCAGGGATTGAAGTGATTGCCAAAAAATCTTCCTTGGGAGGTGGGGAAAAAGACCGGGGGGCTAGTCTAACGCGCTAATTAATTTGAACACATCCTCCTTTTTTCGCGTCAGCCTTTTAAGGATATTCTTGAAGCCCCCGCCTGTAAGGTTTGTGGTCTTGAGCAACTCTATTGAGGGCGGCTGTAGATAAGGGCTGCCGCTAGAACCAATCTGAATGTAACGAGCCGCAAAATCAGCCAGATTGATGCATACCGCCAGGCTACAATCTTTCTCGGCCTTAAGGGGCTCATGGTGATGCTCTATAGCCCAAACGAGCACCTCAGGGATATGCCAGTGCCTCAAAAGAATACCCGCCACGGTGGCATGGCTCAACCCTAGCTCGACCATCTCGGCTTCGGAGAAATCCAGTCTGTCCTCGGCGACTCTGACGAGTACCTGGCTAAACTCCTTCTCGAAATAAATAAGCATTACCAATTTGCCGATATCATGAAGAATACCAGCTGTAAAGGCGTCCGCCGAGTCAGTAAGCCGCAGCTCCTGGGCTATGGTTTCCGCAAAAACGCCAACCGCGGTCGTGTGAGCCCAGAAGGCGTTTAAATCAAAATTTTCATATTGATTCTTGGGAGAGAAGTAATGGATAAACGAGGCCCCGACCGCCAAACTGCGAACCATGTCAAACCCAAGGATTACGACCGCGCGTTCTATAGTCGTAGCCTTTTCTCTGAGACCGTAATAGGCTGAGTTCGCCACCCGAAGGATACGAGCGGTCAAGGCTTGATCTTGATCAAGAACTTTGATTAAATCCGTGACTGAGGATTCGGTCGAGGCCGTCATGTGCATAATCTGGCTTAAAACCACTGGAATAGTCGGTAAATCCTGGTCCATCAAAGTCAAGGTTTTGATGATCCGGGTTTCCAAGGAGTCGTTTCGTTCGGTTACCTGTTTCACCGTCATCTACTAATAACGTGTCTTAAGCAAGCAGACCTATACTGAATCTTTTTAAAGTTGTTATAATTATTACCACAAAATATGGCCTCAGTCAATGAACATCCGCTTTCTCGCTTTCGGAATGTAATTGCCACTTGTTATATCATGTAAGCCGCTGTTAGAGGCTTGATTTACCTTGGTAATCAAACGGAACATAATTCTGGCAATTACTATAGTTGCGGAAGGGAGTCCGGTGAATCAGGGATGAAAAGCTGACGGATTCTATCGCGGTCACACTAAAAATAAATGAAACAGACGAATGATTACTTGGCAAAGTCCACGGTTCGTGTTTCGCGTATAACGGTCACCCTGATTTGTCCTGGATAAGATAATTCTTTCTCGATCTTCCGGCATATTTCGTTACAGAGAAGCGCTGACCCTGAGTCATTAACCTGATCACTATCTACGATAATCCGTACTTCCCGTCCGGCCTGTATTGCATAAGATTTTGAAATACCTTGAAAAGAAGAAGCGATCTGTTCCAGGTCCTCCAGACGCTTGACGTATGTTTCCAGCATTTCGCGCCGGGCCCCTGGTCTTGCACCTGACAGTGTGTCAGCAGCCTGAACCAGCACGGCCAGTATGCTGTCTGGAGTAATATCCTCGTGGTGCGCGCGGATGGCGTGAATAACCTTACCGGCTTCACCGTATCGTTTGCTTAAATCGGCACCGATCAGGGCATGAGGGCCTTCAACCTCGTGATCCACGGCCTTGCCTATATCATGCAGGAGTCCGGCTCGCTTGGCCTGCTTGACGTTCAGTCCCAGTTCCGCGGCCATGATTCCGCATAAAAAGGCCACCTCAATGGAGTGCTGAAGGACGTTCTGGGCATAGCTCGATCGGTATTTAAGCTTCCCGATAAGTTTGATCAATTCAGGATGAATCCCATGAACGCCAACGTCGAAGGTTGCCTGTTCTCCGGCTTCACGGATGGCTACCTCCATCTCCTCGCCCACCTTATTTACAATTTCCTCTATACGCGCCGGATGTATACGTCCGTCTGAGATCAAGCGCTCCAATGACAATCGAGCCACCTCCCGGCGTATTGGATTGAAACAGGACAAAATAACGGCTTCCGGCGTATCATCCACAATCAAATCAACCCCGGTGGCGGCTTCAATGGCCCGAATGTTACGCCCTTCGCGGCCAATAATCCGGCCTTTCATTTCCTCGCCAGGCAGATTAACCACAGAAATCGTCCGTTCAGCGACATAATCCCCAGCATAACGCTTGATAGCCAGCGATAATATATCTTTGGACTTCTTGTCCGCTATTTCACGGGTTTCAGCCTCGATGCGTCTAAGCACCTTGGCCGATTCATATCGCGCCTCATCCTCCATATTTTTAAGGAGCATTTCCTTGGCCTGATCAGAAGTAATACCGGCTATCTTTTCAAGCATTGCCCGTTGAGAAGCCAGTGAGTCATCAAGTTTCTTGATTTTTTCACCGATTTCATTTTCCTGCCGCGAGAGAATATTTATTCGCTTATTTATATCCATCTCGCGTTCGCTTAAGAGGTCCGCCTTCTTATCCAGATTCTCTTCTTTCTGAATCAATCGTCTTTCCAGCTTGTTCTGTTCAGATCGCTGTTCCTTTATCTCACGATCGAGTTCCTGCTTCATCTGATACAGAGTGTCTTTATTCTGGAGTGCGGCTTCCTTCTTGAGATTAGCTGCCTCTCTTTGGGCCTCTTCAATCATCCTCTGGGAAAGCTGTTCAATAGAGCCAATCTTCGCCTCAGTCGTATGTTTACGCCATATAGACCCAAAGGCCATCCCTGCCAGCAGGGCCAGGATCGCCGTGATAAGTATTGTTATGGATAAAAACATCTTTATACTAGCTCCTGTAATGGTGCTAAGGGGTCACTTTTCCTGTCTCTCCTGCGGATGACAAAACAAGGATAATCCGCTTCCTCAGGAGACAGGAAACATTAAGATTAACGCCCGGGTAAAATTCTAGACACGATGGACAGGCAGGAGGCGGCCCTTAAGGATAATTCGCCTTTTATCATGCCGGCAAGATGGAATTTGATCAGCCTTGATCAGTTTCCTGAACTATCATCCGCTTGATTTCTTCGATCTCTTCCTCTTAACGGCATGGTTCGTGTACACCATTTTTATCGGCAGGGCCATATGAAAAACGCCCTCGACTACCAGAACCATCTAAAATATCTTCAATATTTTATTTTAGAATCTTTATTCTTTAAGCCGGATTTACTCCCGGCTAGCTGGCCATCAATACGACCGGCGAGTTTAGCCGCGTCATTTTGAACCTTTTGTCGAAGGTGCTCTAATTCCTCCGTAACCTGAAAATAGTCACTTGCCGCCTTAAAAGCAGCCATAACCGCCAGATCGGTCTGAGTTCCCACAAAAGAACTTGATTGAAGTTTTTCTACCTGCTGGTTAATGTACTCCGCGATCTGAAGTATTTTTTCCTCAGAAGCATCACTTTTGATCCGGTACTCTTGAGTGAGGATTCGGACGTTAATCAGCTTCACGAGTATGTCTAACCCCGATAGCTATCCGGTCTCGAATTTCTCGATCCGGGATAATAAGTCATCAATTTTAGTCCGCACCTGGGCTTTTTCTTGTTCATGAATAAGAGCCTTTTTCTTTAGTGCCTCTATTTCTTCTTGTTTCCTTGACAGAAGGGTTTGAAGGTCTTGCTTGGCCTTTTTTAAATCCTGGCACTTGTCTATGAGTGCCTCAACTTTTTGCGCTAATATCTCAAATTGATCTATTTTTTGTGATTCCATTTTTCTACCACTTCTTACAAAGGATGTATAGCATCATATATTCTTCACAATGAAAGTCAAGAAACAAAATCTTAACCAAGTATGTCGCTTCATTTCACAAGCAGTAAAATGAGATGTTTACTTCTATTTGTATTATCATTAATGTCTGCTTAAAAATGGTTAAGCAGACGTGAATTAATCAATTATAGCATACCTCAAGCCTGATGAAAAAACGACCCCAAAATATCCTCAGCAAATTTTTTAAACCCCGGCTGGTTATCCTGCTTCCACATGGCGTTAATGGTTGCTGGAGTAGTAACGGCGGACTTCCAGGCGTTGATAGGCTTGAGTATTTTCCTCTGCACAAAAGCTGTTTTTACCAAAAAATTAATATCACCCTGCACGGGTTGAAAATAAAGAAAGCCATTCTTGACCACCAGAGGCATGGCCAGGCCCAGATCCCTGATGGCTTGCCAAGACACCTTCGGATTTGGGAAGTGGTTAAAATTTTTGTTCATATATTTGATATCCTCATTGGCGATACCTTTGAGCTGAAAGGTTTCGATCATAACATCACGGCCCAGGACCGGGTCATAGGCGATTAAGGCTCCTTTTTGAGGATGCTGAGGGTTATTGGCCACAATTTCCATGACCATTTGATAACCTTCGGCCCCAAGCTTAAGCGCCATGGCCAGGCTCTGCCAATCAATCGCCCCGCTCAAATAACCAAGGTCTTCAATATTATATGAAAGCTTATCCGCGACGCCACCCAAAATCTCACTAAACTCAATCGCCTTCAGGTAAATCCGCTGATCGGCTTGGTTCAGGAAAAAAATATTGTCATCCATAGTCTCCTGCATAACCAATTGGCCGTGATTATGGAGCCGCCTGGGGGATGAAGGTTCAAAATAAAATCGCCCGTTTTTAAGAGCGATGCCCGGAAACGACGGTTGAACCATAAAAAGAACATTAGAATGAGTAAATCCGAAAAAATTGGCCGACTTGAACTCGTTTATGATCTGGCCGGCTGTCTTTTCATTAAGAACGACAAGTGTTTTCTGACGCGCTCGCACCATGGCCGGGTCTAACCCGGCTTCTTCAGCCAGGTTGGATATTTCAAAAGATATCTGAAGCATGTGCCGCCAACCCAGAGAAAGGGGCAATATGCGCTCCGGTTCGACCTCCAGCTGCGCCGTAACCTCCTCGGATTTTACCTCCCGGCCTAACTCATAGGACATCATGGCCGCAATTTTGTTTACCGAAATATCCCGGGCCAGATTTATTAAAAATTTGGTCCCAAGCTTGAGACGAGTGGCTTCCCCGGCGGCCGTATGCTCACAGAAAAAGCGGCCTTCGATAACCGTCTGCCTGGCTTTAGCTATGTCGCCGGAACTGATGTTCTCATCGCTCAGGATTCGAACATCCTTGGGTTCTAAGAGGTGGTCCAGATTCGGATAAGCGTTCAACTCTTCTTCGGCTTCGGCGATCTCAGAAATAGTCTTAAAATTACTTAATCGATTCTGGGCCAGTTCCAGGCAAGACTGGCTATAAGTCTCAAGGCTGGTTAAATCCAGGTTGGTTTGAGGCATCATAACCCTCCGTCCTTAAGCTCAAGATTAAAACGTGCGAACATAAACTTCGCCAGATCCAGGATGTCCCGAATGGCGAGATCCTTGACGCGGCCACTAAAGTCATGAACCAAATAAAACGTGTCTTCCCTTATATGAGTTCCTTGAAGCGGGGATGAGGAGTATACCGGTCCGGGTGTGAACTTGGCCTTGAATTCAAACCCTTGAGCAGGTTTGATCACCATGTCAGGCGCCAGGTTCATGGCTTTTCCGGAATAGATTTCAGCCCTGGGAATGACTTCGTCTACCGAGGGCTCTGCTTCAAGCGAAGATTTTAGCCTAGCGGTCAGGTCCTGCGTTTCTGCCGAACCGACTCGACCCATAGGAAAACGCGAAGGCTGATTGAAATAAAGCCGGGTCGGGTCGAGGGCCAATACTTTAGCCTCGGGTCCAACCTGTTTTTGGAACCCGTGAGCTTTAAGCCAACGGTTCAAATGAAACTCCTCTTTAACCCCGGTAAAACCATGATCAGAAAGCATGATCAAACAAAGGTCTTCCGCTCCCTGGCCGGCCAAATTCGAAGATAAATCATATATGCGGCCGACTATTTCATCCACGCGGCGGTAATAGTCCAGGTAGTACTGATAAATCGCCCCCCCGTCCTCATACTCTTGATAGAAGAAATGGTTGAGACGATCAGTGTCGGTTATGGCGAGGAAAAATAAATCCCAATCCTCGGGCCAAAAGCGTTCGAGAAGATTAGCTCGTTTCATTAAAATAAAATCGAGTTCATCCAGAAAAGCCTGGCGATCCTGGTGAACCGCCTCAAAATCCGCCTCCAGTTTGTAACCGATCTCATACAGATACTGGATCACCCAGGCAGGATATCCGGATCGTTCGATGTTAACAGCCAGAAATCCTGAGACCATGATCCCGGAAAGCGGTCGAGCCGGGTATGTCATGGGCACGTTCAAGATCACGGATTCAAG
>JAFDLS010000131.1 GCA_019306365.1 Deltaproteobacteria bacterium
CCATGACAAGATCCTGAACGCCCTTTTAGCCGGGATCGTCATAGGAACGGGATCAGGGATTATTTTGAGGTCGATTGGATCAGCGGGAGGGCTGGACATCCTTTCGGTCATCTTTCTCAAACGCTTCTCAATCCGATTGGGCACCACCATTCTGGCGTTCAATGGTCTAATCCTGACAGCGGGAGCCATCTTGTTTTCCCTGGAAGACGCGCTATATACTTTAATCTTCTTGTTTGTCACCTCTTACATGATCAATCTGGTGGTCACGGGCCTGAACCAGAGGAAAGCGGTTTTCATTATCTCCAGTCAATGGGAGAAAATCCTGCATGAAATTATAAAGCAGCTTAACAGGGGGGTGACAATTATCAAAGGCCGGGGCGGATATACTGGCCATGAAACCGAAATTTTATATACGGTCATTAATTTCAGGGAGCTCTCACGCCTCAAAAGGTTGATCAGCAATGTCGATCCTGATGGATTCGTGGTTGTATCGGATACCCTGGAAGTAATGGGGCGCCGCATTGGGAATCAGCCTCACTGGGGCTGATTCTAACTCAGAAACAAAATCAAAACGAACTTGACAATTGGTATGGGGCAAATTAATTTTGTATGATGTATTATTGAGCAAACGAATCATCTAATTCAACGAGGGTCTTGGCCGTCAAAAACAGGAAACTAAGGAGAAGCCATGGAAGAGTTTAACATAAAGAAAGTTGCCATTATTGGAGCCGGGTTAATGGGCTTTGGCGTTGGCGTTGAGTTTGCCCGGTTTGGTTACGATGTGAGCTTCTACAACACCAGCGAAGCCTCCAGCAAAAAAGCCATGGAACGAGCGAAAGAGGCCCTCGGTTTAATGGCCGAAACACAGTTAATCACTGCTAACGAGGCGGAAGCGGCGTATGGCCGTTTGAGGCCGGTCTGGGATCTGGAGGAAGCGGCGGCCGGGGCCGATTTTGTGCATGAATCAGCGCTTGAGATTTTAGAAGTAAAACAGGATGTATTCGCGAAACTGGACGCGATATGCCCGCCGCCAGCGATTCTGGCGACCAATACTTCGGGGTTGAACATTGACGACATCGCTTCAGCCACAAAACATCCAGAGCGAGTCGTGGCGGCGCATTACTTTCAGCCGCCTCACTTTGTCCCTTTGGTGGAAGTCGTGGGAGGGAAAAATACCAGCCCCGAATTCGTGGAGGCAACCGCTCAGCTGCTGCGCGGCCTGCGCAAGAAGGTGGCCGTTCTCAATTTCGCTTTGCCCGGATTCGTGGGAAACAGAATTCAGGGAGTCATCGGGCGGGAGATACAATCCCTGGTGGACAAAGGAGTCTGCAGCCCGGAAATGATTGATGACATCATCTCATTCGGCTTCGGCCGGCGTATGAATTACACCGGTTATTTTAAACGCCTTGATCTCATTGGCCTTGATTTCATAGCCACACAGGCAAAAGAAAGAGGCTTTAAGCTTTGGGGCCCGATGGCGGAACACGTGGAACGAGGGGAACTCGGCATGAAAACCGGTAAAGGTTTCTATGACTGGTCTGGCGATTCCGCTGAGAAGCTCCACTATAAGATGAACACGGAACTTATTCGGATCATGAAGCAAGACATGGAAGACGGACTAATTTAGCAAAACTCTTTTACCGAAAAAAATTAATTGACGCCCACGAAAATTACGTGCACTAAAGGTTAACGCGGCAATTATCACAAAACTCGGATTTAAGTCTTTTAACTATTAAAACAGGAAAGAAAAGGAGATTTCATCATGATTAGAACAGTTGAACAGTATCTTGAAAGTTTAGATGACGGACGCCAGGTTTGGTGCCTTGGAGAAAAGGTTAAAGACGTACGCACGCACCCGACGCTCCGCAGCATCATTAAATTCGCCGCCATGGATTATGTCCTGCCGAACCATCCTGACTATCACGACCTGTTCGTGACACAGGACGAGGATGGAGAGGATGTGAATTTCCTGCTGACCGCTCCAAGATCCGTTGAGGACCTTTTAAGAAGAAGGGAATGTTATATCACGGGCATGAGGGGCGCTGGTGGGGTTATGCTGCATTGTATGGGGGCTGACGCCCTCGCGGCCTTTACCGTCACCGCGGAACTCATGGACAAAGAGCTTGGGACCAACTACACCGAACGCGTGGAAAACTACAGAAAACTGCTCCAAAAAAAGGATCTTGGCATCACAGGCGGCATTACGGATGTCAAAGGTGACAGGAGTCTGCATCCTTCAATGCAGAAACAGCATCAGGATTTTTATCTAAGGATAGTTGACAAACAGAAAGACGGTATCGTTGTGAGGGGCGCGAAGGTGCATATCAGCGCGACTCCCTGCGCCAATGAGGTGCTTTGCCTGCCTTGCAGAACCCACGGAGAGGCTGACAAGGATTACGCCCTGGCGTTCGCGCTTCCTCTCGGCACACCCGGAATCAAACTTCTGGCTGTTGAGCCGGTTCAAAGAACCTACGGCGAGGAAGGGCTGTTCGATTATCCCAAAACCAGTTCAGTGCAGCCTACAGAATGTCTGATTGTTTTTGACGATGTATTCGTGCCCTGGGAACGTGTTTTCATGTGCGGTGAATGGCAGTTTTCGCGCAATCTGGCGTATGCTTTCGCCAGTTACCATCGTCTTTTTGGTACCTGCAAGATGATAGGGAAGCTTGAACTCATGACAGGCGCCGCCGCCTTAATAGCGGAATATAATGGTATTGAGAATGCTAATCACGTTCGCAAAAAACTCGCCTGGATGGCCATGATTACAGAAATCGTGACTCAGATGGGCAAGGCGGCCTGCCTTGATCCTACTACCGAGTTTGGCCATGATACGGTTATGCCCAATAGAATGACCATAAATTCGGCCAAGTTCACCTTTGCCAGTAATTTTCATCAAATGTGCCAGAACGTGCATGATATAGCCGGTGGTCTCGCCACAACCATTCTGACATACAGGGATTGGAATAATCCTGAAATTAAGCCTTATATTGAAAAATATCTCGCGGCAAAAGACGGTGTTCCAACTGAGGATAGAGTACGCCTTCTGAGGATGATCAAGGACATGGCCAGTAATTTTTGGCAGGTGGATACGATACATGGAGAGGGGTCTATGGCCGCTCAAGAGATGTTCCTGTATGGCAGCGCCGATTGGGATAAGCTGAAAGCCGCCGCAAAACGAGGCGCGCACATTGACGGCTGGCAGGATCACCCTGTATATGGATCGTTTTTATCCGCAGACGAGGTGGAAATGCCTGAAATTGACGAATCTTACCCAAGTATCCCTCTAACCGCTGGTAAGAAATAATATGAGATAGATCAAAGGGGAATACCTCCCCATCCATGAAAGGCGAAGCTCCTTATAAGATCGGGATCTTCGCCTTTTGTAAATTTTTTTTAATAAAAAAAGGGCATTTCATCATAATTAGATGAAATGCCCTTACTGCTAGTGAAACATTAAGTTATATTACAGTGACATTTACCGCACTCGGACCTTTTTGACCGTCCACAATGTCAAATGTAACCTGATCGCCTTCATTAAGAGACTTGAAGCCGGTCGCATTGATTCCTGAATGATGAACAAATACATCCGGCCCATCTTGCTGTTCAATGAAGCCATAGCCTTTTTGCTCATTGAACCATTTCACGCTTCCATTAGCCATAGTAACACCCTCCTTTAAAAAATTCTCATGTTTCCAAACTTCAGGATGTCACGTATGACAAATAGATATTTCCTTCAGACAGAAACTAACCTGCGGTAAGGCAGGCCTTATTTGATTGTCTTAAGTATAACCGCTTTTGAATAGAAGTCAAGACTTATCGATAAAATTGTGGGGAGCACATAAACTGTCCGGGTATGTAGCACATAAACTGTCCGGTCGATATGGTATCCAAGGAGGGAGCCATGAGACGGACAAATTATTTGCCACTAAAACTGGACAATTTCTTTGTTGCTGACAGGTTTTTGTTGTAGGGTAGACTAAATTTTACCCGGTTTTTTTATTCCAGCCGTCATTTAGAATGGATGCATATTACCACAAATTAAAAGTTCATGTTTGGCAACCTTTCTGTTATATTTAACCACACGTTTGATCTTGCTCTAACAAGAGGGCCCATTCGGCCTGGAAAAAACCTGACAAACATAGGAGGATACAATGCAAAAAATTTCTATACCATCCAGACTCTGGTACGAAAACACCGAATGGGAACTAACCCTGCCCGATCGCTGGGATATAACCAACTTGAACCCGGAAGGCTTTGAAAAGCCCGGCCTCACCGCTGAACAGATTAAAGAGAAAATCGATCATCCGGTGGAAGGACCCACGCTGGAAGAATTGGCAAAAGGGAAAAACCAGGCCATAATCGTCTTCGATGACATGACTCGTCCAACCCCGGTCAAGGATGTAGCTCCGCCTGTTCTCGAATCCCTCCATAGCGCCGGAATGGCGAAGGATCAAATTAGATTCATGTGGGCGCTAGGCTCTCACGGGACCTACGACATGATCAACGCCCGTAAAAAATTGGGGGATGAGATCGTGGAAAATTATGCCGTTTACAATCACGATGCCTTCCAGAACACGGTATCGGTTGGACGAACCCCTACCGGTGTGGAACTCTGGTTCAACCGGGAGTTTATGGCGTGCGATCTGAAGATTGGCATTGGTTGTATTACCCCTCACGTCCACCTGGGATTTGGGGGCGGGGCAAAATTAATCTTACCGGGTGTCGCCGCGATAGAGACTATAAATCAATTTCATAACCAATTATACAGGGATCGAAGCCGAGTCGGATTGGGTAACTTTGAAAATAACATCATGCGCGCCGAAAGCGACGCCGCGGGAGACATCGTCGGGTTAAATTTCAAAGTTGATTGTATGATTAATCGCCGGGGCGAGATCACCAATCTTTACGCCGGCCCCTTCCGCGCCACTCACGCCGCCGGGGCCAAAGAAGGCGAGGACCACTACGGGCTGCCCCACACCTCCGGGTATGACCTGGTCATCAGCAATTCCTATGGAAAGGCCAATGAGTCAGCCATCGCCCTGGGGGTGGCATTGGGCCTCCTGAAACCCGGCGAGGGAACGGCTGTTCTGATTTCCGACGCGCCTGAAGGTCAGGTCCCTCATTATGTCTTTCGAAGCTGGGGAAGCGATTACGGCGGCCGCCATTTTACCCCGAGGGCCAAAGGTTTTGTGCAAAAAGTACTAAAAAAATTAATTATCATGGCTCCTAATCCAGACCGGACAAGCCTTGATTGGATCTGTCATCCTGATGAAGCTGTTGTTGTTAAAACATGGGCGGATGTTATGGATATCCTTGAAAAAGATTTTCCAGGTGAAGCTAGGACGGCCGTGGTTCAAGACGGGACCATGCAATACATAAAACCACCCGAATAGGTGTACCTGTCTGCTCAAAGGCAACCTGGTCCAGGAGGGAAGAAAAACTTTTTATAAAATTTTCCAGGCATTGAGAAGCGAGATATATCTGATTCAGCAGGGTATCTGTTTATTAGTAAAAAGGATATCAGGCTAGACTCTGGCTGAGCTTTTAATAACCGGCAGGCCGTCTAAAACAGGAGGTCGCCATGAAAATTGCCGTCATAAGTGACAGTCATGGGGAAACGGAAAATGTCCGCCTTCTGGCCGATCGTCTTTCCCCCATCGGAATAAAACATATTGTTCACCTGGGAGACGATTACGATGACGCGGATGTGCTCACAGAAGCGGGTTATGAAGTTTTACGGGTACCCGGCGTTTTCAGCGGCTACTACCAGGACCCCGGCGTTCCCAATCGCCTTCTCGCTGAGTTTGGCGGCCTCAGGGTCCTCCTGACTCATGCCGGCACACCTCATAAAAATGATCGTCCTGAAGACAAAGACCCGGCAGAACTGGCCAGAGAAGAAAAACCGGACATGGTGCTTTTCGGGCACAGCCATCTGCCAGCCATTGAAGAACGAGACGACATCCTCTGGGTTAACCCCGGCCATCTTAAAAGCGAAGACAAAAAAGGCGCTCCACCGTCTTATGCCTTGATTGACACGGAACCATCTCCTGTCAAAATCCAAATCCTGAGCCTTGAGGATGATCGAGTAATTTTGGAAAGATAAAACCGAGATAAGAACCCTGTCAAAAAAACAGATAACAAGCGTCATTTAAATATGGCAAGCCTCAAGCGGTTCCGGTGTCCCGTGAAAGCATAACGGATGACCCCGAGGAAACAAAAATTTCGGTTGTCAAACAGGTCAGGTTTGTTATAACTTCCATAAAATGTAACTTACATAATTTTAACAAATATATGATGAAATAAGGAGGCTATGATGCTTGCCATTGTTGAAGTAAAAGCGCGGGAAATTTTAGATTCTCGAGGTAACCCCACCGTGGAGGTGGATGTCTGGCTGGAAGACGGCTCATTTGGCCGGGCTGCTGTTCCATCAGGAGCTTCCACGGGGATACATGAGGCTTTGGAGTTAAGAGACAAAGTAAAAAAAAGATACAATGGCAAGGGAGTGCTCAAGGCCGTAAAAAACGTGGAGGATGTTATAGCGCCCAAAATTCTGGGTCTGAATGGGCTTAATCAAATTTTGATCGACCAGACGATGATCGACCTGGACGGTACCGAGAACAAGGAAGTGTTGGGAGCCAACGCTATATTGGGTGTTTCCATGGCCGTGGCCCGAGCTTCGGCTGAGGCGTGTTTTTTACCTCTCTACCGTTACCTGGGAGGGGCCAGCGCCTGCGAACTGCCCAGGCCGATGATGAACATCTTAAACGGCGGGGAACACGCGGGCAACAATGTGGACATCCAGGAATTCATGATTATGCCTCTGGTGGGCGACACCTTTGCCGAGGCTCTGCGGGCTGGAGCTGAAGTCTTCCATGCTTTGAAAAAGGAATTGAGTCAAGCCGGCTTATCCACGGCTGTGGGTGACGAAGGCGGTTTCGCTCCTGATTTAAAATCCAATGACGAGGCCATTGAGGTCATACTTAAGGCAATAAAAGCGGCTGGTTACAAGGTTGGGAAGGATATTGTCATCTGCCTCGATGCGGCCGCAAGCGCCTTTTACGACAAAAAGAAAAAGAAGTACGTTTTTCACAAATCAGACGGCTCAGCCCGAAGCTCAGCCAGGATGGTTGAGTTTTACGAAAAATGGGTCCAAAAGTACCCTATACTATCCATTGAAGACGGGCTGGATGAGGACGACTGGACCGGATGGGCTTCCATGAATAAAAAACTCGGGCAGAAAATTCAAATAGTCGGTGATGACCTGTTTGTGACCAATACCAAGCGCCTGAGCCGGGGAATCGAAGAGGGGGCCGCAAATTCTATCCTCATCAAACTCAACCAGATCGGAACGGTTACCGAAACGCTTCAGGCCATCAGCATGGCTCGTCAGGCAGGCTATACGGCGGTTGTTTCGCATCGTTCGGGTGAGACCGAAGACACCTTTATCGCCGATTTCGTCGTGGCTGCCGGTACCGGCCAGATCAAGACAGGGTCACTCAGCAGATCGGAGCGCATCGCCAAGTACAACCG
>JAFDLS010000132.1 GCA_019306365.1 Deltaproteobacteria bacterium
TTTCCGTCAGTGACAAAGGTCACCGCGCCATGCTGGTCGGTGCGATAAACCTCAGCCCCGACTGCTCTGGCGCGGGCCACGGCTTCCGGCGAAGGCTGGTTAAAGCGAGTATACCGGCCGACCGAAAACACGATATACCTGGGTCTAACCGCCTCAAGAAAAGAAGGTGTTAACGAGGTCCGTCCGCCATGGTGACAGGCCAGAAGCACGTCGGCCCGCAGCCTGTCCCTCTGCCTGGATAGGATTTCAGCCTCACCGGCCGTTTCCAGGTCTCCGGGAAACAGAAAAACGATTTGGCCAAACTGGATTCTGAGGGCCAACGAGTTATTGTTAAGGTGCGGTGTTCGTTTCCCGGCAGCCTGGAGTGCCAGGAAATTCGGCGGCGGGTGGAGGGCCTGTACAAGGGCTGGCCCGAAATGTTTGGGGCGGTAAAGATCTTCAAGGGCAGGATGTTTGATTTTGTTTCCTTCTACTGCTTCCAGCAGTTTTAAATAGGTTTTTGAGAAGCTTTGTTCGTGATTGGACCAGAAAGAGGTTGGGTGGAATTTCTGAGCCAGGCAGGCCAGACCGCCGCAATGATCCGGGTGGGCGTGGCTGAGGACAAGAACGTCTAGCCGGGTCACACCCTGATGCAGTAAATATGGAGTAATAATATTTGCGCCGGGATCGAAATTGGACTTGGGAAAACCTCCTCCGTCAATCATCATTTCCGTCCTGTCAGGAAAAGAAACGTGGGCCGCATTGCCCTGGCCGACATCCAGCATGGTCACCTTAAGCTCGGGGTTGAGAGATCGATAAATAACCGGCCAGAAATGGAGCGGCAGAAAGGCGGCGATTATCAGGATCGAGACAAGGACCGCTTTCTTGAAGGGCTGGATCAGAAAGAAGCTGAGTAGAAGAAGATAATAACCGACGATAAAGGCCGGGCCGGGGCTGGGCAGCGTCAAGTTCACCCATGACCAGGAAGCCGCGCCTTCGATGGCGGCCAGCATAATCCATATCAGCCTTTCGATTGACAGGAAGATGATTTTCGCGAGCCAGGGGGAAACAGGGGCTGTTATCAAGCCTAAAAGCCCCGGCGGGATTATGATTAAGGTGAACAACGGCGTGATGATTAAATTGGCCGGCAAGGTCAGCAGAGGAAGCTGGTTAAAATGGTAAGCGACGATGGGAGCGGTTCCCAAAAACGCGGCCAGGGTGATGGCCGCCAGTTCTGTATATCGGTTCAGAACCTCATACAGGCCAGATCGCTCTGTCTCTGGTTTCGTTCGCTTTTGAAAAAAATTTAAGAGGAGCGGCCTTAAAATGATGATCGCTCCAACAGCGGCAAAAGAGAGCTGAAAGGAAACGCTGAAAATTGCTCCGGGCTGAAAGATGAGGATAGCCCATGCCGCCGCCGCCAGGGCGGTTAACAAATCCCGCCTTCGACCCAGGAAAAAAGCCAGACAAAAAAAACCGACCATAATGGCTGCCCGCAGGATTGAAGGTCTGCCGCCGGCCAGACCGGTATACAGAATAACCGGTCCTAGGGCTAAGAGAATGGCTAAACGAGGCACGTTTACGCGAAGCGCCAGGCCGGGCCAGAGCAAAAGCAGCTTCAGGCATAACCAGTATGACGTTATAGCTATCAGGCCGATATGAAGCCCGGAGATCGCCAGGAGGTGAGCCAGTCCCAGGCGTCTGAAGGCCCCCTGTATCTCCGGTTCGATATCGTCCCGGATACCCAGGAGCATTGTTTTGACAAGCCCGAGTGCCGGCTGGTTGATCGTTTGTTCAACAAAGCGGGCGGATTTATCTCGAATCTGATCCATAAATGCCGCAGGGGACGAACGCTGACCCGGACCTTTTATCCTGACCAGAAAACGGGGATCCTTTAAAAAACCCTGAACCCAGACACCTTGCGCGTTCCAGTGCGACTGATAGTTAAACCCGCCCGGGTTCGAAAAACCGCTAATCTGCCTCAAGGTTGCCGGGAATCTGATAAAATCGCCTCTTTTAACATGCAGGTGATCACTCAGGACAGTCAGATAAATGCGGCCGCTTACCGGGGTCGGATCCCCGCCGGGTTCCAGGACCTCCCGGGCCGATACGATCAGGCGGACCCGGTCAAAGGCCAGCCAGGGAGTTTCAGCCACCCGCCCGCCAAAGTTCAAGCCCGGTTTATCCCGGTACTGGTATACGTGATTTTTATTTTCAGGCGTTTTAAAAGCGGTAGCTGCGGCGGCCAAGCCGATTAAGAAAAAAACCACTGCCGCAACGGCCAGAGGGGACTTGTATTTTTTTATGAACCAGAAGGTAAAAAATAGAACGGCCGCGGCGGTTATGGGCCAGAGCCACCGAACCAAGTGAGCTAGACGGGGTCCCAGGGAAAGACCCATTAGATAAAAAAGAAGAAGAAACAGAAGGGGCCGGACCAGGAGAGACCGGGGCCCGCCTTTAATCATACCTTTTTTCGGCTTTTTACGCGTTGCCCGGCAGTTTCTCGTTCCAGAAGGGCCAGCCGTTCCTTAAGGTCGAGAATCGTCTGGCGCATCTCAAGGATGGTACCCACACCGGCCAGGTTAGCCCCGAGGTCTCTCCTGAGCCTGTTAACCAGAGCGATAACCTCAATGTCCTCAGGGCGAAGATAACAGCGGCCGCTTATCCTTTCGATGGTGATGAACCCCTCAGTTTCATAAGTCCGGATTGTCCGAACCGACACTTTCAGACGTTGAGCAACACGGGTGATTGAACAAATGGGACTGGGCATTGGTCGTCTTTCTGTGATGTTAAGGGTTATACCATACCTTTGAGCTTTTCGAACATTTCTTTGGCTTCCGGGCTCAGATCTTTAGGTACCTGGATTTTCGCGGTCACGTACAGGTCCCCGGCCGGCTTGCTTTTTCCCCGGGGTATGCCCTTACCCTTAAGCCTGAATTTTTGATCAGTCTGGGTGCCTGCGGGAATTTTCAGCATGGCCCGGCCGCCGGTTGGTGTTGGAACCTCGACCTTTCCGCCTAATACCGCATCAAAAAGAGGTACTTTGGCGTCAATGTATATATCGCGGCCCTGGCGGTGAAATACAGGGTCAGGCGCGACTTCAATTTCTAAAAAGAGGTCCCCGGCGGGACCGCCCCCCATTCCGGGCATTCCCTTGCCCGCCAGCCGAACCTTGGAGCCATTGTCAACACCGGCGGGGATACGTGCTTTTATTTTCTCTTTTTGCAGTGTTTGCCCCTGCCCTCTGCAGGCGGGACAGGGTTTGAATCCCTGGGCTCGGCCCGAACCGCCGCATTGGGGACAGGACGCGGCTACCGACTTGCCGCCGGCCTGGCGCATAATCTGGCCGGTTCCCTGACAGACCGGACAGGCCTCTGTTCCGGCGGCTTCGACCCCTTGCCCTCCGCAGCTAGAACAGGCTACCGGACGTTCAAACTCCAAAAATCTTTCGGTTCCATTTATGGCTTCCTGGAAACTTATGCGAAGACTGTATATCTGGTCCCCGCCCCGTTGAGGCCCGGCGGCTGTCTGGTAAAAACCGCCTCCCGGCGAAATCTGTCCGTCGCTAAAAAAAGTGTGGAAATCAAAACCCCCACCGCTTTGCTGGCGGCGTCCGAAGAGGTCTCCGAAGATATCCTCAAAACCGGCGTCGGCTCCAAAGTCAGGCTTTTGATATCCGGCTCCTCCGAAGGCGGATTCATAAAATTGCTGTTGCCCGAGCTTGTCATACTCCGCCCTCTTGGCCTCATCCCCGAGGATGTCATAGGCTTCTGAGATCTCCTTGAACTTCTCTTCAGCCTTATCATCGCCCGGGTTGATGTCCGGGTGATATTTTCGAGCGAGTTTACGGTAGGCCTTTTTTATTTGATCCTGGGAACTGTCCTTGGAAACCCCCAGGGCCTCATATGGGTCAATAGTATTCATCAGGCTTCTAACCTTTTTAATAAAATAGTAAGCTCAGCCTACTTCAATGTCAAGGACAGCGAATTTATTGACAAAACTGGATATCGCCCTTAAGGCGGATGAAAATTATCTTTAGTTTCATCGGACTCGAGTGAATTAGAAAACCATCGGGACGTATCCGTCTTTGATAAGGTCCGATATAATCGGACCGACGTAAGCGACTTTCAATCCAAGTTCCTCAATTTTTTCAGATGTGCCTTCCTGATCGGATATAAACTTGCAAACGAGGGGTTTTTCAGTTTCAGCGATCTCTTGCGCCTCCTGACGCACCTGTTCGTCTTCGAGCAGCAGCCCCTCAGATGGCCCGAAAAACATGACCTTGATATCATCCAGCCAGCCCCAAAGCAAAGCGTTTCGCGCGTACATCAGGCCGGTTAACGCCTTCTCACGCTCTCCCGAAGATACAATGATCAACACCTTGGAACTCATGATCCCCCTCCTTTTTTTTATCCTGGTGAGAGAACAATCTACCTTTTTTTAATTTTCCTGTCTATGATGTTTGTGTTTAATTTTCTTTTCCATCCTGCTCGTTATTAGAGACCTCTGCAAAACCAGTAATTTTGTTGAAATCGCGGAAGGCGAAAAATTAACCCGCAGGAATATGTTAGATATTTCGAGGACTTAATTTTGAGCCTGACAATGAGTTCGACTAAAGGACGAAGTTTTGCAGAGGTCTCTATTAAGGGAACGGTTCCCTGGAAAAACATTTAATCTGTTGCCTTATCCAACGGGTGAGGCTCTTTCTGTGTAGGAATTAACCAGGAGGTTCGACATCTTATGCCATGAAAAGCCGGCAAGGCGGATCTTATGCGATAATACAAAGTTCATTATTTATGCTTGACAAAAAAGCAGGATATGGATAACAAGCTACAGGGCCTTTTGTTCATTCCCGGCTTTTAAGTCTTTACGATTAGCCTGGAGATGGAGAATGAAGGGAGAACCTGATAGCATCATTTAGGAGGAAAATAAATGATAGAAATTGTTTCGCCAATGAGTGGAAAAATATTGGAAATCAAAGTCAAGGTCGGTGATAAAGTTGCTGAGGATGACGAGGTAGCCACCCTTGAAGCCATGAAAATGGAAATACCGGTTGTCTCTACAGATGACGGCACGGTAAAAGAGATCAACGTCCAGGTCGGAGACTCGGTTGAAGCCGATGCGGTCCTAATGACACTGGAATAACCCCACGCTGGTGGGATCTATAAATTTATGTCTATTCATTTTTTTTGGTGGCCGTCTGAATCATTCCTGAGGAAGGTTTCGGACGACTGCTTTTTTTTTGGTTGTGGGGAGTGATCCGTACGGCTTTGAAAACATATCGAGAGGCATTTGGTTCCACCATTTTCGAAGGAACCCTTATGAACCTAAAAATTTTTTTCACTTCACTTGTTCTACTTCTATGGCTGCCTTTTTCAGGTTCGGTCCTGGCTCAGGAACCCACCCTGTCTGAGGCAGCCGATAAACTCTGCCAGTCATACCTTCAACTAATTGATAAGCAGCAATACAGTCAAACATATAACCTTATTACACCGGGGCTCAGACAGGCCAAAACGGAGCGCCAATGGGGCGACCTGGTTAAGTCTGTAAGGGAGTCGGTCGGAGAGATCAAATCGCGCCGCCTGGCCAAAGTGGAAAAAACTGAAACCTTTGCCGATCTTCCGAAGGGTGATTACCTTCTGGCGGTATTTGAGACCAGTTTCACCGGAAAGGCCGAAACCAAAGAGACTGTCGTCCTGGCCTTCACTGAAGGCGGCTACGAGGTAGCTGGTTATAAAATCAGCTATAATCAATGGCCTGAGGCCTTGCGTATTATTGGCAATGGCCTTTTCGTGGTTTTTTTCATTATGAGTCTTCTGGCTTTCATCACCTGGGTCGTGGGTAAGATTTTTGCAAAAGCCGAGAATTCAAACAAGAAAGAAGAGGTGAGCTGATATGTTTGGAGTTCGGACAGGTTTCACCTCATTGATTAATAATCCGGGCCAGATCGTTATGATCCTGGTTGGCCTGGGGTTCATTTATCTGGCCATCAAAAAGGAGTGGGAGCCTTATGAGCTGCTGCCTATTGGGGCGGGTATGCTCCTGGCTAATTTGCCGCTTACCGGCCTGACCACTCAGCCAGAACCGGGCCTGGCTCCAGGTATGGCCGGTGTTTTAGGCATAATCCTCAAGTACGGTCTTTACACCTGGACGATCCTGCCGCAGTTTATTTTCTTTGGCATTGGCGCTTTGACCGACTTCGGCCCATTGATAGCAAACCCCAAGGCTTTCCTGCTCGGGGCCGCGGCCCAGATCGGTATTTATACCGCCTTTGCCGGGGCCATCTTCCTGGGATTCACTTTAAAAGAATCATGCGCCATCGGGATTATCGGCGGGGCTGACGGACCAACCACCATATTCACCACCGGGTTATTGGCTCCGGACATTATGGGTATTACCGCCACTGCGGCTTATTCCTATATGGCCATGGTGGCTATTATCCAGCCGCCGATCATCAGGGCCTTGACCTCCAAGAAGGAAAGAAGCGTCCTGATGAAACCAATGCTGCGCCCGGTTTCGAAGGCGGAGAAGGTCCTCTTCCCCATTTACTCGTCCATTATTATTATTCTGCTTATTCCCAAAAGCGCTCCCCTGGTAGGTATGCTCCTTCTTGGTAACCTTTTTCGGGAAAGCGGGGTTGTTGAGAGGCTGTCAAATACCGCTCAAAACGAGATGATAAATATAATAACCATCCTGCTCATGCTGGGTATCGGTGCTTCCATGCCCGCGGATAAGGTTCTTCAGACACGAACGCTAATGGTTCTCTTGCTGGGTCTGCTTGCCTTTGGTATCGGAACAGCCGGGGGGATTCTGCTCGGTAAAATCATGAGCTTGATCTCCAAGGAGCCCTTCAACCCGATGATTGGGGCGGCCGGTGTTTCAGCGGTTCCCATGAGCGCCCGTATTGTCCAGCATCTTGGACAGCAGGAAAACAAACGTAATTATCTGTTGATGCACGCCATGGGCGCCAATGTGGCCGGTGTTATCGGGTCCGCGGTGGCTGGCGGCTTCTTTTTATCCTACTTCCATAAACTGTTTTAAGGTTAAGTGAATCAATAAACTAACTTTTCTTTGAACTTTATGAAATGCTAGAAGCTATCTCAAAATTAGTGTTTTGGTCTAAATCGCGAAGAAAGAAAATTTAACCCGCAGGAACATTTTAAATGTTTCGAGGACTTAAATTTTCGTACGGCATATGCCGCTGCAGCGTGAGCGAAGCGGTGCTCATGAGTTAGGGTAAACAAACTTTTTTGAGATGGCTTCTAACAACAAATGCCCTCTGATAGGCTGTACAGGCTGATCAGAGGATTTTTTTAGGAAGGGATTAAGATTTAAGAGGTCCTTTTTTAAAAAAAGGGTTTCTGCCCTTTACCGCCTGATTTAACAATCGTTAAAAAAAATCTTGCGTCAATCGTTATTTTTTTATAATTTGGCGGAACATAGTTTGATTTAGTTAAACTTTATCGGTTCAAATTTCATGAAATTTATATTTACATAAGAAGTGAATTCCACAAAACGGGAGTCT
>JAFDLS010000133.1 GCA_019306365.1 Deltaproteobacteria bacterium
CGGCGATAAAACCGGCTGTGTTGAGCGCTTCCTTTTCGCCTTCATGAGGCAGGCCGAGGATGACGTGAGCCAGGATTTTAATACCCCTGCCTTTGACACGGGAAACTGCCTGAGCAAAATCGGCGGCCGTGTGCCCGCGATTGATTAATTCGAGGGTGCGGTCTGAAGCTGACTGCAGGCCAAGTTCCAGCCAGACTTCATACTCCTGAGCATACCCGGTCAGCAGATCAAGGGTTTCATCCGTCAGACAATCAGGCCGTGTGCCCACAGAGAGACCGACAATTTCATCCGGGGCCAGGGCCAGATCCCACATTTCCTTGAGACGCCCCGCCGGGGCGTATGTATTTGTATAGGACTGAAAATAGGCGATAAATTTTTCAGCGCGGCCCCTCATGCGGATCAGGCCGTTTTCGATTTGCCCGGCCAAATCCACCCCGGACCGGACCGCCCCGGTACCTGATCCTTTTTCATCACAAAAAATACAGCCGCGATTGGAAAGTGTGCCGTCTCGATTGGGGCAGCTTAAACCGGCGTCAAGGCGTATTTTCGCGATGGCGCATCCGAATCGGTTTCGAAGATATTTATTTAAGCTGTAATATCGCAAAATTATATCTATTACCCTGACGTGCCGGGAGTATAGGCCGGGTAATATTATTACGAGGAAGTCAGAATGGACGCTGAGGACGCATTTGCCTTGTTAAGGATCTTCCAGGATCCGGGCACAGCCAGCCTCATGCAGGGCATAGAACAGAACTATTTCATTGAGGAGAGCCTTTTTTTGGCTACCCCGCCAGAGTAAGTTTTAGGGTGTTCCCGGGCCAGCTTTTGTAAAAGCAGCTTTGAACTGGTCTTATCACCGATATTATAGAAGGCGAACGCCTGTTTGAGCAGCGCGTTGGAAACCCTCGGACTCCGGCCGTACTGCTTGATAACTTTCTGATATTCGAGAATGGCTTCCTCAAATTTCTTCTGCTGATAGAGGCACTCACCCGCGAAAAACTGCGCTGAAGGCGCGAGACTGGACCTGGGATACTTTTTCAGGAATTCCTTATACTTATTCAGCGCTGCATCATATAGGCTCTTTTTGTACAAGGTTTCAGCGACCTTGTAGAGCCCCTCAGCCGTGGCAGGCTTGACTTCGGCCACCGGTTTTTCTTTGACAACGGACGATACGACGGTCGTCTGCTCAGGTTTGACAGCTTCACCCTGGGGCAAAGACGACGAGGAGCGCATGGGCGACAACGACAAGGTCGCCTCGAGCCTGTCGAGCCGACGTTTGATAAAATTCAGCTCTTTCTTCAGGGCCGTGGCCTGAGTATCATCCATGAAGTTTCGGCGCTGGCTGAGTTCTATGATGTTGGTCAAACGTTGAAACTCGGTCTGCATACGATCCAGTTCCAGCCTCATATCGGGCAGGTTCTGACGGGTTTGTTCGATCCGGCGATCAAGTTCCACGTCTCTAAGTTTGGTTTGAGCGCGAAGATCGCTTATTTCGGTCTTAAGGGCGTAGTTATCCCTATTATTAGCGGCAACCCGATTTGACAACCGATTGAAGTCTGCCTCGGTTATGATACATCCGGATACCAGGATTACGGACGCAACCAAGGTTCCAATTAAGATAAGCTTAGTTTTTTTCATTAGAAAATACTACCCAGGGGGTGGCGTTCCCCCCGGGCAGGCAGTTTTTAAGGTTATTCACCACTGATGATTAAAAATTGAGCGCGCCTGTTCTCAGCCCATGCGTCCTCATTGTGACCCGGGTTGAGGGGCCGCTCCTCGCCGTAAGATATGGTTTCAATCCGGCTTTGGCTTATGCCGAGTGACATAAGGTACTTGGCGGCGGCATTTGCACGCCGGTCTCCCAAGGCCAGGTTGTAGTCCAGGGTACCCCGTTCATCACAGTGCCCTTGAATCTCAATGGCAATCTTGGGGTTCTTTTTCATGTAATCAGCTTTGGCCCGCAGGACGATTTCAGCATTGGTTTTGATAGTATACTTATCGAAATCAAAGTGAACATGCTGATTCAGGAAAAGGGCTCTCTGCGCATACGCGGCCGCTTTTTCACGCGCTAATTGCTGTTCTTTGAGCTTAGCTTCCGCTTCCGCTTTTTTCTTGGCTTCTGCGGCCGCCTTTTCTCTTTCTGCCTGTTCGCGTTTTTTACGTTCGGCCTCTTGTCTGGCTTTTTCTTCGGCTGAGATGCCGGGCGCTTCGGTCGTCACAGCCTTTTTGGCGCAAGAGGTAAAGTTTAACGCCATAATAGGCAAAATTAAAAGGGCCACCAAGAATAAAATTAGTCCATGCCGTTTCATTCTCAAATCTCCTTTGCCTTTTTTCCCGTTTTAGCTTTCTGTTCCGGGAAAGAGTGGATGAAATATTTGGTTGCCACTACCTTTCTCTAACATATTTGCTTAGTATATCTCGGATAATTTTTAAGGTCAAACACTAATCCAAGAATCTTCTTGATTTAGGTCAATCCAGTATGACCGGCGACCAGGTTGGGGAGCTTTGTTCCCCCGGCAAGCTCAAGGCCAGCGGGCGCTGTCTTTCTCCGTTGGCCGTCATGGTAAAAATCATTGATCGGCCCAGACGGGTCGAGGTAAAAACGATTAATCGTCCGTTCGGAGACCAGCAAGGGTTGGTGTCATCAGCCTCTTCCGAAGTTAGCTGCTGGCGATCGGTGCCGTCTGATTTGATGGTATATATGTTGAATCGGCCACCATGGGCGCCGACATAAACCAAACGATCCGCGCGGGGCGACCACTCGGGATCGGTATTGTATTCACCTTCAAAAGTGACCCGGCTCACGTCACCGCCCGTCATGGAGGCGGTATAAATCTGAGGGGTGCCAGCCCTGTCTGAAACAAAGGCGAACCTTTTACCGTCCGGGGAGATGGTTGGCGAGATATTGATCCCCCACAGCCTTGTTAACTGTCTTTTTATTCGGCCAATTCCGTCCAGAAGATAAATATTGGAGTAATTCGACTGGCTGATTGACACCAGGATAGCGCCGCTTGGGGTGAATTGCGGTGAGATATAGAGTCCTTTAGGGGATGAGACCTTTCTTTCCCGGCCGTCAGATAAGCGGCGAACGTACAATTCCGGTTTTCTTGTTTTATATGAGATATACGCCAGCTCATTTCCATCATGGGAAAATGCCGGACTCAGATTCAAGGAGCGGTTGTTGGTTATTTTTATGGTATCTTTCTGACCAAATTTAACCATATATATATTTTTATTCTGGTCCTGCTTGTTAACAAAGGCAATTGCGGAACCGAAGACTCCCCTTTCCCCTGTCAGAATCAGCATGATTTCGTTAATAAAGCGGGTGATCATGGCCTGACCGTCCTTGAGGACGCTGGTGTAACGTTTCCCCAGAAGCATCCGGCCTTCGAAGACGTCAAAAAGCCTGAGTTCGAGGGTGAGGTTATTTCCTGTTATATCGTAAGCGCCTTTGATCAGAAGCTCGCTTCCTATCATCAGCCAGTCTTTGAAATTGATTTTACCTTCGGTAATGCCTGCCTTCTTATTGACCTCGAGAAAGGTACGTTTATCCAGGACGATAAAAAGCCCAGTCAGGTCCAGGTTATGACTGAGCATTTGAGGCAGTCCCTGACTGATACTGACCGGGGCTGAGCCGCCGGATTTAAGAGGAACGAAATCAGGCGCGGCCAGCGGGATCTTCCGGACAAAAGGCTGATTGATGTCAATGTAAACCCGGCCCGAAGCGGGACCGCTCGAAAGGATGAGCCCGATCAGCAGGCAGATAGTGAGGCCGATTACCTTATGAAGCTTCATGAGTGTTCCTTCTCAAGTTTCTCTATTCATTGTTTGTCAACCCTGTTGGAGTGAAACGGAGTCCAACTTCAAAATTCTGACCTTTGAAGTTCTCTGGCAAAGGAGGCAAAGGATTGGATCGGGCGACGGCTTTTTCAGCAGACTGATCGAAATACTTATCCCCTGATTTCCGTTCAAACCAGCCCCTGACGATTGTGCCTGACTGGGATATTTGAATAATATAAACCGCTTCCAATGGGCCTTTCTTGCGGAGCAGGCCCGCTGGCGGCATGTTCCAGTTGGCGTTGATGACATTGTGAATAACAATCAGCCATTCCCCCAGCTTTACGTCTAATTCGCTTCGCGGCCCTGTCCCCTGAAGGCCGTAGGCGGTGGTTGTACCGCCGCCGGGCCCAGACTTTTTAGCCAGCCTGGAGATAGCTGAATCAATACGGTCACTGGCCTGCTGTTTTTTTTGAATTTTGGTTTTTACCCTCGCCAGGGCCTTCTCAAGGTCACGGCTGGAATCAACCCGGCGAACCGGCTTGGACTTGGGAGGGGCTTTTTTGATTTTTTTGATCTCCGTTTTTTTCTTGGGTCCCTCTTTGACCGGCCCCAGGGGGATCAATTCGGCTTTTTGCTTGGGGGGAATGAAGGCCGGCTTGGAGGCAGGTTTGGCCGCGGCTTTTTTAGGGGCCGCAGCCGGAGCGGCCATGGGCGGCAAAGAGACCAGCCTGACCGTGTAAACAGGCGGCAGGAGAGCTCTCCCGGAGGTCAGCCCGGGCAAGAGGATGAAACCAAACAAAATAACTGCCAGATGCAAGGCGATTGAGATGATAACAGTCAATTTGAACCGTGGATCAAGACCCTCATCAAGAATAATATCGCCGTAAGCAGCGCTCATACTCATACCCCATAGCCCGCGTCACCAGCCGGCTTATTTGATCTCACCCGGCCAGTTTCCCGCGGCCTCTACCAGTATATCATAATATTTTGCGTCAGAGTTTGTTTTTAAGTGAAATATTTTGTTACTTTTTTGGCGGCTCGATTCGCTCCGGGTCGGTCACGAGTCCCAGGTTGGCTACGCCCGCCTTGCGAATTTCAGCCATGATCCTAGCTACCTTGCCATAGGGGATGGACCTGTCGGCCCGAAGGAATACTTCTTTGGTTCCTCGAGCTTCCACGATCCGCTGCACCTTTATACCGAGATCCTTCAGAGTCACCTTGTACTCGTCTATGAAGACGTCCCCGCCGGCGGTAAGTGTGATAAGAACCCGCTCACTTTCGGTGCGGATGGCCTTCGTATCCACCTGAGGCAGGTTAATGTCTATGCCTTGCATCATCATGGGCGCGGTAACCATAAAAATGATTAGCAGCACCAGCATCACGTCCACAAAGGGCGTGACATTGATATCGGACATCAATCTGCGGTTACCGTCGTCGAGATCAAAAGCCATGTGCTGTGCCTATCGTTGACCGCTTGCTTTTTTCAATGTATCCCGCTCCAGGATATTAAGGAAATCCGAGGCGAAATTGGTCATTTCCGTTTCAAGGACCCTTACCTGGCTGTTGAAATAGTTGAAGGCCACGACAGCCGGGATGGCGGCGGCCAGGCCGGCGGCCGTGGCCACGAGGGCTTCTGATATTCCCGGGGCGACCACAGCCAGGTTAGCCGAGCCAACCATGCCAATTTCATGAAAGGAACTCATGATACCCCAGACGGTGCCGAAGAGCCCGATGAAGGGTGTGGTGTTGCCGGTTGTGGCCAGGAAGGAAAGGGTGCGAATAAGCCGGCTTATTTCAACGCTCATGGCCCGGCGCAGGGCTCTCTGCACGTTGTCCATGGCCTGATACTGGCTAGGTAAGACTTCACCGTCTTCGTCGTCGGCCACACCCTCTCGGGCGCTCTTGCGAACGCGGGTCAGTTCCTGATATCCAACCCTGAAAATTTCGGCCACCGGACTGCCTTCGAACCGGCGTGATTCGTTGTATACGGAAACCAGGCTGCGGCTTTTCCAGAAAAGCTCTAAAAAATAATACGACTCCCGCCGAGCCTTGCGAATCTGGAATGATTTATAGATGATAATCGTCCAGGAGATAATGGAAAAGGCGAGCAGGAGAAGTAAAACGGATTGAACCATGAGACCTGCATTGGCAGCCATGGTCCAGACATTACTGCTGGAACTCGAGCTGACTGGCCCGGCTCCGGTTACAATTTGGATGAGCAGTTCTGATGTCATAGTTTTCTTCTTGCAAAAATCATATCGATATTGGGGTTAATAGTCTTTTCTCCTGTTTACAGTTAGTTCCGTGCGGTGTCAGAATTATCTAATTTTTTCGCCCTCCTTCTGCAAGGTGAGCGATTTGATCCGTTCGTAGTAAAATAGTAAGAGCCGCTGAGCAAGTCAAGCTTTTACTTGATGGCGCGGTATCCTGTTTACAGCGCCCAACTTTTTAAATTTTTTAAGACTGAGATTTTTAAGACCAGTTGTATGTTTTGGGAAAAGGCCGGATCAAGGCAGCCGGGCTGACAGGCCGCCGCTCACACTTTTCAGGGCGCCCAACCCGGCCAGTTGGGCTTCTATATAAATGGATTTGACACGTCACTGTCAGATGAGGCCTAAGAGTCTGCTGAACGAAAAAACCTGCCCCAAAATAGAGCCAACACTTATTTTTTACACCCAAAATCAGGGCCGCCGGAAATAAAATCCCCCCTCCTTTTTATCTTATCAGTTTTTTTTTGTTATTACTTCTAGTAATTGCCAAAATTACGTTCCAATTGATTACTAAGGTAAATCAAGGCTCTAACAGCGGCTGCCATGATATAACAAATGGCAATTACATGATGTTTTGGCGTTTGTCATAAGGCGGCTCACGCGACTGGATCAAGCTGAACCTTCTCCTTCCCCAAGGCCAAACGCAACATATTTGTGACAAACGCTCTATATACCTGTTTGATAAAAAACCGGGCAATCTGATTGGATTACCCGGTTTTTTGAAAATGAAATAATTTTTCGTTAATAGAAAGACCGCATCCCGCCGCCGTATTTATCCACGATCACCTTGTCGACAAGAGAATCTTCTTTCGTGAGTATTTCTACTTCAAAAACCTCTCCAGCGTCTTTAATCTGCCCGAGTTTCAGGTTGGGATTCCTCATGGCTTTCAGGTAATTTTCCAGGAAAGACTTAACATCTTTCTCTTTTAATGGCTCCGGTTTTTGCCATCCGGGCTGCCTGTAGCCCTGGCTCCACATGCCCGGCCCCATTCCGCGTCCCATCATGCCGTATCCCATGCCCTGGCCCATCATGCCCGGGCCCATGCCTCGTCCCATCATGCCGTATCCCATGCCCTGGCCCATCATGCCCGGGCCCAGGTACATGCCGCAATTTGGACAGTAGGAACCCTGGGGATGCCAGGGACGCGACATGTATGGGTTCATGTAAGCCTGACTGTTCACCGCGTAAAACGCGGCCCCCGCAACCAGTAAAATGACTGTTAATGGTATAATGAACTTTTTCATGACGCCCTCCTTGTACCTGGTAAAATTAAGAACATTTAATCCTGACTTGGCCGATTAGGGCCCTGACCGGTTCCAATGAGGTTTATGAAACAGCTTTTGCAGACTGCTGGTCATGTTTCTATTGTAATTTTAACATCTATAGATTTTACAGCAATGGAACGCACCGGATTTTATTAAAACCAGCCTGTTTTATGAGG
>JAFDLS010000134.1 GCA_019306365.1 Deltaproteobacteria bacterium
AAAAATGCCTGCGGGTTGTGGAGGTAATTTCTTAAATGTCTGACCAGGATTATTTGAAACTGCGTGAATTCTTGGACCAGTTCCCTATAGGATTTCCTCAAACAAAATCAGGAGTGGAAATAAAAATTTTAAAGAGGCTGTTTAACGAAGAAGAAGCAAAGACAGTCGTGTCATTGTCGCCTTTCCCGGAAGACGCGTCTACAATCGCAAAGCGTATCGGCATGACGGAAAAGGGGGCTCAAGAAAAATTGGACGCGCTCTCAGACAAAGGGCTCATTTTTCGAACACGGCGTAAGGGCCAAACGGCCTATAGGGCCGCTCCCTTCATGATAGGGCTGTATGAGTACTCCGTAAAGAAAATCGATAAGGAACTGGCCGGTCTTTTCAAGGAATATTACGATACAGCCTATCTTGAAGAAATGGGCGCCAGTCATGTTGCGGGATTTAAAGTGGTTCCGGTAAAAGAAAACATTCAAGCCGGTTCCGTACTCCTTCCTTTTCATAAGCTCGAAGAAAGCATTAAAGCCGCCAGAAAGATATCGGTTACGGATTGCGTTTGCCGCAAGGAAGCGCGCCTGATCGGCGAGGGATGCGATCATCCTATGGAAACCTGTCTTAGTTTTGGTGTCGCGGCGGAATATTATATTGATACAGGGTTGGGAAGAGAAATAACGGCTGACGAGGCCCTTAAAATCATTGAGGAGACCGATAAAGCCGGTCTGGTTCACGCCGGCGCCAACTCCAAGCATCTGTCCAATATCTGCAACTGCTGCCCATGCTGCTGCGCGTCCATGAAAGGTATTTCAAAAAGAGGGCATGAACCCCACAGGTATTTCAACGCGATGTTTGAGGCGGTTGTGGATGAGGAAGCCTGCATCGGATGTGAAAGCTGCCTGGAGCGCTGTCCGGTGGGAGCCATCGTTATGAAAGAAACGCCCAGCATCAACAGGGATCAATGCCTGGGATGCGGGTTATGCGCCAGTGATTGCCCGAGTGAGGCTATCACCCTAAACCTTAGGGAAGATAGTAAAGAGCCCTTCAAAAACGTGACTGAAATGGGGATGGAAATACTGAAAGGTAAAAAAGAAAGAACACAAAAAACACAGCCCGCTGAGGCTGAACTTTAAGATGTCCCTTATCTCAAAATAAACGCTCTCTATCCTATTTGAATTTTACTTCCGTCCGCCTGGTACCAGCCTGGTTTCAAAAGCAGGCAAAATGGAAGTCCAGCCAGAACAATCCATCCGGCGAGGACAAACCCGTTGTCAAATCCCATCACGCTTGCCCTGTGAAAAAGCGAATCTAACGAGTAAAGCAGTCCTCGCCCGTACTCGCTCGTGGGCAGATCTGGGACGTGTCTGAGTACAAGTTTCGATATTATTTCACTCGCGGCGCTTGTACTGCCCAAGCCCTGCATTTGTCTGGAAACCACGTCTGAGACATGGGAGGCGAAGTAACGGAAGTTTTCAGACCGCATTCCAATAAGCTCTCCAAGGCGCAAACTGTGAGAACTGATGGAATTGGTAACATAGGTGTTCAAGAGCGCGATTCCGAAGGAACCGGCTACGCGTTGAACAACATTGAGGAAACTGGAAGCCACGGCAACCTTATCCGGCGGCACCGAATTAATGGCCGCGGTTATAAGAGGGGCCATCATTAAAGCCAGGCCCACACCGCGCACCAACTGCCAGCCGATGATCATAGTTGCGTTTGAAAGAGGATCGAGGTAGCCATACATCAACAGAGAAAAACCGGTAATCGCTGTACCAAAAGTGGCCAGCCAGCGGGGATTGTAGCGATCAGCCAGCCTTCCCGCGACCGGCATCATAATGCCGATCATAATCGCACCGGGCATCATCCATAACCCGGCCTTAATGGTCGTAAAACCCGACATGTTCTGGAGAAAGATCGGAAGCAGAAATAATCCGCCAAAAAGGCCAATTGACCGGAAAATGGCCAGCACCATGCTGAGAGAGTAATTGAAATAGCGAAAGAGTGATAAATCCAGCAGTGGATGCCGGGTAGTGCTTTCCACGGTCACGAATAATATGAGGCCGGCAACGGTTAAAGCGATGCAGGTGCGAATATAGGTTGAATCCCATCCTTTTTCCTGCCCCTTGGAAAGGGCCAGGAGGCCGCAAATCAGTACTATGGACAGAAAGAAAAAACCCCACCAATCGAATGGCACACGTGTCCTGGGTATTGATTTCTCACTTTTCATAACCGCCGCCCCAGCCAGCAACGTAACGAGGCCGATAGGCAGGTTCACTGAAAAAATAGCCCTCCAGGTAAACCAATCAGTAAGGTAGCCGCCAAGCGTAGGCCCGAGAGCGGGACCGAGCATCACGCCGGTCCCCCAAATACCGAGTGCCTTGCCGCGCTCATGGGGTTCGAACAGGCTGGCCACAATAGCCATGCCCACAGGCTGGATGCCGCCGGCTCCAATGGCCGTAATTATCCGAGCACCGATCAAAGAATTATAATCCCACGAAAAGGCGCTGACCGCCGCTCCAAAGGTAAACAGAGCCAGCGCGCCAAGATAAAGAGCTTTATGCCCCACTCGTCCAATTACCCAGCCAACCAAAGGCATAACCACGGCTGAAGCCAGCATGAAGCCAGTTGAAACCCACTCTATCTGATTACGATTGACCCCGAAAGCGTTCATCATGTGAGGGAGGGCTACATTGACAATGCTGGAATTCAGCATTACCGAGAACGTGCCCATCATAATAATGCCGAGGACGAGCCAGCGATATGAGCTCGAAGGAGGAGAGTTATTCATTGTCTGCGGCTACAGCTCCTGAGGTCATATTGTCCTGGGAGGCGTATATGCGGATTTCCACGGAAAACCCCGGCCCTAAAGGCAGATCAGGGTATGAGTCAACCTCGATACGAATTGGAACTCTCTGAGCAACCTTAATAAAGGTTCCACTGACACCCTCGGCCGGAATCAAACTGAATTGGGAATTGGTGGCCCGCAAGATTTTTCCCACGTGTCCGGCCAGGATCAGGTGAGGATACGCGTCAACCGAGATATCCACCTTGTCCCCAATGGAGATCCGGTACAAATCTTTTTCCTCAATATTCGCGGCCACATGCAAACTGTTTGGATTCAGGATTGTCAGGATTGGCCTGCCAGCCGAAATGATCGCTCCGGGGTTTTGCCATCGCCGAACCACGATACCGTCAAAGGGAACGCGAACCGTGGTATAGTCAAGATTAATTTTCGCGAGGTGCAAGGCCGCTTCAGCCGAGGCCAGCTGAGCTTTTTTGAGGTCAACATTCGCTTTGGCGGCAGCCAGATCCTCCGTCCGGCTTCCTTCCCGCAGCAACCTCAGGCACAAGCGAGCTTCTTCCTGGGCCTGCTTTGCGGCCTCCCACTCGGCCCTGACCTTGTCTCGCGATGCCTCGGTCATCACGCGGTCGTTATGTAATGCCTTGACGCGTGACCACTCAGATTCAGCAAACCTCACCGCCACGTCGGCCTTTCGCTTCACCGTTTCAGCAATCTGAATTTCACCTCGGCGCGGACCGTTAACGCATTTTTTATGTTGGGACTGCGCCACAGTAAGAGCGGCCTGCGCGGAACTAACGGCCGCCTGAGCCTTAGCCAAGGCAGCCGCAGCTGATCTTTTATCAAGCACAAATAATATCTGGCCTTTTCGCACCTGATCGCCTTCATTGACCCGAACTTCTGTAAGATTTCCACTTATTTGGGGAGCTAAGTCGAGCAGTTCGCCATCAAAGCGAGCATCATCCGTGGATATGACGCCGCGCATGTAAAAATGCCAATAACCGACCGCCGCCGCACTCAGGATTAAAAGAATGCATATCGCCAGTACTATTTTCCACCCATTTCGGCGGTTAACGCTCTCGACCTCTGTCATAGCACCCCGTCCTTTTCTGTCCGCGTCTCACAAAAGTCAAACGACTATCAGATACAAAAATGAATTTTAAATAATTTAGCTTACCAAAATCAGAATTAAAAAACAAACAGTTCAATTTGAAGCTGCACTATTTTTTAAGTTCGGAGAAAAATTAGGAATCCCGATTTTACTCCAGAATATTTTTTTGATATTTTAAAGCCGTATTTGTGATCTCACAGCAATGCGGCCGGCTTTCAAGAAAGTAATAAAAACAACCGTCGGCTTTTCGAATTGTTACATTTCGTGTTATGTGCTTTAGTAAGAAGACTGTGAAAATTTATTTTGATTTTTCATGCTTATCAATAATGGTCAACGATAATTTACATCATTGTATTTAAACTCTGGATTTTATAAAACAATCATTAAATCGTCCGCTGGAGGACCGTAATGTTGGATATCAAAGAAAAGCAAATTGTGCAGGAGGTTGAAGGATTATCTGATGAGATTCTTGAATTTACCTCCCGGCTGGTAGCCCAGCCAAGCATTCTTGGTCATGAAAAATCAGCCCTTGAGGTCATGGAGAGTGAACTGAGCCGGTTGGCGCTGGATCCTGTTCAAGTTCCAATAAACCCGGATGATCTGTCAAAACATCCCGGGTTTGCTCCAACTCCATGGGATTACGAAAACCGCTACAATGTTATCGGTGTTCGGCGCGCGAGCGGTCAAGGCGGCCGAAGCGCCCTTTTTAATGGACACCTTGATGTGGTGAGTCCCGAACCGTTAAAACTGTGGGAATACGACCCATTTGAACCGTTTATCAAAGATAGCTGGCTTCACGGTCGCGGTGCCGGAGATATGAAATCAGGTGTGGCCGCTATGACTTATGCCCTGCACGCCGTAGAAAAAGCCGGGTTCGGACTCAACGCCTCCGTGACGATTGAAGCCGTTATCGAGGAGGAGTGCAGCGGTAACGGGGCTTTGGCCTGTTTAAACGCCGGTTATGACGCTGAAGCAGTTCTAATTCCCGAACCAATGGGCCCGGGTGTATTGACCGGTCAGGTCGGGGTGCTCTGGTTTAAAGTTAATATCTTTGGAGTGCCGCGTCATGTGTCAGAAGCCACCGCCGGCGTCAACGCTATTGAAAAATCCTATACGATTATCTCGGCCCTGCGGGAGTTGGAAGCTGAAATGAACCAGGAGGTGCATCCCGCTTACAGGCAAATCCCGCACCCTCTGAACTTGAATATCGGAATCATTAAAAGCGGTGACTGGCCATCCACCGTGCCTGCGGAGGCTGAGTTCCACTGTCGGCTTTCCTACTTTCCGGGCATGGCTTTTAATCAGGTTCAGGAAAAAATAGTGCAAACCATCGAGAAAGCGGCGCAAAGCGACCCCTGGCTCGCGGAAAACCGTCCTGTGGTGGAGTTTTACGCTTTCAGGTCAGATGGACATATCGCCAAACCAGACCTTCCTGGAATTAAAACGCTGAAAGATTGTCACAAAACAATAACCGGGCAAGACGCGATTGAACTGGCTTCCACCGCCACCACGGATCTCAGGGCGTTTCATTTTTTTGGTCATGGAGACGCCACCTGCTATGGCCCCCTGGCGGAGAAGATTCACGCCGCCAACGAACGTGTGAAGGTCGAAACCATTATTGAAACAGCCAAAGTCTACGCCCTGTTTCTTGCCCGGTGGTGCGGACTCGCTGAGTGACTTTCTTTATGAGGCCGCATAAGATATGATAATTTTACTCATTTTTAATATTTCATAAGGGTTTAGCAAAAAGGACTGGACAAGAAAATTCTAAAGAACGTTGAATGCGCGCGAACTGAGGAGGAAATGATGCTGGCGGATCCTATTCAAATCGGATCATTGAAGCTGAATAACCGAATCGTCAAGGCCTCGATGGTCGAAAATATGGCTACGGAACAGGGTGAGGTTACGGATCGCCTGATTAGATTTTATCAAAGACAGGCTAAGGGTGGGGCCGGGTTGTTAATTACCGGCGGAGCCTACGTCCAGAAAAACGGCCGATCAGTTACGTATTTAATCGGGGCATATGATGACAGTCTTGTTGAGGGCCTTGGCGCTCTGGCGAACGCGGTTCATGAAAACGGGGGAAAGATTGCCCTTCAGATTTATCACTGCGGCCGGCAGACTCGTCCTGAACTGGCGGAAGGAGACGTGGTCGGGCCGAGCGCGATTCCGGATCAAATGACTAAAGTGATGCCTCGACCCATGACCGAAGATGAAATTGAAGAGACGATTCAGGCTTTTGGCCTGGCGGCCAGACGGGTCAAAGAAGCGGGTTATGACGGCGTGGAAGTGATGGCCGGTCACGGATACTTAATAAGCCAGTTTCTCTCCAGGAGGACGAACCAGAGAACCGACCAATGGGGCGGATCTCTTGAAAACAGGGCGCGGTTTCTCTTTAGCGTTATTGAAAGGGTCAGATCTGAAATTGGCCCTGATTTTCCTCTGCTGGTCAAGCATAATACCGAGGACCGGCTTAAGAATGGTTTGACGGTTGAGGAGAGCGCCTGGGTGGCCCAAAGGCTTCCTGAATATGGCGCGGATACAATTAAACTGTCCGGCGGAACCGCTGAATCAGCGCTCAATATCAGCCGGGGCGAACTCCCGGCTGAAGAAATTTTGGAAGAATTTTCCGGCTGGCAAAGGTTCAAGAACAAAATGCTCATCCGGGCCATGAAGAACAAGTTTAAATTCAGTGAGGCTTATTTTTTAGAAAATGTAAAGCAAATCAAGCCCCAAATCAGCGTGCCTGTCACTCTGGTTGGGGGACTGCGCACACCCGAGGTCATGGAACAGATTCTCAAAGATGGTCACGCCGACCTGATCGCTATTGGCAGGCCCCTGGTGCGTGATCCGTATCTTCCCCAAAAGATATTAAGCGGTGATCCGAGTCCGGCCTCCTGCCTTAACTGCAATCGCTGCGCCATCAGAATCGCTCAGCAGAGGCCCCTTAGATGCTACGCGTCCGAAAAAACAAACGATGAGGAGGGTGATTCGTGACCCATGTGTGATACCTTTGTAGCTCTGGCGTCAGTCACACGTGACGGTTCTGTTCTGTTTGGAAAAAACAGCGACCGGGAACCCAATGAAGCCCAGGTCCTCGAATACCACCCCGCCGGAGCCTATTCCGATGGAGAACAGGTTTCCTGCACTTACCTGACGATTCCCCAGGTTAAAGCAACCCACGCGGTTTTACTCTGCCGGCCTTTCTGGATGTGGGGAGCGGAGATGGGAGTTAATGACAAGGGAGTGGTTATAGGGAATGAGGCCGTTTTTACCAAAATGCCCGTAACACGAGACGGCGGCCTCACGGGAATGGACCTTTTACGCCTGGCCCTGGAAAGATCGTCCTCAGCGTCGGAGGCTCTCCAAACGATTGTGCAGCTTCTCTCCGATCACGGGCAGGGAGGAATCTGCGGCTATGAAAACAAGAAAATGGCCTATCACAACAGTTACATTCTGGCGGATCCCAAGGAGGCCTGGGTTCTGGAAACGGCCGGGCATCTATGGGCCTCGCTCAAGGTAAAAGACTTTTACTCCATCAGTAACGGATTGACCATTGGCGAGGATAAAAGGGCTGGCTGAAAAAAGGTAAGACGTTTCATTTCGCCCAGTGCTTTTCAGACTGGTTTTACACTACCTTCTCCGCCTGCCGCCCCAGAAGAGGCCGGTCATATGAACTTATAAAACAGAAAAAAGGTTATATGGACCTGACTTCATCCATCTCGATTCTCCGCGATCACCAAACCGAAAATTAC
>JAFDLS010000135.1 GCA_019306365.1 Deltaproteobacteria bacterium
TTTTGGCAATTACTATAAAAACATTTAACAAAAGAAACAACGTTGAGAGGAACCAATCAAGCGCCAAAGTTATTTGAAATGATCGGCAACAACCTGTACGGATACTGAGCGGTTTGCCCGTAATCGTGGTGGGACAATGCTTACGGTGTTATTGATTTTCTCCGGCAAATGAACTACAAACAGGGTAAAGAGACGCGATTGATAGAACTTCAGGCAGTTTTTTCGGAAGCTCCTTTCACGCGATATTAATTATGGTCAACCGGTCCTGAATCCGGGGGGTCGATTCTAACCGGAATATATTTCTGGCCTATGCAAAAAACCGCCTTTATCTGATACGCGGTTTACGGCCAGCCAAAGTTTTAGCTCAATCACATCACCAATTCACATTTGTTCAACAAGAAATGGTTGCGGCGTATTAGTGTCCGATAAAAATATTGATCAAAAAAAATCTTTTTCCAGGAAGGGCGTTGCCCGGCAAGGGAGTCTGGTTGATATCCCCATTCGAAAGGCCCTGTTTTCTTTAGCCTGGCCCACAAGTCTCGCCGTTCTCCTTCAAAACCTCGCCACCACCGTTGATCTGATCATGGTCGGACGGTTGGGAAATGCTGAACTGGCCTCGGTTGGTTTTTGCGCCTTGATTTTCTGGACTATTTCATCTCTGGTTTGGGGGGTTGAGGCGGCGGTTACCGCCATTGTAGCCAGGAACATCGGGGCTGAAAGGCCCAAAGAGGCGAGCCTCGGGCTGGGAATGGCCCTTATCCTGGCTCTGACCGCCTCAGTGATAACAGCGGTCATTACATTTATTCTCACCCCGTCCATTTTGAATTTATTTGATTTAGAACCGGATGTTTACAAACTTTCGGTCTCCTATCTTCGCATCCTTTCCTTTGGGCTGATATTTCTGGCCGTAATGGCGGTTATCTCAGGGGCTTTGCGGGGTGCTGGCGACACGCGGACTCCCATGTTTATAGGCCTGGTCACGACTATTATTCATATCGGGCTAAATTATCTTCTCATTTTTGGCAAGTTTGGCCTGCCCGCCTTGGGAGTGAGTGGAGCCGCCATCGGAACACTGCTTTCATACCTAGCCGCGGCAATCATCGGTCCGGCGCTTCTCTTCACCAACCATTTGAGGATAGCTCTTACCTGGAAAGATTTTAAGTGGAATTCCCGCCGCGCCCGGCAGGTAATCCGTATCGCTTTACCCGCAGCGGCCGAACAGTTTGTGCTACAAATTGGCCTGCTGGCATACGCCAGGGTCATTGTGGCCTACGGGACAATCGTCCTTTCCGGTTACCAGGTTGGCATGCAGGTCCTGTCCTTGTCTTTTATTCCCAACGGCGGCTTCAGTATGGCCGCGGCCACACTGGTTGGGCAAAACCTGGGCGCGAATCGAAAGGACGAGGCCAAAAAAGCGGGGTGGCTTTGCGCGTTCTGGGCCGTGCTTGCGATGTTTATTCTCGGCGGAGTGTACCTGCTGGCCTCGCGCCAGATTGCCTCTATCTTCGTGAAAGACCCGGAAGTTATAAAGTACGCCGTGTCATTCATTCGAGTCGTGGCTGTCAGCCAGGTCGCAATAGCCATCAACTTCACCCTTTCTGGTTCCCTGCGCGGGGCCGGAGACACCCGCACGCCGCTCCTGATCACATTTCTGGGCATGTACGGTTTTAGGATTCCAGCGGCATACATCCTTTCCAGCATCCTGGGGATGGGAGTCGAGATCGTATTCAGCCTTCTTATTTTTGATTATATTATCAGGATTATCGCCGTGACTATCAGGTATCAACGCGGAAGGTGGCTGGAAACCAGGTTGTAATCTTCATAAAAGTTCGAACGTCGCTGTGCCGCTGTACCCGCCTCAACTTTCTAAAAGCCAATCTTATCCGGCGACTTATAAACGGTTACTGGATAGCGTAATCTACCCCGCGATACGGCAAAACGAAACTCCCACCTCTTTCGACCACGTATTCAGCCATTTGATAGTAAGCCCGACGTAAAAAACGGGCCGGGAAGCGGCCGGATTTGACGTGGGCATAAAGCACATTCTCCGAACCGATGGTCAGGGTCGAGGGATCGAGTTCTTCCTGGCTGCCGTCATTGAGGGTTATTAGGTGTTTCTCGGGTGAGTCTTTTTCAGCGGGTTTATGGTCGAAACGAACGATTACAAACAAGGTGTCCTCCACCTCGACAAAGCATCGCTGTCCCTGAAAGTTAATAACATACCGGTGCTTTTCATCCAGTTCCACGTGATCTGTCAGAAGGCGATTGATTCCTTCGTGGATCATCGCTGCTCCGTTGTGCCACATACAGCCTTCTTTATCCACATAAATCAGACACGGCGGGAGGTTGTCAGGCCAGTCTGCAGGATTCATGCTCACAGTCTTCGTATCTTCATCCATATCAAAGGGTTTTCCAGGCTGTAGTTATTTCCGGCTATCCAGGATAAGGGTAACCGGGCCGTCGTTAACCAGATGGAGCCGCATCATGGCGCCAAATCTTCCCGTGGCGGTTTTTATGCCAAGCTCCTTTACTCTTTCCACAAACTTGAGGTAGAGTTCTTCGGCCAACTCGGGAGGAGCGGCCTCGATGAAAGAAGGCCGGCGGCCTTTCCGGCAGTCACCCCAAAGGGTAAACTGGGAAACAATCAGGGCCTCGCCGCTCACGTCGAGCAGCGAACGGTTCATCTTCCCGGCGTCATCTGAAAAGATACGCAGGTTCACGATTTTTGAAACCAGGTACTCTATGTCGTTCGTGGAATCAGCCTGCCCCACACCCAGCAGGATGACCAGACCGGGACCAACGGCTCCAACCTCTTCCGAATCCACGGTAACCTTACCCTGGCTGACACGTTGTATAACAGCTCTCACCGCTTACTCCACAAAGGCAAAACTCACCGAAAACTAACACGCTCAGTCTGAGAGGGCAAGGTTTTCCATAATGAGACCTCTTAAAAAGGCTCTTTCAGCGTCCCCACAAGCTCAAGCCGACCGGCTGGCTGTCTGCCTGAGCTACTTCCCATATTCCTCTTCAAAAACCTGAATGGCGTCCGCGTACAGCCCTTCTTTCATGGCCTTAAGCATTTTTCGATCCTTGTTGAAACCCTTGGCAAAAGCCAAAACCTCGCTCATAAGATCGTCAATGTGACAGGCCTTGACGATAATGTGGTGCTCCTCGCATTCCTCGGCCGTAAGACGCTTGCCGGTAAGCTTCATCTCAATATTTTTATACATGGGAATAGCCTTTTTGGTCAGGGCAATGAGAAACGGAGTGAATGGGATGTTAATATCCACCTCTGGAAAACAAAAGAAGCCTCGCTGGGTGCGCATGAACCGGAAGTCAAAGGCGCAGGTCATAATGGCCCCGCCGGCAAAGGCATGACCGTTAATAGCGGCAATGGTGATCATCGGATAGGTGAGTATGCGTTTGAATAGACTATTTAATCCCAATCCGAATTTTTTGCCTACTTCCGGCCCCCCTTTTTGGACGGCGGGCATAAGCCAGTCGAGATCAATGCCGTTTGAAAAAATTTTTTCATCGGCAGATTTAAGAACGAGTACGTTGGCCTTGGTTTCATTTTCGATTTCATCCAGGACTTTATTGAAAGCCTCAAAAAAGTCGAAGTTAAACCTGTTTTCACCATTATTCATAGTCACGATGGCCACATTTTCATCCAGCGCATATTCTATCACGGCCACTATTACTACCCCCTTGTTGCGTTAAAGGACTGTTATTGCATAAATTAGAAGTTATCTCAAAATTAGTGTTTTGGTCTAAATCGCGGAGAAAGAAAATTTAACCCGCAGGAACATGTTAAATATTTCGAGGACTTAAATTTGAGACTGACATACGCTGCTGCAGCTTCAGCAAAGCGCCGCTCATATGCCCCTGAAGCGTTAACTAACGTTAGCCTGAATGTAGTCGATTATGTCCTGAGTATAAGTTCCAGGACCGAATATGGCGGCGATGCCAGCTTCCTTCATGGCGGGGACGTCTTCGTCGGGAATGATCCCGCCGCCAATAACCAAAATATCCTCAGCGTTACGCTCTTTTAAGAGCTCCATCACCTTGGGAAAAAGGTAATTATGAGCGCCGGACAAAACGGACATCGCAACCACGTCCACGTCCTCTTGAATCGCTGCAGAGACAATCTGGGAAGGGGTCTGCCTGAGCCCGGTGTAAATAACTTCCATACCCGCGTCCCTTAAGGCCCGGCTGATAACCTTGATTCCGCGATCATGTCCATCCAGGCCAGGTTTGGCTGCCAGAACCCGTATTTTTTTATCATTAACCATACAAACACCTCACTTAAAAAAAGGCAGGCATGCCGTAGGCCGTTTGACAGGCAATGCCTTTTTCAATTTGCACCCAATTTTTATGATCATATCATTACTGAGGCTTCATACTCGCCAAAAACAGAACGCAGGGCATTACAGATTTCACCCAGGGTGGTGTAACATCTAACCGCCTCGATAATGGGGGACATCAGATTTTCATCGCCTTTCGCAGCCTTGATCAGGGCTTCGAGAGAGCGATCCACTGACGCCTGATCCCGTTCGGCCTTGATCTTTTTGAGCTTCTCACACTGCTGGCTGCTAACAACCGGGTCGACTCTCAGCAGGTTCGAAGGTTTGGCTTCCTCGGTTTGAAACTTATTGATCCCGACAACCACCCGTTCCCCATTTTCGACATTCCTCTGGTAGTGATAAGCGCTCTCCTGGATTTCCTTCTGGATATATCCCTTTTCCACAGCGGCCACAGCCCCGCCCATTTCCTCGATCTTCCTGATATACTTCTCAGCCTCGGTTTCAATCCGACTGGTCTGATGCTCGATAAAATATGATCCTGCCAGAGGGTCGATGGTATCGGTCACACCGGTTTCATAGCCAATGACCTGCTGCGTTTTAAGGGCAATGGAAACCGCTTCCTCTGTTGGCAGGGAAAAGGCCTCGTCCATCGAGTTGGTATGCAGGGACTGCGTCCCGCCTAAAACCGCGGCCAGAGCCTGAAAAGCGACCCTCACGATGTTATTGGCCGGCTGCTGAGCCGTCAGCGCGCACCCTGCGGTTTGAGTATGGAACCGGAGCATGAGAGACCGGGGATTTTTTGCCCCAAAACGTTCCTTCATGATTCTGGCCCATAGACGGCGGGCGGCGCGAAATTTGGCAATCTCCTCCAGGAAATCCAGGTGAGAGTTGAAAAAGAACGATAATCGCGGACCAAAATCATCCACGTTCAATCCGGCTTTGAGAGCGGCTTCAACGTATGCGATGCCGTTCGCCAGGGTGAAAGCCACCTCTTGAACTGCGGTCGAGCCTGCCTCTCTGATATGATACCCGCTGATGGAGATAGTGTTCCAGCGTGGAACTTCCCGGGTGCAGTAGGCAAAGATATCCGTGATAATGCGCATTGAGGGTTTGGGCGGGAAGATGTATGTGCCCCGGGCCGAATATTCCTTCAGAATATCATTTTGAATCGTACCGGCAAGCCTGTCGCTTTTCACGCCCTGTTTTTCACCAACAACGATATACATGGCCAAAAGAATCGCTGCCGGAGCATTTATAGTCATGGAAGTGCTGACCTTATCCATGGGGATGCCGTTAAAAAGGGTTTCCATGTCGGCCAGGGAGTCGATGGCAACACCGACCTTGCCTACTTCACCGAGCGAAACCTCATCGTCTGAATCGTACCCGATCTGTGTGGGCAGGTCGAAGGCCACGGAAAGACCAGTCTGGCCTTGTTCGAGGAGGTATTTATATCGCTCGTTTGATTCCTCCGCCGTCCCAAAACCCGCATACTGACGCATGGTCCAGAAACGCCCGCGGTACATGGTGGGTTGGACGCCCCGGGTGAAAGGGTACTGACCCGGGAACCCCAAGTCACGCTCATAATCCAATTCGGTCAGGTTGTCAGGGGTGTAAAGCCGTTCCACGGGTAGCTCGGAAAGGCTGATAAAATTTTCCTTCCGTTCGGGCCTCTTGGCTAGCCCCTTTTCAACCTCGGCCTGCCACGCTTCTTTCTTTTTTTTAATTTTATCGTTATCCATATTTTGCACCTGCTGCGATCCCTGTCTTTTGGCTTTAAAGAGGTATGTTTCCATGCCGGCGGGCCGGTCGAGTCACCTTCTTGTTTTTAAGGGACTTTAGAGCCTGGATGAGTTTAGGCCTGGTATTTTCCGGCATGATGATCTCGTCAATATAACCTTTTTCCGCGGCCTTGTAAGGGTTGGCAAAAGTTTTGCGGTAATTATCAACCAACTCCTGCCGAACTTTCTCTCTTTCCTCAGGAGGGGCGTCATCTATTTCACGCTTGAATATAATGTTGACCGCACCTTCCGGACCCATGACAGCGATCTCGGCGGTGGGATAGGCATAATTGATGTCACCGCCATGATGCTTGCTGGACATGACGTCATATGCGCCTCCGTAGGCCTTGCGCGTGATAACCGTTATTTTGGGAACGGTGGCTTCACAATAAGCGTAAATGATCTTGGACCCATGCCTGATGATTCCCCCGTGTTCCTGGGCTACCCCGGGCATGTACCCTGGCACGTCCACAAAGGTGACCAGCGGGATGTTGAAGGAATCACAAAAACGAACGAACCGGGCGCACTTATTGGAAGCGTCGATGTCCAGGCAGCCAGCCAGGAAGCGAGGGTTGTTGGCCACGATACCAACGGGAGAACCGGCCAGACGGGCGAAACCGGTGATCATGTTCTGGGCGTAACGGCGGGAAACCTCAAAGAAGTAACCATTATCCACCACCGTCGTGATGATTTCCTTCATCCGGTAAGGCTTTTTGGGATTGTCCGGGATAACGTCTCTTAACTTCATCTCCACCCTTCCCGAATCGTCGTCACATTCCACTTGAGGTGGTTTCTCCTCGTAATTGGAGGGTAGAAAAGCCAGGAGTTCCCGAACCAGCTGCAAGGCTTCCTCATCGTTTTTAGACATAAATTGAGCTACGCCGCTGGTGGTGTTATGCCGGAGCGCCCCGCCGAGGTTCTCCGGATCCACTTCCTCTTGGCTTACAGTCTTGATAACCTGAGGTCCGGTGATGAACATATGGGAGGTTTTTTCAACCATGAAGGTGAAGTCGGTGATGGCCGGAGAATATACAGCCCCGCCGGCACAGGGTCCCATGATGACCGATATCTGCGGCACCACTCCCGAAGCAAGAACATTACGTTTAAAAATCTCGCCATAGCTGCCCAAGGATTCCACGCCTTCCTGAATGCGCGCTCCTCCGGAATCGTTGAGACCAATTACTGGCGCCCCGTTCGCCACGGCCATATCCATGATCTTGCAAACCTTTTCCCCAAAAGCGCCGCTAAGCGAACCGCCAAAGACCGTGAAGTCCTGTGAAAAAACATACACAAGCCGGCCGTCAATGGTTCCATAGCCTGTCACCACGCCATCTCCGGGAAT
>JAFDLS010000136.1 GCA_019306365.1 Deltaproteobacteria bacterium
AGAATTATCCATGGGATTTAATGTAAGATATTTTATTGAAACCCTGTCGGCTTTAAAAAGTGAATCGGTCAGTCTGGCCTTTAAGGATTCAAAAAGTGCCTGCTTGATTAAAGGTGAGGGCGACAAGGGCTTTCTCGGTGTTATTATGCCTATGAAGGTTTAGGCCGGTTGCTAAAAATTAACGAGGTTCTCTTTTGTTCCGAACGCTTAAAACAGGCCGGGCCGCACAGCGGTTAAACAAGCGGGCATAGAATAAAAAAGCATGTTTCCGGGAACCGCAATCAAAATTAAAGAGAAAGAGATATTATAAAAAAAATGACCGAAGAAGCAACAACCCAAAAAAGTAAAAAAACCAGCTACAGCGCCGAGAGTATTGTATATCGGCAGCCAGGGGGTGCAGGGTCTCCATCATTTGATTTATGAAGTCGTAGATAATTCCGTGGACGAAAGCCTGGCGGGGTTTTGTGACAAAATAGACGTTGTCATCGGTGCTTCAGGGACGGTAACCGTTGAAGATAACGGTCGAGGCATTCCGGTAGACATTCACAAGGCCGAAGGAATTTCAGCCGTTGAGGTTGTTATGACCAAGCTTCATGCCGGCGGCAAGTTTGATAAACAAACCTATAAGGTCTCCGGCGGCTTGCACGGCGTGGGCGTCTCCGTGGTTAACGCGCTTTCGGAAAGTCTCGACGTCGAGATATACCGGAACGGCAACGTCTATCATCAGCATTATGAAAAAGGCGCACCAAAAGGAAAACTGGAAATTATAGGCAAAACCAAGCGCCGGGGCACAAAAATTACATTTAAGCCAGACGAGAGCATCTTTGAAACCACGGAGTTCAATTACGATGTTCTTGCGAAACGGATGCGGGAACTGTCTTTTCTCAACAAAGGCGTTAATATAAGCATCACTGACGAAAAGACGGATCAAACAAAAGAATTTCTTTATAAGGGTGGCATTATTGAATTTGTGGAGTACTTGAACCGCAAGCGCACACCCCTGCATAAAACACCCATCTACATTGAAGGCGCCAAGGATAACATCATTGTGGAAGTGGCCCTTCAGTATAACGACTCCTACAATGAACAAATACTGACGTTTGCTAACAACATCGCCACCACCGAAGGTGGATCTCACCTCTCCGGATTTAAGACCGCTCTTACCCGGACGATCAACAACTATATAAACGCTTCGAATTTATCCAAAAACTTGAAGGTAAAACTCGACGGGGATGACAGCCGCGAAGGTTTAAGCAGCGTGATTTCCATCAAGCTGCCTGAACCGCAGTTTGAAGGCCAAACAAAAACGAAGCTGGGAAATTCCGAGGTAAGGGGTCAGGTTGAGACCCTGCTTTATGAAAAGTTGACTTCCTTTCTCGAGGAAAATCCGTCAGTTGCCAAAAAGATAGTAAACAAGGTGGTCGACGCGGCCAGGGCCAGGGAAGCGGCTCGCAAGGCCAAGGAAATTGCCCGGAAAAAAGGCGGGCTGATCGAAGGCTCTCTGTCCGGCACGCTGGCCGACTGCCAGGAAAAGAACCCGCATCACGCCGAGCTGTACCTTGTTGAGGGTGAATCGGCGGGCGGATCCGCGAAACAGGGAAGGGACCGCCGGTTCCAGGCCATTTTACCGCTAAAAGGCAAAATCTTAAACGTTGAAAAGGCCCGTTTCGATAAAATTATTTCCAGCGAACAGATACGCAACCTGGTTCTCGCCCTGGGCACCGGACTTGGGAAAGAAGAGTACAGCCTGGAAAAGCTGCGTTATCACAAAGTCATCATAATGACCGACGCCGACGTGGACGGAGCGCATATCCGGACGTTGCTTTTGACCTTTTTTTACCGTCAACTGCCGGAAATTATTGAAAAAGGCTATCTTTACATTGCGCAGCCGCCGCTTTACCGCGTCGCTGCCGGTAAAAAAGAAACTTACATCAAGGACGAATACAGGTTCCAGGATTACATACTTAACCGGGCCGTTGAAAACCGGGAATTATCCTCCCCGACCGAGTCTCTCAAGGGTCAGAAGCTTACAAACCTGGTCAAAAACCTTGTGGCTTTTCAAAACCAGGTTGACCGCTTTTCTCGCCGGGGTTACCCATCAACGCTGTGGGAAGCGCTGCTGTCATACATTTCTGATTCAGGACTCCGGTTCAGCGATCGGGAGTGGGCCCAGGACCTGGCGGACTATTTAAGGGAAAACGGCCAGCCAATAGACGGTCCGGAGTTTGACGAAGAGCACAACGATTACTTCCTTTCCCTGACGCTTGCCCAAAACGGCAAGCACAAAACACGCCTGGGGCGGGAGTTGATGAAAAAAGACGAGATGGTCAGGCTGTTCCAGCTTTATAAACTGCTTCAATCCCTGAGGGCTACCCCATATGTGCTCAAACAAAACGGAAGAGAAAGGGAAGCGAACTCCAAAGAGGAGCTTCTCAACCTGCTAACCGCGGAAGGTCAAAGAGGGTTGAAAATACAGCGCTACAAGGGACTTGGGGAAATGAACCCCGACCAGCTCTGGAGTACCACCATGGACCCGGAAACAAGAACGCTTTTAAGAGTTCAGGTGGAAGACGCTATTGAGGCGGATGAAATCTTCACCGTCCTTATGGGCGACAAGGTGGAACCGAGGCGCGATTTCATTCAGGGAAACGCCCTATACGTTCGGGAACTAGACATTTAACGAAAACCCCCGGCAATCAGGACAGGCGCAGGCCCTTCGATAAAAAAACACTCAACCGCCCGGTTAAACGCCTCCCCCTCGACGGGGGATATTTGGTGTTGGCGGGAGAGAGAAAAGAAAAAATTGACACTACAGCTTGCAACCGGGAGATTAGAGAGCTCTGCAGAACCAGTAATTTTATTGAAATCGCGGAAGGCGAAAAATTAACCCGCAGGAAGATTACTAATATTTCGAGGATTTAATTTTGAGCCTGGCATATGCCGCTGCAGCGCCAGCGAAGCGGCGCTCATGAGTTCGGCTAAAGAACGAAGTTTTGCAGCGGTCTCGATTAATTAAGCGGGTAAAAAAAACATTACTACTTAAAGGCTCCAAAGAACAACCGCCGTTTGACCTGAGCCAAAGAAGGCCGAAAACAAGGCCAAACCAAGACAAAGCGCACGGTTTAAGGGGATCCTGTTAAGTAATTTCAAGGATTAAACAAATGAGTTACGCTGAAAAAATAGAACCGGTCAAGATTGAGCAGGAGATTAAAACCTCCTACCTCGATTACGCCATGAGCGTCATTATAGGCCGGGCTTTACCGGAGGTCCGGGACGGACTGAAACCGGTGCACCGACGCATCCTCTTCGCCATGAGGGAACTGCGGAACGATTATGATAAGCCTTATAAGAAGTCGGCTCGCGTCGTCGGTGACGTCATCGGTAAATATCACCCCCACGGCGACACGGCGGTTTATGACGCCCTGGTCCGTATGGCCCAGGATTTTTCGCTTCGTTACCCCTTGGTGGACGGTCAGGGAAACTTCGGGTCCGTTGACGGAGACCCGCCGGCGGCCATGCGTTACACTGAAGCCCGCATGGCGCGTATCACGCAGGAATTATTAGCTGATATAGAAAAGGATACCGTTGAGCTAGTTGAAAACTACGATGGATCCATGACCGAACCCTTTGTTTTACCTTCCAGGCTGCCCAACCTTATAATCAATGGCAGTTCAGGCATAGCGGTGGGCATGGCCACGAACATCCCGCCTCATAACCTTGGCGAAGTGGTAGACGGCCTCATCGCCTTAATTCATAACCCGGACCTCACGCTGGCGGAACTGGTCCGGTACATACCCGGTCCCGATTTTCCGACCGCCGGATTTCTTTACGGACAGCAAGGCCTGGCAAGCGCGTACGAAACCGGCCGGGGCGTCATTAAAATCAGGTCCAGAATAACGGTCGAAACACGGGCCAGGGACAACAAGAAAGCCCTCGTCATTACCGAACTGCCTTATCAGGTGAACAAGGCTAGGGTCGTGGAAAGCATAGCCCTTCTTGTCCGAGATAAAAAGATAGACGGCATCAGCGAAATCAGGGACGAATCCGACCGCGAGGGAATGCGGATCGTCCTGGAAGTGAAACGTGATTACCCGCCGGAAATTATAAGCAACAACCTTTACCGCATGACCCAGCTCGAGGTTTCCTTCGGGATCAACATGTTGGCCATCGTCAACAATGTACCCGAAGTGTTGAGCCTTAAGGACATGCTGAGACTCTTCCTCGAACACCGCCGGGACGTTATTATCCGCCGCACCAGGTTCGATCTGGCCAAAGCGGAGGCCAGAGCGCACATCCTCGAAGGCCTCAAAAAAGCCCTGGACCAGCTGGACCTGGTAATAGAACTCATTCGTTCCAGTCCCTCCCCGGCGGAAGCAAAGTCGCAGTTGATGGATCGGCTCGAAATCACCGACATACAGGCCCAGGCCATCCTGGACCTTCGGCTTCAGAGGCTTACCGGCCTGGAGCGCAAGGCCATTGACGACGAGTATCTTCAGGTGATCAAGGATATCGCCAACTTCTGGGAAATTTTGAAGAGTGAACAGCGGGTCAACCATATAATCGAGGAAGAGCTGGATCAGCTTAAAGAAACCTATGGAGATGAACGCCGCACCGAAATCCTCGATCAGGTCGATAACGAATTGACGCCGGAAGACCTGATCGTTGAGGAAGACATGGTCGTGACCATCTCCCATACCGGGTATATCAAGCGCAACCCCATCAGCCTTTACCGGGCGCAGAGAAGGGGAGGCAGGGGCATCACGGGCACCCGGCCGGGAGAAGAGGACTTTGTGGAGCGGCTTTATGTCGCTTCCACCCACAGCTATCTCCTCTTTCTGACCTCCGCCGGGCACCTGCATTGGCTCAAGGTTCATGAAATCCCCCAGGCCGGGCGCATGGCTCGCGGAAAGGCGGTGGTCAACCTTTTGAACTTGGCCCCGGGTGAAAAACTGGCTACGGTCCTGCCGGTCAGGGACCTCAGGGAAGAAGGCCGCTTCGTGGTCATGGCCTCCAAAAAAGGCCTGATAAAGAGATCCCCGCTGAACGTCTTCAGCAACCCCAGGAAGATGGGCATAATCTGCCTGACCATCAACGAGGGAGACGAGCTTGTTTCCGCCGCCCTGACCGATGGAAGCAATTATATTTTCCTGGCCACCAAGGACGGCAAGGCCATCTGCTTCGAGGAAAAGGGCGCTCGATCCATGGGCCGAACCGCCGCGGGCGTCCGGGGAATTGGCCTCTCTTCCGGCGATTATGTCGTGGGAATGGAGGTCCTGAACGAAGCCAAGGACAAGGACATTTTGACCGTTACCGCGAACGGGTATGGAAAGCGAACCCTGGCTTCCGAGTATCGCGTTCAAAGCCGGGCCGGAAAGGGCTTGATCACCATAAAGACAACAGACCGTAACGGGCCGGTGATCGGGGTCTTCCAGGTTACCGACGAGGACGACCTGATGCTTATTACGGATACCGGCCGAATCATCCGCACCAGGGTGAGGGAAGTTCGGGTTATTGGCCGAAACACGCAGGGCGTGAAGCTTATTGAGGTAGAACCGGACGAAAGGGTCATGGCGGTCGCGCGGCTGGACGAAAAAGACGAGGATCAGTAATCGCAGGGCAGGCCTCGCGCCTTCCTCAGGCCCGCGCCAATACCGCCCGGCGGGCTGGAAAGTACAGGTCCCGTTCTTCATGGAGCGAGCGGGCCGAACCTCACTCCCAGCTCGCACCGAGCGGCAATGATTCGAGGACAGACGCGCTCCGGGTATGAGGCGCGAACCAGTTATTATGATTAAAGTTAAAAACCTGAAAGGCGTATGGCTCGCTGGCCTGGCGCTTTTATTATTTATCGCGGCCTGTGGTCCTGAAAAGGAAGAACCCTTTTTTCATAAGGCGAACGCGCAGTTCGCCAAAGGCAGCCCCGAAAAGGCCCTTGGGATTTATAATGATTACCTGGCCCGCTTCCCCCAGGGACGCTTCCGGGACCTGGCTCTTCTGCGCAAGGGAGAACTCCTCTACTGGGTCCTGGGCCAAAAAGAGGAGGCGGTCGAGACCTTCAGCCAGCTGGCCGAGAGTTTTCCGTTGAGCAGGCCCGGCCTTCGGGCCCGGGAGATGCTGGCTGATATTTATCGTGACGAGCGCGCGGACTACGTCCGGGCGGTGATTGAATACCGCTGGCTTCTGACCCACGGCCAGGCCCGCCACAAAGCGGACAGGTGTCAATATCAGATTGCCCACTGTTTTTTCCTGGCTAACGAGTTCAAGCAGGCCGCCGAGGAATACACCCGGTTTATAAAGGATTATCCCGAGTCTCGCTTTATCGAGCGCGCTTATGACGAACTGGGCAGCTCCTATGTTGTGATGGGACAGCCGGAAAAGGCCCTGGAGATATTCCAGACGGCGGCCTACAGGTTCCCTGAAAGCTCCCTCCGGCCGACCTTTGAGTTCAAAACGGGTGAATGTTATGAGGCCATGGGCCTGCTCGATGACGCCCTGGTTCAATTTATGTTCGTACGTGAGATGTATGATAACCGGCCGGCGGTGGACATTCGGATTAATAACGTTGCGGCCAGGCTGAAGGAAAAGCAGGGACCGGCCCGCCATAAGGTTAAAAAGAAACCCCGCGCTTCGAGGAGGAAATAGAACAGATGAGTTTAATCGAGCGCTTTAAGGACGTTAAAAAGTTGAGCGTTATCGGGGCCGGAGCCTGGGGAACGGCGCTGTCTTACCATCTGGCTTCCAAGGGCCTCGATGTGTCGCTTTGGGTTTTTGAGGACGAAGTTGCCGAACAGATAAAATCCACCAGAGAGAACCGGACCTATCTACCCGGGGTGAAGCTGCCCGAAAACGTCACGCTTTCAACTGACCTGGAGGCCGTGACCCGTGGAAACGAAGTCCTTGTTATGGCGGTGCCTTCGCATCACATGCGCCGCGTGCTCGGAAGAATGGCGGACGCCCTGTCCACCGGGGCCATTCTGGTCAGCGTGGCCAAGGGGATCGAAAACGAGACCCTGCTCACCATGACCCAGGTTTTTGAGGACGTTCTGCCAGAAAGGCTGGCCGTGCATCGAGCCGTGCTTTCCGGTCCCAGTTTCGCCAAAGAGGTGGGCCGGGGACTGCCCACGGCGGTGACCGTGGCCTGTCATGACCGCGAAGCCCGCGATCTCCTCCAGCAAATCTTCAATTCACCCACCATGAGAATCTACACCAGCCAGGACGTGATCGGCGTCGAACTCGGCGGGGCCCTGAAAAACCTGATCGCCATCGTGGCAGGCATCGGGGACGGCATGGGAATGGGTTTAAACGGCAGAGCCGCGATCATCACGCGCGGTCTGGCTGAAATCACCCGCCTCGGCGTCCACATGGGAGCCAACCCGTTGACTTTCTCCGGGCTGGCCGGCATGGGCGACCTGGTTCTCACCTGCACCGGCGACCTGTCCCGCAACCGCACCGTGGGCTATAAGCTGGGCCAGGGCATGAAGATCGCCGACATCCTCAAAGACATGAAACAGGTGGCCGAAGGCGTCAAAACCACCAGGTCGGCCAAAGACCTGGCCGAACGGGAAGGCGTGGACATGCCCATCACCGCCAAGCTGTA
>JAFDLS010000137.1 GCA_019306365.1 Deltaproteobacteria bacterium
CCAGATGACCTGATGCTCAGTCAGGCAAAGGCCGTCCAATCCCAGTCGGACGGCTTCCTGGATTAGCTCGGAAGGATCGATATGGCTGCAGGACGAGCGGGGGCTGGTATGTATATGCAAATCAACGCGCATGTTTATTGCCTTATTTTCGAGCCATACAGGTACCCTGAATTTCAGGATGCTCATTCACCCAGTTGGCGGTGAATGCGTTCTGATCCATGGTAGGATCCTGCATGACCGGGCCGTAAAGATCCCTGGCCATCCGGGCCTGGTCAAAGCTTCGTCCACACTCGATCAGAATCTCGGCGAAATGCTCGCATCCTTTGCGGCCGATTTCTCTCATGATTCTTGAATCCCAGCCGTCTTCCCTGATCGACATCCCGACCGCCGTTTGAAGGACGTCCACCGCCTTGGGACAGACCGGCGTGGTATACCGCTTCATCCATCCTTTGATTCTTAAAATTTCCCCGTCAGGAATACGGACGTCCACCTCTATCTCCATGTCATAGATGTGGTCTTCCTGAACACCGTGGAAGCGCACTGTTTCGTCATCCGGGAACTCCGCCCCAACCAACGAACTTCGACTGAAAGTAATCATCTGCCCACTCCTTATAAATCGAGGCCCTGCATAATGGGGCTGTCGTCAGCAAAGGCGATGCAGCTTCGCACCAGCCTGGGATTATTCTTAAGGTTTTCGCGCGACCCGGCTATTTGCTCTTCTTCAGTCAATCGCACTCCGTCTCTGGCCTGGATGCCCGGGCGAGTGAAGTGCAGGATGACCGCGTTACAGCATTCCAGGACACCGGCTGACAGGATCGAGCAGCCTTCAGGCCCCTCCAGTAAACCGCGCACAATCTTTCGGAGACCGGAGCCGATTCGGACGCCTTCAACGTTTTCTATCAAATCCGGGGCCATCGCGCACTCCTGATGGGGGCACCGGCTTATGCTAGCCTCGGCCTCGGTGATTTCCAGGTCCGGAGGCTGGACCTTAAGCCGCATTTCAGCCTCCAGCAAGTCGTCGGCCAACTTCCATGTCACAAGCAGCTGCCCGTCCGGAAGGGGCTCTACCTCAACCACTTTGTTCCTCAAAAAGCGTAAGACCATTTTAATCTCCCGTTATCCGTAAATTAACAAGGGTCTCGTCTTAAAAACTAACCCTTGTTCTTTTTAGATTCCCGCTGAATTTTTTTCAAATGTGCCCAAAGTTCCTCCACCTGACGGCGGGTTTCTTCCAACGACCCTGAATTATCTATAATAAGGTCGCAATATCCTTTTTTTTCTTCGACCGAGAGTTGAGCTCTGACCATTTTCATGGCCATTTCCTCAGTTATGTTGTCACGTTCAATCAATCTTTTTACCTGTACTTCCTCAGGAGTGTATACCATCAAAAGATTATGAAAAATGGGGTGCATGTTTGTTTCTATCAGAAGAGGTATGACTACCTGAATTATGGTGTCCGGATCTTCGCTGGCGTATTTTTCAACGAGTTTTGAGAATTCCTCACCAATCCTCGGATGAGTAAAACTCTCGAGTTTCTTTCTTTTCTCTAAATCGCGAAAAACAATTTCAGAAAGCTTTTTACGGTCCAGAGTTCTGTCTTCCTGCAGGACCTGCTCGCCAAAAAAAGCCACGATGTCCTTCCAGGCGGGTTTATCAGGCTCCACGACCACCCTGCTCAGGACGTCGAAATCAATGATAGGCGCGCCCATTTCCTCCAGCATCTTGGCCACCGAGGTCTTACCTGTGGCTATACCGCCTGTTACACCGAGAAGCAGCCGGTTGTCATCCCCCCTCAGCGCCTTAGTCCTTTCTTGGCCTCCGTAAGTTTCGGGAAAGCCGCTGGCCACGTCGCTTTCGGCCCCGGCGTAACTGATGGGATATCGAATCCCCCGCCGGTACAGGGTTTCCATCCCCCTGAGGGCTTTTTCCATCATCTCGGCCGGGATGCCCATGACCAGTTCATCGTCCTGAGCGTGTCCGTAACGGCGTTCGCCGTAACAGGGAATGGTCAGGGAAGGTTTCCCGGTCAAATAGCATCTGGCGATGGCGTCCGCGCAGGATGTTTCACCAACGCAGAAAAATTCCATAACCTCATAATCCTCAAACTGGAGGGAGTTGATAAGAAGCATCATTTGGGCGGGATTGGCGTAGATGAGCACGATATCCGGATCAAAGGGGTTGTATGCCAGCGGGGCCATTACTAACGCCTCGTATTTTCCAACAGGAAGGCGAGGAATTGAGGCTTCATACTTCTTCCCGTCGGCCCTGCTTTGAGTCCAGACTATGCTTCTAAAGGTTCCATTTTTCATGAATTCGGGGATATCTGAAAGCCCTATGATCGAGGAGCAGTTGTTGCCCAGAAAATCATCCGCGTCAGCCCCGACCGTCCAGTCAAAATTCCGCACCAGGCTGATAAGCTGGCAAAGAGTGGATTGATGATTCATGCGCCTGATAAAGGGAATTTCCGACATGGCTTCCTTATCCTCAAGGAGTTTAAAGGCCACGGGAAAGGATTTGAGCCTCATTAAAAGTTCCATCCTCCGGATCAGTTTCTCCCAGTCGCGAGTTGTGTTCATTACCTTCTCCTTGTTTTTGGGCGTAACCCGGTCATTTTTTTATGACCGGTAAAAAAATGAGATTAACTATTTTAGCTTATTATTGATTGGAATGTCAATGCCGTCACCGAAGCGTACTAAAGGTTTTTCGTTATTTAAAGCATTTGTCATAAATATGTTCCGTTTGGCCTTGGGGCGGGAGAAGATTTAATTTCGGCCATTCTCGTAAGCCACCTTGCGACAAACGCCAAAACATCATGTAATTGCCATTTGTTATATCATAATTGTTACGCAATCGCTTTTAGAAAGGCGTTTGAACTAATTTGTGACTGGCCCCCGACTCACCGGAGACAAAATGAAACAGCGAATCATCTGGAACGCAGGTCGTTTTTCCGCCGCCGAACCCGCCTGGCCTGAACGGCGATGGTTTCAAGGAGTCTCTTCTGGTTGGTGGAAATCCAGGGCCCTTCGCAATCAATAGCCACGTACGGCATATCATTTTTATTAGCCAGGGGCCTGATAATGGCCTGTGAGTTCATGGCCGGCTGACAGTTAAAAGATCCCAGGTTAACCAGACCGTCATACAGCTCCCTTTTAATCGTGCATATATACCTGCCGGTTGTCGTTGAGCTTTCGGTGAACCCATTATATGAAACATATTTGTGGCCCTCTTCAGCCAGTTCCGAAAAAGGTATGTGTTCGTCGAACATGAGGCCTGATTTTTCCATTATTTTTCTGAATTTCTTGTGCATGGAATCTATGAGGAAGATACCGAATCTGGCTTTTCTGGCTTTTACGGCTTCCTTTCTATCCCCCTTCCCGGGTGAAGCGGCAAATTGTTCCCCCGGCGTGACCAGGCCGTTCTTAAAACCGTATCTTACCAGGTTTTCTGACTCTAACCAGCAGGAACCTTCAGTAAAATCAACAACTTTTGGGATGATGCCCTGCTCGATGAAATAATCGGTGGCCGGATAATGGACAAATAATAAATTCAATCCCCCAAAGATGAGTACCTTGGGAGTTTCCTCAATCGAATCCCTGAGCGGGAGTTGAGCCATTTTTGCCGCCCACTCGTTCAGGGCCGGTTCAATGGCTTTATCTCCCTGGCTGAAGCATTTAAGAAAACGGTCGAACTCGGTCTCAAATGTCTTCATGGCCGAATCCTTATCCACGGCGAGACATTTCAAGGTATTCTCCGCCTCTTCAAATAAATCACCCAAGAGAATGCACTTGTTTGTGGTGTTGGTATGCTCGCCGCCCAACCCCAAATATTTGTTGTTCTGATTAGGCTGAATCCCGGAAATGACGTTTTTAAGGCTAAGCCTTTTATCGAAAGTTTCCCAAACCGCTGGCCATGCGCCGTTCTGACAGGGGCCCTCCTGGTCCAGGCATATATAAATCGATATTTCACCGGCCTCACGGTTGTCATGAATGTCTTTCAGGGCGGCGCCAACCATGGCGGTCATGGGAACGCACTCCCGGCCTGAACAAACCTTTTTGGCATACTGCATAAGCTCGACAGTGGTCGCGTTGAAGCATCGGTATTTCCGGCCGCTGTTCTCATATACCTTCTTAATCATGCGCAGCGTTAATCGGCCGTAACCAATAGTCCAGATATGAACTATCCGCGGATCATTATATTCCACTCGTTGTCCGTCACTATCAATAATGCAATCCAGGTTATCTGAAAGCCGAGCCATTCTGCCCTCAGTTTCATCCATGCATTTTTCTCCTTACTTGCCTGTCAATTTAATATTAAAACTCTTCCTTGCGGCGACGCTCCTCAATAATGTCAAGAAAGGCGCCTACCCGGGTTTCAAACCCGGCGTGAGCCGTGTGTGAATCTATTTCAAGATAGCAAAATGTCCGGCCGGTAAGCTCGTGCCGGAAAAGATGATACACACTGGCGTCAGGTCCGCAGGAAAAACATGAAAGAAGGCAGAGATATGAATTGGGGGAATTTTTAACATGGGCTACGGCGTTACTTATCTGCTGTGAGAAGTACCACACGTTCCGCTTTAGAGAGGCATCATTCACCGGAGGTAACATGTCGACCGGAACAACATGGTAGCCCTTGCTTGTAATTTTACGCGGCAAGGCCAGATTTACCTCACTAGAGCAGGTGGAATAAGGCCTGCCCGCGAGGATGACCCTCGGTTCTCGCTTCAGATCTTCCAATTCCTTCTTTGCCCGTTTCAGATATGTTTCCTTGAACTGCCTGTGGTGATTCAATGCTTTTTCAACGGCCCTGGCCGCTGCGTCCTCGTTAAGTCCAAGCTTGAGGCCCATCCTCACGATCTCCTGACGGGTGGTTGACAAAAGATCTTCAGAAAGGGCGATATGCGGTGAAAGTATCTTTTCCGCCTTTTTTTCAAAAGCCGCCCGGATGACGTCCGGGATGACCGTCGTGGATGAACAGGTATAACTGTGCAGGCCGCCTTCAGGCACCTCCAGTTCAATGGTATGAGGCAGAAGAATGAAATCAACTTCCTTCTCCAGCAGGTCGTAAACCGCTCCATGGACAACCTCGCACGGGTAACAAATGGCCGATGTCGCTTTGGCGTTGCCAGCCTTTGAAGGGCTGGAAAGAACCACGTCATAACCCAGTTCATTTATCAGCTTCGTGTAAAATGGAAAGAGTTCAAAGGTTGTCAGCGCCATGGGAAGGCCAATCCTGCCCCGGGGGTTATCAACCGGCTGAGGTCCGAATTCCTCGAACATGATCTTGTTGCGAAAAGCCACCAGATCCCGGCCTTCCTTCAGCTGATCGCCCTTATGGCGCATGGTCTCATATTTGGAGCACAGGCCCCCGAAAGGATAAACCTTTCCCCTGATGACTATTCTTTGGATCTGGCAATTGTTTTCGCAGGTCTTGCACCGGAAGGTTTCTTTGACTTCCATCTCGCCCTGAATAAGTTCCTCAAGATCATAATTTTCTTTCGCGACACTGTCTTCCCGTAAAAGATCTCGCGCCATTAGAGCGGTTCCCGCGGCCCCCATCAATTCGGGATGGGGAGGCACGACTATCTTCCGCCGGGTTCGAGCGGCCATGGCCAGGGCGACCGCTTTATTTAAGGCCACTCCACCCAGAAAAAGAACATTCTCGCCCACATGGCGGGGACCAACGATGCGCGAGTTATAGTTCTCGGCAATGGAATACACCAGGCCGGCAATTACGTCCTCCCGGGAGGCGGCCTGCTGGAGGGCGTTCCTTAAATCCGTGTTGATAAAAGCGGCGCAGCGTTCGCCAAACGCGATTGGATGAAGGCTTCGCTCGGCCAGCCCGCTGATGTCCTCCATGGCCACACCCATATCCACGGACGCCGATTCCTCCAAAAAGCTGCCGGTTCCGGCTGAGCAGCCCTCATTCATGGCATAATCAATCGGAATCCCTTTCAGGAAAGAAATGAATTTTGCATCCTGACCGCCTATTTCAAAAACCGTATCAACGTCCGGAACGTCCTCGGCCGCGGCCCTGGCATGAGCCAGAATTTCATTAAAGGCGAGGCAGTTATCCAGGTAAACCGAAACCATTTCCCTGGCTGACCCGGTGGTTCCGATTTGAATTATTTTTATAGATTTTTGACCGGCCTGTTTGAGAAGTTCCCCCAGGCATTTTTTGACGGCCAGAACCGGATTGCCCAGGGTTTTCAAATAACAGCTCGCTCCAACAGAACCATCATCGGCGTTAAAGAGCACCGCCTTTGTGGTGGTTGATCCCGCGTCTACCCCCAGGATATAAGGCGCGCCTTCGATGATTTCTTGAGGAACATCATGTTGAACCCTGTAATCCAGGAGCGGTTCCGCCTCCTTGAGTGGTTTGAGCGTTTCAAACTCGGCATCCGAAACCTTGATCCATTGACTCCGTGGAGGGAATGTCACGGTATTCGGAAGTTCGGCGGCATATAAAGACGCCCCAAAGGCTTCCAGATAGGGGCTTTCAGGCAGCACCATAACTTTCGATTCCTGATGGAACTGCTTAAAATTTTCAATAAATAAACTGTTCCTGGCCACTCCCCCGGATATCACGATCAGGCGCGTCGGCCATCCTGCCATGTCGACCATCTCGCTGACCTTTTTAGCCAGATCGTAAAGCAGGGATCTGGCGATATCCCCCGGCTGGCACTCGCCTTTATTGAGCTTATGAGTCGCATCGGATTTGCAGTGTACTGAACATCGCGTGGCCAGCCGGATGATCTGGCCGTTTTTACTCGCTTCGATCCCCTCCTCAAGGGTCAGCCCCATTCTTTGAAACTGCTGAACGATAAATTCTCCGGTACCCGCGGCGCATTTGGCGGTCGAAATGATATTTTTTATCATCCCGTCTTTCATGGGATAGACACTGAAGGTTTCTCCCCCGAGAGAAAGGAGAACATCAGGTTTGAGGCCGTGAAACGACAGGGCCTTTTCCAGACACTCGGTTTCAGTCCGGTAAGGCAGATCCAGAAGGAGCCTGGCCGCCTGACCTGTTACGACAATGGGAGAATTGCTTTGCGCGTCATAACGATCAAGGATTTTTCTTACCGCTTCCCTCGGGTTTCCGCCGTGCTGTGCGGCTTCAGCGATTGTTTCTCCGTCTTTTATTCGACGAACATACTTGACTGAGATTGCGCCAATTTCCAAACCATCGAAATTTAAAGCCGAATCTTTTCCGTGCTCTTCCTCATGCATCCCTTTCACCCCTTAGCGCCTGCTCTTGTTTTTGTTAAACAAAGGGGAACTTCCTAGTATTATCCTTTTACCGACGGACCTTGGAAGTAAAAAAGCGATATTCAGCCACTGTAAAATATTTATCAATACGTTGTAAACTTTAATAACATACACATATAAACGCCTTATTAACTATGCTCATGGGGCATTTTGGAACTTGCGGCGCCTTGGAAAAGTATTAACCCGCTATTTAGCGCTTGCCCTTTTTTCGCTTATATGCTAGTTATTTTCTTAACCCGATAATTTGATTGCCTATTTTTCAGCGTTCCTTTTTAATATTTAATAAGCATGGTTATTAAGGAGATACCATGAATGACAAGGGAAAAGCAATGGTGATGGCATCCTTTTTAGGCGATTCCCTGGCTCTGGGGGCGCATTGGATTTATGACACCGATCAAATCGAGGAAACCTTTGGGCTGATTGACGCTTTATTGAAGCCCGGGCTCGACTCGTATCATCCCACCAAAGAAAAAGGGGATTTCACCCACCTCGGCGATCAAACCTTTGTGCTTCTGGAATCACTGGCCGCTCAAAACGGGTTTGACCTGGACGACTTTTCCGTCAGCTGGCAAACGCTGTTTAGAGATTACGACGGATATTTTGACAAAGCTACCAAAGCTACACTCTCCGGATACGCCACCGGGAAATCGGCCTTGGACGCCGGTTCCACATCAGAAGAGCTTGCCGGCGCGGCCAGGGTGGCGCCGCTGGTTTTTTACGAACAAAATGATGTGGAGAAACTTGTGCATGACGCCAGGTTCCAAACCATCATGACCCACCACAGCCCCATCTGCCTTGAATGCGCGGATTTTTTCGCGAGGGTGGGGTGGATGGTGTTGAAAGGTACGCCGCCTGTGGAAGCGATGAAAAAAGCTTCCCATGAACGGCTTGATATCCCTGCCATCTCTGAATGGGTTCAGGCGGGTATTGAATCAAAGGAGATGGATACCATCCCCGCGATATCAAAGTTAGGTCAGGATTGCAGCTCCAGGTCGGCTTTTCCAAGTGTCGTTCATCTTATTTCACGATATGAAAACGACTTGAAAGGGGCCCTGATCCAATGTGTCATGGCCGGGGGTGACAGCGCCGCGAGGGGGCTCCTGGTGGGCATGGTGCTGGGCGCTCATCTGGGAACCGAAAGTTTGCCGGAGCAATGGCTTTCCGGGCTCAAAAAAAGAGAGCGGATTGAGGAGCTTTTAAATAGGAAGCAGTAAGGGGGCGCGTATTTAGAGCGTTTGTCAAAAAAAGTTCCGTTTGCCCTTGGGTCAGGAACGGAAAATAATTCTGGTAATTAATATAAAATTTTCAGCCGGGAATCCGCTGGTTTCCGGTTTTTGTGTTTCTTGAGCCAGCACTCGGCCGGTACACCAGGCGTAAATCTCTGCAGTCGCACCTGTAGCAATCAGTTTTGCATTTCCGAGAGCAATAGAAGATATCATGTTATGAGTCTTTAGCTTCGTTTAATATTCAAACAGATAGGAGTTTTTTTTCAATGAAGGACAGCATCAGAGTCTGTTTTTCTGGAATCGCTGGATGATGTATTTGAGACAATTCACCAATCCTGGCCGCATAGGCGCAGACAAGCCATTTATTGAGCTGGTTATCAGTATCCGGACGTATTGCTAAATATGTTTTTAAGAAAACTTTATTAATACGTTTTGTAATCATCCTGTGAATAACTCTGTGCCAGTTAGGAGCTGTTTCCGGGTTAGGGTCAGCCAGTATACAGGCTGAACTCGCGGCCACATCTCCCCACGGATTACCTTGAGATCCTGTATCCCAGTCCATGATTACTGGACCATTGGTGGACATAATTATGTTTCCACCGTGAAAATCACCGTGGCACAAGGAATCACCATCAGGGAGGTGATTCATGATTTCAATCACTTCAGTTTTCTTCTTTTCTGTCCATATATCCATTTTTTCGATCTGCTCCTCAAATCGGCCTTTTTGAGTGATTGAGCCAGGTAAATGAATTTCATCTCCCGAAAAATCAATGGAATGTATGGACGCGAGCAGTTTTGCCTGCATTTTTGCATATTTTGATGGTCTCAGAAGAATTTTCAACAACCTCTCTGCCGCTGTGAGGCCATCAATTCGGTCAAATATAGCACCGTACCTCCCATCCACCTCCAGGTGATCCCAAACCTTCGGCACAGGCAAGCCGTGATCGTGAGCGATCTTAGAATAATGCGTGTCCTGGGTTATTATCATGCGCGAGAAATTAGCCTTTAGTAATTTGAGGACCTGGTTTTCTCCATAAGCAAAGATTTCAGCAGTTGCCCCATCACCTATTTTCCTACCTAAATTGATGTCAGTATTCATGGGATATAATTTCCTTAATTATGCGTCAATCGTCTCGTTCACTGTGTTTTCAGTAGGATAATTACCCTTGAACGGTATTCCGTGCTTTTCGCGCACCTTCATTTCCTAAAGCGTTTGCAATCAGCAAACGCCCCAACATCCGGTCGTGCAGAGCATGATCTAGGAGGGTATTTTTAATTCTATTTCGGTTATTTCGTAAATAGAGGCCAGCAGCAGCTGAATTATTTCCGGTTGGCCCAAAAGCGTATGCCCGCCAATACCTTCAGACAGGGCATTGATGGTTCTGAAAGCATAATAGTAGGCTATATTCGTCTCATCAAGAGGTCTTGTCTGACGGTAGGCCTTAAGATATATCTCTTTGACCTTATCAGGATCAAGCTCGGGAAAAAGCAGTTTTATGGGGATGCTGAGCAGGAACTCGGTCCGGGCTACATCCATGGCCGGGTCACCGATCATGAATCCTGACCAATCCAGGACCGCCTGAACCTTGCCGTCCTCATATAAAATATTCATAGGGTGAAAATCACCATGGTAGGTTCTGTACTCCTCAAGAATGAATTCATACTTCAGCGTGTTAATGTCCGCTCCGATCTCAGCGCATCTCTTCTCAATGACCTCAATATCAATTTTATGCATTCTGGCTTGCAGATTTCCAAGGATTCCGAACACCTGGTCGGGGGACAGACCCGATTCAAACAGGGTATGACCCCGGTAGAAATCCATAATAAAGAATAAACCGCCCAAAACCCTCTTATCCATGCAGGTGAGATACACAGCCGGCACAGGATAATCCTGTCCTGACAAGGTATTCTGAATCTCACTTTCCTTAAGTATCATTTCAGCGTCAACGTTCTCGGAAAAAAGGCGGATGACTAGAGGCCTTGACAGGCTTTCATCCAGACCGCTTAGCTGAAACCGGCAGATAAGGGTTTCATACCCTCCTGTCAACCGGGTCAATGGTTCCAGGTAATCCACGGACTCTGAATCAAGCTCATTGCGGATATAATTGATAAGCTTAACGGACATCTTATCAAGGTCTATGTCGGCAAAGGGTTCCATATTCTTTCTCCATTGACGGATAGTGGCCAACCGTCACTTATGCTATTTTTTAGCTGTTATATCAGGTGGTTGGATGAAACGCTAGAGGGTTTTAACTGTTTTGCGCATAATCCAGGGTCAATATTTATGCACAAATACAGGCCAGTTTTAGTATTTACCGCCGTGATCCTTTTTCACCTGATCCCGGTCTATCTCTCCATCCTGGTTCTTGGGCAGGGCGTCAACAAAAACAACGTGTTTCGGTTTTTTATAGCGGGCTATTTTTGAGGCCACGAAATCAATGAGCTCCTGAGGTTCCAGAGACGCTCCTTTTTTGAGGGCGCAGACCGCCTTGATCGCCTCACCCCACTGCTTATCCACAACCCCGATCACACTCACCTCTTCCACGGATTCGTGGCTCAGGATCACCTTCTCCACTTCAGCCGGATAGACGTTTTCTCCGCCGGGTTTGATGAGTTCTTTCTGGGCTTTCCTTTTGACGTACCAGAGATAACCCTGCTCGTCAAAACGCCCGACATCTCCGGTGTGATGCCATCCGTTTCTAAAGGTGAAGGCGTTGTCTTCGTCTCGTCCCCAGTACCCTAGAAATACCACGGGCGAACGCACGCAGATCTCCCCTGGAGTTCCCACCGGAACTTCATTGTCGTAATCGTCAAACAGGGCTACCCGGGCCAAAGGCGACGGTTTGCCAGCGCTTCCCGGTTTTTCGTCCAGAGGGCAGGCGCTGACGCTCATGGCTTCGGTTTGCCCGAACCCAGTCCAGTAGGTGACGCCTGGAATCATCTGGAGGAACCGCTTTATGTTGTCGGGATGATCGAGGCCGGTGACGTGACGCAGATTGGAGAAGTCGTAGGAGCCTTCTTCGTATTTATCCATGATCATCTTGAGGATGGGGGCGAAATTAAATAACACGGTGCCTTTTTCTCGGTCAATAAGCTGACAGGCCAGTTCCGCGTCAAAGCGCTCCAGTATGGCGTTTTTGCCTCCGGCGTGCATCACGGCCATGGTCATGGTCAACCCGGCGATGTGAAAAAGAGGCAGGACGCCGATGTAACAGGCGTCTGTACCCAGGCCGTATTCGCCCGCCATCAAT
>JAFDLS010000368.1 GCA_019306365.1 Deltaproteobacteria bacterium
AAAATCGAGAACTCTTTATTATCAAATTGTTAAATCAAGTTCACTATCACATCAAGCCCCCAAACCAGAGAATTCTAAAAGATCCACATTAAACGTTGATAAACTATTCCCTAACCATGATGCTATCCCTGGTCCTATTCAATATGAAAAGATTGAGTCTCGGTTTTCTCCTGATCCGGCACCATCACCAAGTGTTCGGAACCTTTCACATGACGTTAGGCAGTATGAAATTAGCGATTCTGGTCCTCTTAAGAATAAACAGGAGAAAGGTGCTTCCTGGATAGGGGAATATTCTATGCTGGAGAATGAAATTCGTGTGAGGCACTATAGTTCCAGAACCCTCAGAACATATAAAGGATGGCTGCGGAAATTTCAGACATTTACATGCAGCAAGCCCCCGGATTTGCTCTCATCGAATGATGTTAAAGAGTATTTAACATTTTTAGCTGTGAAGCGAAAAGTATCATCCAGCACACAAAATCAGGCGTTTAATGCGCTGTTATTTTTTTATCGTCATGTGCTTAAAAAAGAATTCGGAAAGATCGACGGTGTTGTCAGGGCAAAACGAAAGCTTTACATCCCTGTGGTTTTATCTCGTGAAGAAATCGAAAATATCTTACATTACCTCGATTCCCCGTATGACCTGGTTGTAAAACTACTTTACGGCTGCGGCCTACGGCTTTTTGAATGCTTGAACCTTCGTGTCCATTGCATGAATTTTGACGAAGGTATCCTGACGGTTCATGATGGCAAAGGACAAAAAGATCGAACGGTTCCTTTACCTAGAACACTCCTCCCTGAACTACGAGAGCAGGTGGAATCATTGAAGGATCTTCACGAAAAGGATCTAAGACGGAAATATGCCGGAGTGTTTTTAGTAAACGCATTGGAGCAAAAATATAAAAATGCGGCCAGGGACTTTATCTGGCAATGGTTTTTCCCTGCCAAACAATTGACCAGAGAAAAGAAGACCGGGGAATATCGGCGATATCATTTGCATCCAAGCCATGTACAAAAGGCGATAAAAGAGGCGGTCAGAAACTCAAAGATCACCAAGCGGGCTTCGGCGCACACCTTTCGTCATAGTTTTGCAAGCCACCTATTACAGGCAAATTATGATATACGTACTATTCAGGAATTACTGGGGCACAGCGATGTAAGAACCACAAGGATTTATACCCATACAATCAAAAGCCAGACAATTAAAGATGCAAAAAGCCCGCTTGATTTTTAATCTGTCTAATGAAAGGTCATGGAAAAGGTCCGCACTGTTTTAAAACTATCACGTACCGGCTTGTTACCCCGAGTATTCTCTTCTTTTGCATTGCGGATACAACTCCCGCACTGAAGCGTTGCGTTGACATGGGGGCTTGAATGATATGGGTGTGCTGCCATCCGGTTTTATTCAAAATCCTGAGGTAATCATCTATCAAGATAGAGGCTTCACGGTCTTCATCAACCGCGGGTTTATTCTGAAAATCTCGCCAGTCTGCATTGATAAAGGCAAGTTTTGTTGTCTTCTTGCTATGTTGCTTCATTAAACCAAATGCCTTGGCAGCATAGATATGCTCTTTTGGGCGTAGTCATCTCGCTTTTTGTCAAAGTAGGGGGGATCGATGATGATCAGGTCGGGTTTCTGCTTAGAATTGAAAAATCCGGAAGTCTTCCGCCCTTTTTTGAAATCGCCTTTTAAATCCCAGTAATATGGCTCTATCTCAGGCCTGGCATCCGGCCGGTCTATCATATCCAGGCTCCAGCATCCGCGGTTGAATGCCAGGCAGACATCCGGTGTAACACCGCCACCGCCCATTGGATCAAAGACCAGATCTTTTTGTCTTGAAAAATAGTACAGGATGTGCGCTATCAATTGGGCGGGGATACGTCCCGGCCAATCATCGCCGAAACGCCTATCACAGTCATTCCAGTCCCAAAGGTCCCATGTCCTCAATCCCCAGCCAAGCTCTTTGAATCGTTCGAGATCATCTTTACCTTCCAGAGATAGCGACCATACCATCGGCTCTGTCCAGCCATGCTTTTCAGCAACCTGGGCAACGGTAAAACCTCTCGATAAATCAGCTTTTGGCTGATTTGCCAATTCTGGCATTTTGGCCAAATGATTACGGATCGTCTCTCTGGCCTGCCCTAACCTCTTGCGGAATATCTTGAGATCCAGTTCCATCTGGGTTGCTGCCCTGAGATCGGCGATATAGGAATCTACTGCCTGTCTCGAACGGCCAATGGCCTTTCCAATCTCAGAAGAGGTCAGACTGGGATTGTTCTGAAATGCCCGTCTCGCGGTTTTTCTCGCCTCCTCTTCAGTTAGCTGCTGGGGGCCTATGGCCTTTTTGGCTGCATACAGAAGTGGATCGACTCCATCTAAGTTCTTTATGATGACTTCTGGCTCTGTTACCCCGGTTGCCTTATAAGCGCTCCATCTGTGGACACCATCCAATATACGATATTTTCCAGTCACATTTCGGCAAATATGCCGACACGTTTTTGATCGATCCTGGCTCGCGGGTAGATATCTTCATCCAAGATGATATCTGAGATAGGTATCGTGGTTGTTGTTTTTGTCATGGTTAGAAAAAGGTCAAAGGGGCATAGGCGCAAAGGGGTGAAGATTCAAATTTACACCAACTGTATCCGTATCCGTCCTGTATTTCTACAGGCAGATAAATCTGATGATTTCCGGTGATGGCTAGGAGGCCAGTATAGGTCTCTCCGGTATTTAGATTCAGTATTCGCACAGCTACTTCCTGCTTATTTTCCGTGTTAATTCCCTCTTCGGCAGCAAGATCCCTCTGCTCTTCGTAGCCATCTTCATTTACCTCCCACCTGCCCGCTATGCCTTCCCCCAAACAAAAAAACTCAACGATGTTGCTTGTTAAATTCCTGGTTAATTAACCGATCTGATATGAGCTATGGCGGGCGGGTTCAATCAATTGCATAATAACTGCCTCCTTTCCTGTGTGTTTGGCCCCAATGGAATAGTTCTAAGATTCCCCCGGGTGAATCTGTTTGGTGGAAATAGCGTAACGAGG
>JAFDLS010000369.1 GCA_019306365.1 Deltaproteobacteria bacterium
GAGCCACCAATGAACTCTCCCCACAGCAAGCTGCGGGGTATCCCGTTGGCTCCATCACATTCCGCCAATAATCTGGAATGTAACCTTTTATGAACCATCCCTGTATGTCGTAATTTCAAACATGGGTAACCTCCGTTGAGTATGATGAAGATTTTCAGACCCTCATCATAAAAATATACCTTCGGAATGTTACCCATGTTTTAAAACTACATAACAAAAAAAATAATCTCTTGACAAAGTGCCGCTCTTTTAATTATGGTTAATGCGTTTCTATAAAATTTACAAAAGTGATTATAAACTGCGGGATGTTTTTTATGAGATCATAAAGAACGCTTCGGGAGTGTACTCATCAGTACCTTTATCTCTGACGTGGATTCTTTTAGATCTCCTAAGGGTCATCGCTTGGATTTTCAGAAGGCCGAACAGCGCGCTCAAAACTCGAGACCTCTGCAAAACCAGTAATTTTGTTGAAATCGCGGAAGGTGCCGCTGCAGCGTGAGCGAAGCGGCGCTCATGAGTTCGGCTAAAGGACGAAGTTTTGAAGAGGTCTCAAACTCTCAACAGCGGGCCTTTTCCAATTCTGAAAATGCCCTGGCAAGGAGGTGAAAAGAAAGCGGTTGAGGTTTTGATCAATTTTATAAATGAATGAAGATCGTTAAAGCAAGGTTGCTCAACTTTATTCGTGGTGAGGGTAGCTTTTACTCAGCCTCTACCCTTAGAAGTCCGGGGCGAACAATCACACGCCCGGAGCGCGTTAATATGGTCCTGTCTCAGCCAAAGAGATTAAAGTCCTGGCACAATTTCCCATGAGCGGACCAGTTGGCTCCCTGCCCGAATTTGGATGGGGATTCATCGATGGCATGAACTGGATCAACTCTGAAGGAGGCGGTGTAAACGGTAAGAAGATCACCTGGTATCTGGAGGATTTCAGATACAATCCCACCGTCGAAGTGGCCAATTTTAACAAGCACCTCGCCCAGCACAGCAAAGATGAGTTCCTGATGGCCACCGGATACATCACCGGCGGTCTCAAGCCCCTGATCACCAAAGTCAACAAAGAAGAAAAAATACCCTGGCTGGACGGTTCCTATTCCACTGAGATCTTTGGCGCTGATGGAGGTCCTTCCAAGTATCCTTATTACTACTCCCTGGGAGCCACATACGGCGATCAGATTAAAATACTCATGAAGTGGATAAAGGAAAACCATAAAGGCTCGGGAAAAGCAAGGGTCGGCCTTGTCTACAGCCCGACTGGATGGGGACGGGACGGTATTCCGGAAGGAAAGGCCTATGCCAAGAAGATAGGCCTGGATATCGTGTCAGAGATCGAGTACCCCTATACGGCCACGACCGCCACCACTGAATGCATGAGCCTCCGTAAGGCCAAAGTCAAGTATGTCATCTACCATGGGTATTCAGGAGCTGGATCCTACACGGCCATCTTTTTCAAAACCGCCAAAAAAGTACTCAAAGATGTCCAACTCATGGGAACCCACTACACTACGGGCAGATTTCCGATCCTGGTTGTTCAAGAAGCCTATAACGGATATGTCGGAGTTGCCTGCCGGCCCTTCATGGACGCCGTGCCCAGAGCCGCCACACCCATGGACAACCCCATGGTCAAGCTGGTGCATGATTTCGCCAAAAAACACAGGCCAAAAGAGTACAACGCCAAATTAATGTCCGGCGGAATCAATGACATGTTCCTCTATTCGGAAGGGCTGACCTACGCGCTGCTTATTCAGAAGGCTCTCACGGACGCGGACAACGCCGGCGATCTCTCTCGGGAAGGCGTTAAAAAGGCCCTCGACAATATGGTCTGGGACTTCAAAGGCACATTCGACGGCAAGACTTTCTCTTACAAGTCCCACACCATCCCCATGATGAGAATGTTTAAAGCGCATGTGAAAATGGTGGAGGTCAAGGGTAAAAAAGTACCAACGGGAAAGGTCGTTCCCATCACAGACTGGATCAATACGGACGAGGTCAAGTGGTAGACAGTACGTGTTCCTCCGGGGTCCCACGAGGCATTACTCCTCGGGACCCTTAATGTAATCCCGAGTCAAA
>JAFDLS010000008.1 GCA_019306365.1 Deltaproteobacteria bacterium
GCTCAATAAAACGTCTCAGGCGCTTCATGGCCTGTTCGATCCTGGTTTCGGATACGGTACAGGCCAGACGCACGCAGCCTTCCCCTGAAGAACCAAAGGCCGCGCCGGGAAAAACGACCACCTGCTCCTGCTCCAAGAGCTTTGAGGTAAAATCCCGGCTGTCGGTGGTGACTTCTTCAATGTTCGGAAACAGATAAAAGGTGCCATCAGGCTTGTGGACCTTAATCCCGGGTATTGTCTGGAGGTGCTGGTAAACCAAATCCAGGCGTCGCCCAAATGTCTTGATCATGCCTTCGACTATGTCCGGGTCTAAACGAAGCGCGGCCAGGGCGGCTCTCTGCGATACTGAGGAGGCGCTGATCGTGCTGTAACCGGCCACAACCCGCATGGCGCTGATCAGCCATTCCGGGCCGAAAGCCCAGCCCAGCCGCCATCCGGTCATGGCAAATGTTTTGGAGAAGGAATCAATAACAACGGTTCGCTCAGCCATTTCAGGTAAGGTGTAGATAGATTGGTGCGGTTGTTCATTGAAGATGAAGCGGTTGTAAACCTCGTCGCTGAGTATTATTAGATCTTTCTCCCGCGCTATCCGGGCCAGTTTTCGCAATGTTGGACCGGGAATCATCATTCCGGTTGGGTTGTTTGGGGAATTTAATAGAATGGCCTTGCTGCGAACGGAAATGGCCTTTTCAACCGCTTCGATGCTGAGATTAAAGCCGTTTTCGAATCTGCTGGGTATGGGAATCATAGTTCCGCCGGCGAACTCTATATTACGCTGATAAGGCGCGAAATAAGGTTCAGGCACCAGCACCTCGTCACCAGGATCCAGAACGGCCTGAAAAAAGGCGATCATCCCGCCCATGCCTCCGGCTGTGACCAGTATGTTTGAGGGATTCAGGGCTAAATTGTAAGAGTTGTTGATATATTCAGCCAGCGCATTCAATAGTTCCGGGTCACCCTGGGAAGAGGTGTAGTGAGTATGACCGGCTTGAGCGTCGGTCAGGGCCGCCAGGCAAACCTCTGCAGGAGTTGTGAAGTCCGGCTCTCCGATCCCCAGAGAAATTACTTCCTGCGCTTCATGAAACCGGTAAGAAGGTCTTCCGATCACTGAAGGCGGGATAGCCTTGAGCGCTTGTGATAATTTTTCCTTCATTTGAATTGGTTGCTTTTTTTAAAGGACAGTATAGAAGGAACGCCTTTGTGTCAAGCTAGCGTCATGATTTTTACCTGAAAGCCAGACACCTTTAAGTGGTACTTTGAAACCAGGCGTGGACAATCATGCGGCTGGCCACGCCTGGATTTTTATAATATGATGTGGTTTTTTTACCAGCAATCAGTGTAAGCGGACTGCACTCGGCTTGACTACTCGCTCAGCCAGATTGAAGTCTCGGGCGATTCCTTCATAATTTTTTCTTTGGCGCCAAGATAGGTTTTATAGCCGCCGCTCAGGTTTTGAGAATTTAACCCATTCTGTTTAAGAATGCGATAACCGATATAACCTCTCAAGCCAATAGCGCAGAAAAGAATATAAGTTTTTTCCTTGTCGAGTTCAGGTAACTTCTGGCGAAGCTCAGGCAGAGGTATGTGCAGTGACCCTTCGATATAACCGGCTGTATCCAACTCGTCCTGGTTGCGTACGTCGAGCAAAACGTTTCCATTCGTGTTAAGGCCGGACAGGTCATTCCAGTAAATATTTTTAACATCACCCTTGAGAATATTCGCGGCCACGAATCCGGCGATGTTTACCGGGTCTTTGGCTGAAGAGTAGGGTGGGGCGTAGGCCAGTTCCAGCTCCTCGAGATCATAGACCGTCATGGACCCGTGAATAGCTGTGGCTAACACGTCAATTCGTTTGTCCACGCCGTCCATGCCCACGATCTGCGCGCCGAATATCCTGCCGCTGCTTGGTGAGAAAATGAGCTTAATTGCCATCATGTTCGCGTCGGGATAGTATGAGGCGTGGGAACCGGAATGCGTATAACTTGCCAGATAAGGGATTTTATTCTGTTTGAGAACTTTTTCGCTGGCACCGGTTGAAGCGACAGTAAAATCGAAAATCTTCACCACTGACGTCCCCATGGTGCCTCTAAACATGGTCTTTCGCCCCAATGCGTTATCAGCGGCTATCCGGCCCTGCTTGTTGGCTGGCCCGGCCAGGGCGGTCATCGTAGGCAGGCCGGTAATGAAATCCCGGACCTCAACTGCGTCCCCAACCGCGTATATATCCGGATCGGAAGTTCTCATGGTGGAGTCCACTTTTATTCCTCCGCGTTCACCAATATCGAGGCCGGCCTCTCGGGCGAGTTTATTCTCCGGTTTGACTCCTATGGACAAAATAACCATATCGCATTCAATATCGTGCCCCTTGGTTGTTGAAACGACAACGTGGTCTCCTTTTTGCGCAAATGACTTGACCCCGTTCTCTAATTCGCAGTCAATCCCGTTTTCTTTCAGATGCGCGTGAACCATGGACGCCATCTCATAATCAATAGGCGCCATCACCTGATCGAGCATTTCAAGGATAGTGGTTTTCACGCCTCTCTGAACAAGCGTTTCAGCCATCTCGAGGCCGATGAAACCGCCGCCGACGACTACCGCGGACGCGGGCTTTTTCATGTCAATATGCGCCTTGATTTTGTCCGAATCAGGGATGTTGCGCAGGTTGTAGATGTTTTCCAGGCCAATACCTTCAAGAGGCGGTTTAACAGGCTCTGCTCCCGGAGAAAGTATAATCTTATCATAACGTTCCGTATAGGTTTCACTTGTGCAGATGTTTTTTACCGTGACCAGTTTGTTTTTTCTGTCAATGGATGTAACCTCGGAAAAGATTCTTATATCGATATTATATCGTGCTTTAAATTCCTCAGGGGTTGTTACCAGAAGGTCTTCCCGGTCTTTAATCACTTCACCGATGTAATAAGGCAAACCACAGTTGGCAAATGAAATGTGCTCTCCTCTTTCAAACAGAATTATTTCAGCGTGTTCATCTAATCGCCGAGCCCTAGCTGCAGCTGTTGCCCCACCGGCAACGCCTCCGATTATTAACAATTTTGTTCCCGTCAATTCGTTCTCCTTTAAAATAAACTCATTTTTTAGGGGAGTTCACCTTAAGTGGACTCCCCCGTTACCCGCCTTTAAAAACATTTCGCAAACTATGTTCATTCAGCGACTGCAATACGGCAGACATTTTTAAAACCAGGACCTTAAAGCCATCCTAACATTAATAAAAATTTTTTAAAAGTCGAAAATAAGTAAAAATAGAACTAATTCATATCAGAGCCGTTAGATGCTTTTCTATCTCACTTTTAGGAAGCGCTCCAATGACCTTGTTAACCTGCTGACCGTTCTTGAAAAAGAGCATCGTTGGGATACTCTGGATACCGAACCTGGACGCGGTCACAGGATTTTCATCGACGTTCAGCTTCGCAATCTTGACCCGGCCGGCATATTCTGAAGCCAGTTGATCCAGAACTGGGGCTACCATGCGGCATGGTCCGCACCATGGAGCCCAGCAGTCCAGCAATACCGGGCCGTTATAGGAAAGAACCTCTTGCTCAAATGTTGTATCACTAATTTCCACAGGGTTTGAGTTCGCGGAACCTAAATGTAAACGCTCGCCGCACTTGCCGCAAACAGGCCGATCACTTAATCGGTTCTTTGGGATACGATTCTTGGAACCGCACTTTTCACACCTCAGGATAATGTTATTCTCATTCATGATTTAACTCCTGCATTTACAGCCCTGCAAGTCCAAAATGAACCAGTTGGGTTTATATTTAATAAACATAATAACGAGATGCGTTGAATTCAATAGCAGGCTCTTATAGTAACTGCCAAAATTAAGTTCCGTTTGATCACTAAAGTAAATCAAGCTCTAACAACGGCTGGCATGATATAAAAATGGCAATTACATAATGTTTTGGCGTTTGTCGTAAGGTGGCTTACGAGTATGACCGAAATTAAATCTTATCCTACCCTAAGGCCAAATTAAGACAAACGCTCTAGATACCAGTTTGGTGAACTCAATGGGGCAGGGTCTCCTGATTTGATACAGGTTTTTTAATAGAAAATATAGAAAAATTAAATGGTTAGGAACTTTTTTTTGTAAGGAGGCGGCTTAAATTGAATTGCGATTTTACCTTTAATATTTACTAAAATTTTTTAGCATAGGCCGCGGCTTCCAAACCGGCTACACAGCCTTCACCCACAGCCTTAGCCACCTGCCAGGGTGGACCGCAGATATCTCCGGCGGCGAAGATGCCAGGAATATTTGTTCTCTGCTTCTTATCGGTTTCGACGAATTTCATGGATTCTGCGTCCAAAGCGACCCCGAGAGTGGATGCCAATTCTATGGCTCCTTTAGCCCCCAATTCGATAAAAACCCCGTTCACATCTAACTGTGTCCCATCTCCCAGCATAAGTCCATCAACCTGATTTTGACCCAAGATTTCTTTTACCCCCTGGTTCTCGTGGATGATGACGGCGCTCTGTCGAATTTGCTCCGCCATCTCCGCGGAGACCTGGATCTCCTGGCTGATCAAATGAACCTTATCTGCATAGAAGAGCATTGTCATGGCTCCTGATACGGCTGCGCTTTCGTCGCCCACCACCGCCACGCGAGCTCCTCGATAAAACCCGGCGTCGCAGTCCACACAGTAGCTGACCCCCTGGCCAAGGAGCTCCTTTTCACCTGGAACACCAAGTTTATTTCTTGATATTCCCATAGCCAGAATCAGGGAACGAGACTTTAACTCCTGGCCGCTTTCGGTTTTAATGAGAAACCGTTCACCTTCCTGAGATGTCTCGATTACGTCTTCGTTCAGGAATTGAGCGCCGGACTTCTTCGCCTGAATTCGGCCTTCTTGCAGCAGCGTTTCTCCGTCAGTCCTGCCCAGACAACAAAAGTTCTCCACATGAGCTCGACTAACGCTGCTTTTATATTCCCGACCCATTACCAGAACTGACGCTTTGGCGCGGGCAGCGTGAATGGCCGCCTGAAGCCCAGCTGGACCAGATCCCAGTATTATCAAATCAAACTCGTTCCCCTTCATGGACTGCTCCTTTGAGACCTCTGCAAAACTTCGTCCTTTAGCCCAACTCATGAGCACCGCTTCGCTAACGCTGCAGCGGCATATGTCAGGCTTAAATTTAAGTTCTCGAAATATTGTCAATATTCCTGCGGGTTAAATTTTCGCCTTCCGTGATTTCAACAAAATTACTGGTTTTGCAGAAACCTCCCTTTGTATTTAAGTCAGGTTAGACGACAGTTCGGAAAATATATAAATACCTCAAAGGCGTTGATGGAGCGCCAACTGAAAGCCGTATGAAACTTATGCGGTTCATTGAGTATTTTTATTACGGTCAAGGTTCTGTGTACTTTCTTAGCGAAGCTCGTTATAGAGCGGACTCGCCGCAAGGTCAGTAACTTTTCATCAAGCCGGAGAGCGATTTAAAACTTAAAAAGAGTGGGCTAAAAGTTTAGCCGGGATTTCTGGGTTGAATTAATTTATTTTAAATGTAGCCTACCCCGGCTTCAGCCACGGAGTCCGGTTGAGCGGCATTCATTGTTTCAGCCGGATTATTTCCGAAAGGGATACTCAATAGTGATGTTAAGGTGTTTTAACACCTCCAGGGCCTTTTTAAGTTCTTCCTCCTGTCTCTGACTCAGAGAAGGCAGCGGTTTCTTAGGATCTCCGACGGAATAAATTATCACCTTGCTGCCGTCCGGTCTGGTAACCACCCATTTACCCATATCCTTGCGCGGGCGGCCTTTCGCGTTTTGTATTTCCGATTCAAGCATCAGCCGGATGGTATCGTTACTGGCTCCCGCTTTTTTAAGTTCCATTACTGCTTCCGGGGAGACGGTCATTTGAGGTTTTGCGGCTGAAACCTGATCCAGGCGCAAGAGGAGTTGAATTATGTTCTCGGGCAAACCTTGTGCGGCCAGCTGTTTAACGGTTTCGAACGTCAGCCTTGGCTTGATGGTCCGGTTGGGATCCTGTTCGAGAGCTGATAGTTGACTGACAGTCTGTCGGGAAAACCCTGTTTTGATAAGCGACTTCTTTTGTTCCTCAGTCAAGGCCAGGGCTGAAGGTATTGAGATGACTAGTAACAGCGGCAGGGCTGAGATGATGATTTTGATTAGAATCGGAAGATTTTTCATTTTAAAAACGATCTTTCATTTGCGATGTTAATAACTCTTTGCAATGTATTGCTTTAACTTTATATTTTTTTAGCCGCTATTTAAGTCCACCTTACCTGCTGTTTCTCGCGCTCAAAATAAAATTCTTTTTCCACCACAAGTTTGAGTCCATCCAATTCCTGGTACAGATTTGCTATCTTGCTGCCGTACCGGGTTTTGTGGTCGTTTTGAATATATGTTTTTAAAAGGTATTTGTCCTTGAGTACTTTATTACAGAGAAAAATCAATTTTTCAAAGACTGGCTCGTAATAGCTTGGAATGATATGCTGATAGTCAAGGAGAAAATTGACCAAAGATTGTAGTAAATCGAGATATTTCATCTTGGATTTCCTGGCAAACATCAACTCGAGCCGATGGACGGCGTTTGCCTGACTGATATAAGCCATCTGAGTGATTATTTGTTTATGCAATTCCCGGTGAGATCTGAAATGATCCGTCATTTCTAAATTCAGGATATATGAATCGATGATTTTCTCGGTTTTTTCTAAAAAAGCGGGAGAAGCGGCTATAAGCCGGCGTTGATGCTTTGACAGCCAGGCCAGGAGGAATTTCAGGCGATTTTCATGCTTGCTCGTTCCTTCAATAACCTCATTGCCCTGGAAAACGATTCGCCCAGTGTATTCACCGCGCACAATATCATTTAATCTAAGAAGCCGGTCCTCTCGAGCTTGAAGAACATTGAGCCATGGAAAGCGTTCACCGGTTCTAGGATGAATAAGTTCCTGGTGTTCGAGGGAAAGGGCGCGTTCCTCAATGACATTGTTTTTATTGTAACGATGCTGCTGATAAACAGCCCTGAGCAATACCACCTGCCGGTCCGGGTCAACAAAAAAACCTTCATTTTTCAACTGCCGGACAAGGTCTTTGGATTTTATGGTTAACTGGAGAAGGGCGATCTTTTCCACTTCAGGATAATGACTTTTCCCAATAGGATGGTGAAGCGTTGTAATAACCCGGTCGGACTGGCCAAGTACTTTGATCAGGAATCGTTCCTTGCGGCGGCTCAGTTCGCGGGCAAAAAGTGCGGCAGACGTTCGTCTTTCCGATGAGATGGGGAAGCCGTATAGCTCCATCATATACTGATAAACCATCAGCCGATGCGCCTGGTACAAGCGGTTGTCTCGAAGTTTAAATTTACCTATACGCCGGCCAAAAGATTTTATCTCCTGATCAAAATTTGACGGAAAAGAGGCGAACACGCCAGTTAAGCGAAAGTTATCGTTATGGTCGCGGGAAATGATATGCGCACGGTCCATATGAAAGATGAATTCGAGTACTGCCGGGTAGTTGGATAAGGTGGTGAGGTCCTTGTCCTTAAGCCGCAGGTCGAAATCCAAATGAAATTCGCGCGGGAGACGGGATTTAAAAATGGACTTGTTGAAATCCGGGTATGGGAGACGGTTTTCAGACAGGGTGATTGGGTCGTTTGGCTCGCAGCTGTGAAGCAGTTCGAATTGGAGACGCTCGGACTGGTAGTCCAGCGGACGATCTAAAACAAGCATGCTAAACCCTGGTAAGTGGTTGTATTCCAAGTAGTTATCCTCAAAAGAAGGCAGCAGTTCACGGGACTCTATGAGGGGATAATCCGGTCCATAGGCGCGCAGCAGGGCCTGGGAGATGTGGATATAATCCAGGATTTCTTTTACTGTTGACAGATCCGTGGCTTCAACCTCACCTTTTAGATAATCAGATAAAGGCCTGTCTCGGATTTTTGCTTGATTGAAGTAATCCAGTAACATCAAACACCACGAACTGATTAGTTACCCTGAATAATAAAGTAATATCAAGTGCTAGTCAAGAAAAGCCGAACCGGTTCCTGCCAAATAATATTTTTTTATGATCTTTGATTCGAAAATTAAGTTCAGTGTTACGGGAGAGCCCAATTTCAATTATGAAACCTCTGCAAAACTTCGTCCTTTAGCCGAACTCATGAGCGCCGCTTCGCTCGCGCTGCAGCGGCATATGTCAGACTCAAATCTAAGTCCTCGAAATATTAGTAATATTCCTGCGGGTAAAATTTTCGCCTTCCGCGATTTCAACAAAATTACTGGTTTTGCAGAGGTCTCGTTATGGCCACTTTAAATATCTATTACCTGTCATAAGCTAACCTCCAGTTATTTTGATGATTATTTCTAGCCGGATAATTGTCTGCAAACCGCAAGTTTGGGTCGCCTTTCTTTTCTTTTTCGTCAATTTGTGATAATTTACGTTAGATTAGGCTTGACAAGAGTAGCTGTTTGACTAAAGTTAAACGTTTACTTGGGTGGAGTGACCAAGGTGGATTTAAAAGTCAGAGTTACAGACATCCCGGTGACCGGGTGGGACCTTTCTTATGATCTTACACCTGAGGAAACTGAGGCTCGCTTAGTCAACATTGAAAAAGATCTGATTCGTTTCTTCACGCCGGTCCAGGTGAGGCTCAAATTAGAACGTACCGGGAATCGCATTTTAGTTCGGGGCTCGATCTCAACTGGTTATCTTCTGACTTGTTCTCTTTGTCTGGAAGAATTTAACATACGAATGTCCGAGGAGGTTTTTTCAGTCTTTACCCCGTTTCCGGAAGAATATATAGATGGGGAGATTGCCGCCGAGGACTTGAACGAAGAATACTATGAGGGAGAGGAAATAGACCTCTGGCCGCTGATTCGGGAGTACTTATTTTTAGGAATGCCCATAAAACCGGCATGCCGGGATAATTGTAAGGGGCTTTGCCCGATATGCGGCCAAAATCTTAATAAAAAACGGTGCGACTGCTCATCTCAGGTGGGACACCCTGGTTTTTCCAAGCTAAAACAGCTTCGAGACAGTTTGCCGAAAAAATAGAGTCAAGGAGTAATAATGGCCGTACCAAAACGAAAAAAATCAAAAAGCAAAAGCCGAAAGAGGCGAACTCATTACAACCAAACACCGCCGACTTTGGTGCATTGTTCTCAGTGTGATGAGATGAAACTACCGCATCATGTCTGCCCCAATTGCGGTACGTATCGGGGCCGGCAGGTAATAGATGTAACTGAAGCATAGTCCCTGGGCTAAGGTTCTGAAAAGTTAGGTCTCACAGGGAGAGCAACCTTTTCGTGAAAATCGCAGTCGATGCCATGGGAGGTGATCAAGCTCCTGAAACGATCGTTCAGGGCAGCGTTGAAGCTGTGCGTGAACTTAACGTCTCTGTGATCCTGGTCGGTGATGAAAGGGCTCTGCACAAAGAGCTGGCTAAAACCGGCCCGGCTGAAAGTCAGATCACCGTCAAGCATTGCACCGAGGCAGCGCTTATGGACGAGTCACCGATTGAGGTTCTGAGACATAAAAAAGACGCGTCCGTCCGGGTGGCTTTTAATCTGGTTAAATCAGGGGAGGCTGACGCGGCAGTCAGCGCTGGGAACTCTGGAGCCACCCTGGCGGTAGCCACGGTTGTTCTGGGAAGGATGAACGGGGTGGAACGCCCGGGTGTCGCGAGTATTCTTCCCTCAGTTCGGGGTCAGCTAATTATCATCGACGTAGGCGTCAACGTTGACTGTAAACCCTCGTTTCTTCTTCAATTCGGGGTCATGGCTCACGCTTACGCTCAAGCTATACTTAAGATTGAAGAGCCCCGTCTGGCACTGCTTTCTATCGGTGAGGAAGACTCAAAAGGAAATCTTCTGGTTCGTCAAACCCATGATCTGTTTAAAAAAAGTTCACTCAACTTTATCGGTAACATCGAGGGGCGTGATCTCTATTCAGATCAGGCCGATATCGTTGTTTGTGACGGTTTTGTGGGAAACGTCGTCCTTAAGTTATCTGAGGGCTTGACTGAGATTATCGCCGGGATGCTCGAGGATGAACTTAAGCACGGACCCTGGCCGCCGGTGGATGTCATGATTTTGCGAAAACTTTTAAACCGTTTCCACAAAAAGGTGGATTACGCGGAGTTTGGTGGAGCGCCGCTGCTGGGCGTGAGAGGAATCGGCATCATCAGCCATGGCAGGTCCTCACCGAAGGCCATCAAAAACGCTATCCGAACAGCTGCGGAGTTTGTTCGTCAGAAAATGCCTGACCGGCTCCAAGCTGGACTGGATGAATCAAAAGAGCTTATTATTAGCCCGAATTGAAAATATGGCCGAAACAGAATTACGATTTGGTCTGATCAACGCTTTACAGTAATTTAAGGAGCATTAAATGGATTACTTTTTAACCGAAGAACAGAAGATGATACAGGACCTCGCTCGCCAGGTTGCTGAAGAGAAAGTCCTGCCTCTGCGGGCGGAGCTGGATGAAAATGAAGAATTCTCTCGTGAAATTATAAAGCATTTTGCTGATGCTGATTTACTGGGGCTCGGTATCCCTGAGGAATACGGCGGCATGGGCATGGGTGTTTTCGAGCAGATTCTGGCCACGGAACAGGTTGCGCGAGTCTGCTGTGGCACGGCCGTTACTTTTGGGTCAGGCGGTCTCGGGGCTATGCCCATCATATATTATGGTTCGAAGGAGCAAAAACAGAAGTACCTGCCTGATGTCGCCAGCGGGAAAAAGTTGACGGCTTTCGCTTTGACAGAGTCAACCGCTGGTTCTGACGCCAGCGGAATTCAGACCACAGCCGTACGCGACGGCGATGAGTACGTATTAAATGGAACAAAACAATGGATTACCAATGCCGCTGAAGCGGAAATATACTGTGTCGTCGCTATCACTGACCGAAGCAAGGGCCCCCGAGGGTCCAGCATTTTTGTTGTGGAAAAAGGAGATTCAGGCTTCGAATTCGGTAAAAAAGAGAAAAAGATGGGTATTCGCACCTCAACCACCGGAGAGCTTATCTTCAATGATTGCAGGATCCCGGCAGACCGGTTGATCAGCAGGGAAGGGATGGGGTTTATCATCGCCATGAAGGCTTTGGACCTCTCCCGTCCCGGAGTTGGCATTCTTGGAGTTGGGTTGAGCCAGGGAGCCATGGAGGTTGCTATTGAGTTCGCTCAAACCAGGATCCAGTTTGGCCGGCCCATCATAGCTCAGCAGGCGGTTCAGCATATACTGGCGGATATGGCTACTAATATTGAAGCCGGTCGCGCTCTTATTTACGCGATCACCAAATACATTGACAGCGGAGCTAAAAATATTTCCAAAGTATCGGCCATGGCTAAACTCTTTCCTACGGATATGGCAATGCAGATTACCACTAACGCGGTCCAGATTCTGGGCGGTCATGGGTATATGCGGGAATATCCGGTTGAAAAAATGATGCGTGACTCAAAGATCCTTCAGATTTTTGAAGGCACCAACCAGATTCAGCGCAACGTCATCGGACAGGAGCTGAACAAACAGTTTAGTTCCAGAAAGAACAAAGGATAGCTTTATCAAGTGGATATTTTAGTTTGCATTAAACAGGTTCCAGATACAAAGGATATTAAGCTGGATCCTGAAACCAATACCCTGAAACGCGAGGGTGTGGAAAGTATCGTCAACCCTTTTGACATGTACGCGGTTGAAACCGCGCTGATGTTAAAAGATGAATGGGGCGGGACGGTCAGGGCGGTTACCATGGGCCCGCCTCAAGCTGAACAGGCGCTTCGCGAGGTGGTCAGTTACGGGGTGGATGAGGTGGCCCTTTTTTCAGACCGTGCCTTTGCAGGCGCTGATACCTGGGCAACCGCCTATACACTCGCGAAGGGAATTCGAAAACTTGGTGATTTCGATCTGATCATCTGCGGTAAGCAGGCGGTTGACGGAGACACCGCTCAGGTCGGTCCCGGACTCGCTCAACAGCTTGACTTACCTTTTATTACTTTTGTTCGGCGTATAGTGAAAATTGAACTGGACTCTCGAACCATGGTCGTTGAAAGGTTGATGGACGACGGTTATGACGTGGTTGAAACAAGCCTCCCGGCGCTGCTAACCGTAGTTAAAGAAATCAATGAGCTTCGAGTCCCTTCGTTAAAGGGCAAAATGAAAGCCAAAAAAATTGATATACCAATCTATTCAGCCGCGGACTTAGAAGTTGACCCTGATTCAGTGGGACTGACCGGTTCCTATACCCAGGTTATAGAGGTCTTTGCGCCGAAACCCCGTGGAAATCGAATTATTCTGGAAGGTGAGACGGAAGAACAGGTGGAAAAGCTCCTGAACGGCCTTACAAAAGACAAGGTCTTGTCCGTCAAGATTGATTAAATATGTGTTTGTTTATTGATCCTGATCTTTGTACTGCTTGCGAAGCTTGTGTTGAATCATGTCCCTTTGGGGCAATCACTCTGGTTGATGATCTGGCGCAGGCTGATGAAACATGCAATTTATGCGGAGCCTGTGAGGATGTTTGTCCTGTTCAGGCGATAACTATTGAAAAAAAGACCGGCGCTCCGGCGGCCGACGGCTACGAGGGCGTCTGGATATTCGCCGAACACCGGCAGGGTAAGCTGGCTCAGGTGGCTTTTGAGCTTCTAGGTGAAGGCAGGCGTTTGGCCGACCAGTTAGGCGTGGCATTGGGCGCTGTGCTTTTCGGGCATGATGTCAAGGAAGAGGCTGATCAGCTTTTCGCGTATGGCGCTGACACGGTTTACCTGGCCGACGACCCGGCTTTGGCGGGTTTTACCGATGACATGTATGGTGTTTTGCTGGCAAAAATGATCAATGAACATCAACCTGAGATCGTTTTGTGCGGCGCCACGTCCATAGGACGGTCTTTTATTCCCAAGGTCGCTACCATTTTGGGCACAGGGCTAACTGCGGACTGCACCGGCCTGGGCATCCGCAGCTCAGACCGCCTCCTCCTCCAGACCCGTCCCGCCTTTGGCGGCAATATCATGGCAACCATTGTTTGTCCGGCCGGGCGTCCTCAGATGGCTACGGTCCGTACCAGGGTTTTTCGCCGGGGGCCGTATCAGGAGGGTAGAAAAGGGGAACTGGTCGAAATTGATGTGGCTCGAAAAAATATTGTCTCCCGGACCAGGCTGCTGGAGGTCGTGACAGACCTTTCTGAGAAGGTTAATTTGGCTGAAGCGGATGTTCTTGTAGCCGGCGGCCGGGGGCTGGGAGAAGAGAAAAATTTTGATCTGCTGCGCGAACTGGCCGATCTTCTGAATGCGGGGGTTGGCGCTTCCCGCGGCGCGGTCGATGCTGGTTGGATCTCATACGCCCATCAAGTAGGCCAAACCGGTAAGACTGTTTCCCCCAAGCTTTATATCGCCTGCGGTATTTCAGGAGCGGTTCAGCACCAGGTTGGTATGCAGTCCTCAGACGTGATAGTGGCCATTAATAAAGATCCCAACGCCCCGATTTTTGATGTGGCTAACTATGGTCTCGTTGGAGATTTGTTCGATATCGTGCCATTAATGATTAAACGCATTAAAACCGCGAGATCATGAAATGAAATACATGGATTGAAACCTCTTGACTCAAGACTTGACTTATGGAATAAAAGTTTGACCGATAATGCTTACCGTATTTAGGAGAGAAGAATATTGACCGATTCAAAAAAGGTCGTTTATATAACAGGTGGTTCTCGTGGTATTGGCCGGGCTGTGGCTTATCGCTTTGCCGATCCTGAAACCGTTGTGGTAATCAATCATTACGACCGGGATGAGTCCGCCGCTGAGGAGACCCTCGCTGGTTTAAAAGAACGCGGCGCTGAGGCTGAAATACAGTATTATGATGTCTCGGACAACCAGGCTGCGCAAGAATATTTGGGTCGCGTTATTGAAAAATATGGCGGTCTGGATATCCTGGTCAATAACGCCGGCATTACCAGAGACGCCCTCTTTGTCCGTATGAAGGAAGAAGATTGGGATATGGTTTTGCGCGTCAATCTGAAAGCGGTTTTCAACTGTTCTCAGGTAGCGGCCAAGGCCATGATGAAGAAACGATCAGGTCGAATCATAAATGTTGCCTCGGTTTCCGGGTTAATGGGCAACGTCGGCCAGGCTAATTATTCGGCCTCCAAGGCCGGAATCATCGGACTGACCAAAACGCTGGCCCGCGAATTGGCTCCGCGTAATATCAACGTGAATGCGGTTGCGCCTGGGTTTATCGAAACGGCCATGACTGATGCGATGCCTGAGAAAGCCATTGAGCGGGTTAAGGAGATGATTCCTTTGGGCAGGACCGGAAAGCCAGAGGATGTGGCGGAGGTTATAGCATTTCTAGCTTCACCCGCCGCGGCATACCTGACCGGTCAGGTTATTCATGTCGATGGTGGAATGTACATGTAAATGTTAAATAATTAGAGACCCTTAATGGGTTTCCACTAATCCTTAAGGAGGATATTTGGATGTCAGCTGAAAATAAGGTCAAAGAGATTATTGTTGAGCAGCTTAGCGTAGATGCAGCGGACGTGGTCCCTGCGGCTTCTTTTGTTGATGACCTGGGTGCCGATTCCCTCGATCTGGTCGAAATGATTATGGCCATGGAAGAGGAATTCGATATGTCTATTTCAGACGAGGAAGCGGAGAAAATCAAAACGGTCCAGGACGCTATTGACTACATCAACGCAAACTCCTAAGCAAGGAAGAGTTTATCTCGTGGAATTATCAACCAAAAAGCGTGTTGTTGTCACGGGGATGGGCATCCTATCCCCTCTTGGAATCGGTGTGGAAGCTAACTGGGAAGCGCTTGTTTGCGGCCGTTCTGGAATATCAGCGGTAACAAAATTCGACGCGAGTGATTTAAAGACCCAGATAGCCGGGGAAGTCAAGGATTTCCAATCCGAAGATTTCCTGAGCCGGAAGGAAGCCAGACGACTAGACCTTTTTATTCATTATGCGATGGCCGCTTCTCGGATGACAATTGAAGACAGCGGTCTGAAGGTCACTGAGGAGAACGCGGAAAAAATCGGATGTGTGCTTGGTTGTGGTCTGGGTGGTCTGAACTCGATTGAAACCTACCATAAGGTGATGTTGGATAAGGGACCAGGCCGGATTACTCCGTTTTTTATTCCCATGCTCATCTCCAATATGGCTCCGGGGCAGATATCCATTGAATATGGTTTAAAAGGGCCGACCCTTAGTTTTTCAACAGCCTGCGCCGCCGGAACTCATGCCATCGGACAAAGTTTCCGGATGATCCAGTCGGGTGAAGTCCTGGCTGTTTTCGCTGGAGGCGCGGAGGCCGTTATCACCAAGCTCGGAATGGCGGGCTTTAATGCCATGAGAGCCATTTCCACTCGCAATGACGAACCTGAAAAGGCCAGCCGGCCGTTCGATTTAGACCGCGACGGATTTGTAATGGCTGAAGGGGCGGGCATCCTTCTTTTAGAGGAGTTGGAGCACGCGCTTGAGAGGGGAGCGCCGATTCATGCCGAAGTAATTGGTTTCGGCATGTCCAGTGACGCTTTTGATCGAGTGGCCACGCCTGAAGGAGGCACCGGCGCTGTCCAGTGCATGCGTGCCGCGATTAATGACGCGAATATTACCGCGGCTGACGTGGACTACATCAATGCGCACGGCACTTCGACCACCATCAATGATATTTCTGAAACTCAGGCGATCAAAACTGTTTTCGGCGATCGCGCCGGGCAGGTTCAGATAAGCTCAACAAAATCCATGACCGGCCATCTGCTTGGAGCCGCGGGCGGGGTGGAGTCGGTTTATTCCATTCTGGCTATTGAAAGAGGTATTATCCCCCCGACGATCAACTATGAAACACCAGACCCTGAGTGCGACCTTGATTATGTGCCAAATAAGGCCAGGGAATCACAGGTAAATGTAGCCATGAGCAATTCTTTTGGGTTTGGCGGTACAAATGGTACTTTAATTTTCAAAGCTTATAGTTCGTCATAGTGTTTGTATATGATATAAAGGGGCCACTAAGGCCCCTTTAATATTTCTTGGGTATTTAGGAAGCAGTAATGAAAATAATTATCGGCAGCGACCACGCGGGCTATAACTTCAAGAAAATGATCAAAAAGCATTTGACAGAAAAAAATTATTCCATCGAAGACGCTGGACCCGAAGAAGCCAAGAGCTGTGATTATCCAGACTATGGCTTAAAAGTCGCCCGCGCCGTAGCTGAAGGTTCATATGAGCAGGGTATTTTGATTTGCGGCACAGGCCTCGGTATGTCTATGGTGGCCAATCGAATCAAAGGAGTTCGAGCCGCCTTATGTCAAAATGAGTTTCAAGGTCGAATGGCCCGTGCTCATAACAACGCGAATGTTCTCGTTTTGGGGGAAAGAGTTCTGGGGTCTGATCTGGCTTTGTCAATCCTGGACGCGTACCTTGAGACAAACTTTGAGGGAGAAAGGCATCAACGCCGAATTGACCTCTTTGATCAGGTGGATTGAGAAGACTACTCTATGGAACATCTAGCTAAAACTGATCCGGAAATATTTGAAATAATAAAATGTGAAGAGAAACGGCAGGAGACTAAGCTGGAACTAATCGCTTCGGAGAATTTTGTCTCTCCCGCGGTTATGTGCGCTCAAGCCAGCGTCATGACCAACAAGTACGCGGAAGGATACCCTGATAACCGCTATTACGAAGGGTGTAAACATGTGGATCAGGCGGAGAGGCTGGCTATCGAAAGGGCAAAGAAACTCTATGGATCTGAACATGCCAATGTCCAGCCGCATTCCGGTTCTCAGGCCAATATGGCGGTTTATTTCTCGGTTCTCAAGCCCGGCGACACCATAATGGGCATGAACCTCTCCCATGGCGGCCACCTGACTCACGGCAGCCCTGTCAGCTTCTCCGGGCGCCTTTTTAACATTGTTTTTTACGGCGTTGGAAAGGAGACGGAAACTATTGATTATGAGGAAGTCCGACGTCTGGCCAAGCGGCATAAACCAAAGCTTATTGTGGCTGGCGCTTCGGCTTATCCGCGTACAATAGATTTTAGCGCCTTTAGTGAGATCGCTGAAGAAACAGGGGCCAAACTCATGGCAGACATGGCCCATATAGCCGGTTTGATCGCGACCGGTCTCCATCCATCACCTGTGCCTAAATCTGATTTTATTACCTCCACCACGCACAAGACTCTGCGGGGTCCGCGAGGGGGTTTTATTTTGACTAAAGCAGAATATGGAGCGCTACTGGATAAAAGTCTTTTTCCAGGTATTCAAGGCGGTCCGCTCATGCATACGATCGCCGCCAAGGCTGTGGCTTTTAAGGAAGCCCTGAGCCCTGGGTTCACGGAATATCAAAAGCAGGTTATAAACAATGCCAGCCGTCTGGCGGCCGCTTTGGAAGAAAGAGGGTTTCGATTGGTTTCCGGGGGTACCGACACCCATCTTATTCTAGTGGATTTGATTCAAAAAAAGATCACTGGCAAAGACGCTGTGATGGCCCTGGAAAAAGCTGGTATTACCACGAATAAAAACGCGATACCTTTTGATCCACTTCCGCCTAAAGTGACTTCCGGTCTGCGAATTGGGACTCCCGCCATAACGACTCGGGGCATGAAGGAAGCGGAGATGGATTTGATAGCCGATTTGATCACGCAGGTCCTTGACAGTCTCGAAGACAATAAAAACATCGATGACGTTCGAAAAAAGGTTATAGAGCTTTGCGCCCGGTTTCCTTTATTTGGATATAATCTTGAATCATGAGCCTTAATAATCCTAAAAAGTCCCGGCCAACCTGGGATGAGTATTTTCTTCAGATTACGGATATGGTGGCCTCTCGATCTACCTGCGTGCGCCGTCAGGTGGGGGCCATTCTCGTTATGGAGAAACGAATCCTGGCAACGGGTTACAACGGCGCGCCGCAAGGTCTTCAGCATTGTCTTGACATCGGTTGTATCAGGGCAACGAACGATGTCCCCTCTGGTCAGCGTCATGAACTTTGCCGCGGCATTCATGCCGAACAAAACGTCATCATCCAGGCCGCTCGATATGGAATCAGCATCCCCGGTTCCACGCTTTATTGTACGACCCAGCCTTGCGTTATCTGCACAAAGATGCTGATCAATGCGGGAGTGAGGAGAATTTGCTACCGGGAAGGGTACGCGGACAAGCTTTCCCTTGAGATGCTGGAGCAGGCCGGGATAGAACTGGTCAAGATGGAGGAATCATGAAGTGTCCTTTTTGTTTATCTCTGGAAAACAAGGTCATTGATTCACGCTTGAGCAAGGATGGGCTGAGTATCCGGAGGCGGCGGGAATGTCTTTCCTGTAACAGGAGATTCACGACATACGAGCGCCTTGAGGAGATACAGGTTATGGTGATCAAATCGGACGGTCGGCGGGAGCCTTTTGATCGGGATAAAGTTAAATCAGGCCTTCTCAAGGCTACCCAGAAACGCCCGATTTCAGTCGAGACCATTGATGACTTTATCAGCACCATGGAACGTCAGTTTCAGGAAGCGAACCAGAAAGAAATCCCCTCAAAAGAAATAGGCGAACGTGTTATGGTTAAACTGCATGAAATTGATGAAGTAGCCTATGTTCGTTTCGCAAGCGTTTACAGAGAATTCAAAGACCTGGGCGATTTTGTTCGAGAGCTCAAGGACCTTCTCGCATCCCGAGGTGAAAAAGCAGCCGACCAGGCTTTGGCAAATCTGGACCGGAAAAGAAAGACCTCAGATTTCTCTTGAAAAACCTGGATAAGAAAATGATGGCCCTGGCCTTGCGAGAGGCTAGGAAGGCGAGGGGCCAGACATCACCCAATCCCATGGTGGGCGCCGTAGTGGCCAGGAAAGAGCGCGTCATTTCGCGAGGCTACCATGCTCAGGCTGGCGCTCCTCATGCTGAGGCTGCGGCATTGAAAAAAGCGGGAGACGCCCGTGGAGCCACTCTGTACGTGACCCTGGAGCCATGTCATCACCAAGGCCGCACTCCCCCATGCACGCAGGTTATCCTTTCTGCCGGCATACGCCGTGTGGTCGTCGGAGATATTGATCCCAACCCTCATGTGACCGGCGGAGGGGCTGAGTTTCTGGCCTCCAGAGGGGTGGAGGTTGTAACTGGAATCCTGAGGCGGAAATGTCATGAACTCAATGAGTTTTTCAATAAACATATCACCACGGGCCTCCCGTTTGTCCTGCTCAAGTCGGCGGCGACCATGGATGGCAAGCTGGCCACGGCAACCGGTGATTCTCGATGGGTGACAGGAGAAAAAGCCAGAAGTTACGTTCACCGGCTTCGTAACGACGTTGATGCCATTCTGGTTGGACGCGGTACGGTTAAGAAAGACGACCCCAGTTTGAATACGCGTTTACCCGGCCGCCGAAGCGGACGGGACCCGGTTAGGCTGGTGCTGGATACGCGACTTCGTCTGCCGCTGTCGGCGCGGGTTTTTGATCAAGATATTGGTGGAGCCGCTATTGTTGTCACCGGACCAAAGCCGCCTGCAAAGAAAAGACGCGCTTTTGAAAAAGCTGGAATCGAGGTCCTTGTTCTGCCCCTTGCAAGAGGCCGGATTAATTTGTCAAAATTGACCAAGAAACTAGGCGCGCGAAACATCCAGAGTATTCTTATTGAGGGAGGCGGGGAGGTTAATGCCTCGGCTCTTTTATATGACCGGATCGTGGATAAGATATTCTTTTTTTATGCTCCAAAGATTATTGGCGGAGTTAAGGCGCCGACGCTGGTAGATGGATCAGGAATTGAAATGATGAGTAAAAGCCTCAATGTTGAAATCATTAAAATTCGCCGCCTGGGTTCGGATATCCTGATTGAAGCCAAACCTCTTTATTCATAAGTGATAGAGCTCCGTTATTGCAATAAAAGTGAAACGAGTATAATATATTTGAATGTTTACGGGGATTGTGCAAGGACTGGGGAAAGTCACGGAGATAATCCCGCTCGCTGGTGAGGTGAGGCTCTTAGTTGAGGCTGACTTCGAATGGGGCGATCCTTTAGTCATCGGGGAAAGTATCGCGATTTCCGGCGTCTGCCTGACCGTGACTGAGGCTCAGAAACGCTTGTTTTCAGCGCACGTTTCGAGTGAAACTGTTTCCCGCACGACCTTGAGGGATTTAAAAAGCGGTCATGCGGTCAATCTTGAACGGGCCTTACGGCTTTCAGACCGGCTTGGCGGGCATCTAGTCACCGGTCACGTGGACGGGATTGGCAAAATTCTCACCCGCCATGAAAAAGACATGTCCTTGATTTTTACCATTGGTCTGGCCAGAGAATTACAGACGTACGTTATTGAGAAAGGTTCTGTTGCCATAGACGGAATCAGTCTCACCGTTAATGAGGTAAGGCCTGAGTCTTTTAGCGTCAATATAATTCCTCATACAGCGGCGATAACGACACTGAATGCAAAAAATACAGGGGATTTTGTGAACCTGGAAACCGACCTTATTGGAAAATACGTGGCTCGGTTTTTGGGCCATCAAGCCGCAGGGGTCAAAATCGACAAGAATTTTTTAGCCGAACATGGCTTTATTTAATATATGGAGATAAAAGGAAAAATGCCTCTATCAACTATAGATGAAGCACTTGAGGATATTCGCGCCGGGAAAATGGTTGTCCTGGTGGATGACGAACAGCGAGAAAATGAAGGCGACCTTACGATGGCGGGTGAAATGGTGACTCCTGAAGCCATCAATTTTATGGCCAAGTATGGCCGGGGTCTGATTTGTCTTTCGCTTCTTGGGGAAAAGATTGACCGGTTAGGCCTGCGTATGATGGTCTCGCATAACACTTCACGCTTCGAAACCGCTTTCACGGTTTCTATTGAGGCTAGAAGGGGAGTCACGACAGGAATTTCTGCCGCTGACAGGGCCACTACTATCCTGACGGCGGTTGACGACGACGCCAGGCCGGATGATCTGGTTCAGCCAGGCCATATATTTCCTTTAAGGGCCAGGGAGGGCGGTGTCTTGGTGCGGACAGGCCAAACCGAAGGCTCAGTTGATCTGGCCCGACTGGCTGGACTGAAACCCGCTGGCGTCATATGTGAGATCATGAATGACGATGGCACCATGGCACGGATGCCCGATCTTGAGATTTTTGCCGAAAAACACGACATTAAAATCGTAAGCATCGCTGATCTTGTGGCCTATCGGATGAGAAATGAACGTTTGGTTCATCGTATGGCTACGGCTAATCTTCCGACCAAATTTGGGAATTTCACTGCGATTGCGTATACAAATGACGCTGACACACATGAACATATTGCCCTGGTTAAGGGTGATATTACTCCTGAAGAGCCTACCCTGGTTCGGGTACATTCCGAGTGTTTGACCGGTGACGCTCTTGGATCACTCAGATGTGACTGCGGTGATCAACTCCAGGTAGCGCTGAAAATTATCGAAGAGGAAGGAAAAGGCGTCCTCCTGTATCTTCATCAGGAAGGCCGAGGTATCGGTCTGGTTAACAAATTTAGGGCTTATGAACTTCAGGATCAGGGGAAAGATACCGTTGAGGCGAATGAAGCCCTCGGTTTTCCGGCTGACCGCAGGGATTATGGCATCGGCGCTCAGATATTAGCCGACTTAGGTGTTCGTCAGATGAGGCTTTTGACCAATAATCCCAAGAAAATGATTGGATTGGAAGGTTATGGTCTGTTTGTCGTGGAGAGGGTGCCAATAGAGATACCGCCTACACCTGAAAATATTCGTTACATGCGCACCAAATGCAATAAAATGGGCCATCGGCTGACATTGATCGATTAGGAGGGGAATATGCCTAAAAACTACGAAGGCCATCTCAATGCGACCGGGCTAAAATTCGGTCTAGTTGTTTCTCGATTCAATGATTTTATAACTGATAAACTTCTGTCTGGAGCTATGGACGCGTTGATACGTTCGGGCGCTCAAGACGCGGACATCTCCGTTGTGCGTGTTCCCGGGGCTTTTGAGATTCCCTTTGCCGCGAAAAAAATGGCTGAAAGCAAATCGTTTGACGCCATCATCTGCCTTGGAGCTGTGATCCGGGGAGCAACGCCTCATTTCGACTATGTCGCTGCCGAGGTGAGCAAAGGTGTTGCCGTGACAAGCCTGGAAACCGGGGTCTATCTCTCGTATGGGGTAATTACCACCGATACGATTGAACAGGCTATCGAGCGGGCGGGAACGAAGGCTGGCAATAAAGGATGGCAGGCCGCTGTTTCAGCCATTGAAATGGTCAACCTTTTGAAAAATTTCTCTTCCTAAACGGCATTTCTGGAAAGAAAATTGATCACTGGGACTCGACGTAAATCGCGAGAAATTTCCCTTCAGGTTCTCTTTCAGTTGGAAACCGGAGATAAAGGCCTGACTCTTGAAGAAGTTTTTACCTTATTTTGCCACAACTTTGGCGCTCCCCGCGAGGCTCGAGCTTTTGCCTGGGAACTGGTTACCGGCGTCAAAAAACATCTTTTAGAAATTGACGATCATCTAAACAACGCCTCCGAACACTGGCGTTTGGATCGAATGTCTCACGTGGATCGTACTATTCTGCGCCAGGCCCTTTACGAAATGCTGTACCTAAATGATATCCCGGCCAAGGTTAGTCTTAATGAGGCTATTGACCTTGGGAAAAAATTTGGCACAGATGAATCAGGAGCCTTCATTAATGGCGTTTTAGACCGGATTCATAGACAATTTCTTGCAAAAGCGGAAGAAAAGTCGGTCGGTGAAAGTGAGGAAAACCCGGAGTGAGGTTCTTGAGGTGGGGCATCCCGGCGTTTTGTTTGTTAATGCTTGGCTGCGGTTATGCCATTGAAGGTAAGGTTAGCAGCCTGCCTCCAGATATTCAATTATTAGCCATTCCTTTTGTTAAAAACGCTTCGTCAAAAATACGCCTGGCCAGTTTGCTGACCGATGAACTAAACCGCCAGTTTACCACTTCGAAGTATCTCAAACTGGTGAATGAGGACAGGGCTGAGGCTGTTTTAGACGTTAGTATTCGCTCTGTACGGGTCGAGGGAGCGACACTTGTTACGATTGCTCGAACCTCATCCCGCAGAATTACCGTCACAGTAGACGCGAGTCTTAAGCGGAAAGATTCTTCTACAATTATATGGCAGAGCAGTAATCTTGTGAGCCGGGAAACCTATGTCGTGGCAACGGATCAGGTGATTACTGAAATGAATGAAGAACTCGCTATTAAAAAGATGACCCGAAATCTTGCGGAAAAAATCCATAATCGTTTATTCGAAGGTTTTTAATGGACCTAGCCTCCCTTGAAAAGGATTTGGATTCTCAAAACCTCAAACCGGTTTACCTTTTCTACGGCCAGGAAACTTTTCTCAAGGAACGTTTCACGAATCGGATAATCGGGATGGTGGATGAGCGTCTTTTTGAATTCAACTTTGAAAATCTTCTCGCCGAAGAAAATCAGGTGTCCGATATCCTTGAAAGCGCCCAATCCATGCCTTTTGTGACACCGCCACGCGTGATCGCGGTCCGGGGAGTTGATCGATATACAGCCGAAGATTTGTCGTTATTAAGTGAATACATAGTTGATCCTAACGAAAGCGCCTGTCTGGTTCTGATTGCCGACAAACCTGATTTCAGACTCGGTATTTTTAAAAAATTAAAAAAAATGGGACTGGCTGTCAGCTTCGATCCGCCTAAAGGCAGAGACCTGGTAACATGGGTTAAGAAATCCGGGGCTAGTCGTGATTATAAAATCACCACCAATGCCGCCAGAGTTTTAATTGAACTGATTGGCACGGATTTGACCAGTTTGGATAATGAATTAGAGAAGGTTTGCCTGTATGCTGGGTCAAAGAACGAGATTGGTGAAAAAGAGGTCCGGGCTGCGGCCAGGGTTTCTCAAACCGCCAGTATCTTCGATTTGGGAGATGCCTTGGGGGGACAAAACCAGGCTCGAGCCTTAGCCGCTTTGAAAGATCTGATCATTAGTGATCATCCTCTTTCCATCCTGGCTATGATTGTCAGGCATTTCCGTCTGCTTTTTAAAACCAGAATGCTTCTAAATGAACAGGCCTCTCAAGCCCAGGCGCAGCGCGCGCTGGGGCTCCCGGCCTATGTGACCCGCAAGTATATTAATCAGGCCAGAACTCTTGACCTGGTTGAGCTAAAAAAGGGCTTGATCCGCCTGCAGGAAGCTGATCTGGCCCTTAAATCAACCGGAATACCGGAGCGCCTTGTTTTAGAAAAACTTATTTTAGACCTGGCTTCGCTTAGACCGATCCGCCGGCCTGAGACTTAGCCGCTAAACGTGAGAGGCGGGAGATTTTGCGAGATGCGGTTTTTCGATGATAGGGCCCATGACTTCTGGCCTTGTCTATGGCCCTGATAGCCTTTATTAGAACTTCTTGAGTCTGCTCAGGCGATCCTTCATCAATGGAATGCAATACTTCTTTTGTTAAAGTTTTGACTCGCGTCCGATACATCTTGTTTCTCAGGCGTGCCTTTGTATTCTGACGCGCCCTTTTTTCAGCTGATTTATGATTAGCCAAAGAATTCCTCCTGCCAACTGGCATTTGATTTAATACTCATCGTTGAGCTATATTTGCTGAATCTTTTAAAACAAAGTTGACCTTTTGTCAATCTAAATCTGCAAAATTCTTTCACTTTATTGGATCTATTGTATGGAAGAAAAAGAAAAAGTCACCCGGGCCGCCTCGATAGTGAGTACAGCCACCTTGCTGTCCAGACTGCTTGGATTTATCCGGGACATGGTCGTGGCCTACTTTTTCGGCGCAGGACTTTTCGCGGACGCCTTTTTCGTGGCTTTTCGTATTCCAAACCTTTTACGCCGTCTCGTGGCCGAAGGCGCCCTGACAGTCTCCTTCATTCCAATCTTTACCGATTACCTGACAAACAGAACAAGAGAGGAGGCCTTTGCTTTAGCCCGGACTACTTTGACTCTTTTATCCCTGGTACTGGTCGCTTTGAGTATCTTGGGAATACTTTTTGCGCCCTGGATAGTCCGTATTTTCGCGCCGGGTTTCACCGCGATACCTGACAAATTCGCGTTAACCGTGCTTTTGACCCGAATCCTCTTCCCTTACATTTTTTTCATCGGCCTGGTCGCACTGGCCATGGGCCTTCTCAACGCCCTTGGCCGTTTTGCCGCCCCTGCCTTGGCCCCGGTTTTACTCAACGTGGGCATGATCGCTTCAGTGCTTCTTTTGAAAGATTATTTTGATCCGCCGATTCTGGCTTTAGCCGTGGGAGTCCTCATTGGCGGTTTGCTTCAAGTTCTGCTTCAGATACCTTATCTGACCAGGGAAGGGTCTCTCCTTGGGTTCTCATTTGATTTTAAACATCCAGGGTTAAGAAGAATCGGGCTGCTTATGCTTCCTGCGGCTTTTGGAGCGGCTGTCTACCAGTTTTCCGTCTTTATCAGTACTCTCCTGGCTTCTTTTTTGCCTCAGGGATCTGTTTCGGCCCTTTACTACGCCGACAGACTGGTTCAGTTTCCATTAGGCGTCTTCGCCATCGCCCTGGGTTCGGCTGTTTTGCCTTCATTGTCCCGCCAGGCAGCCGCTGATGATATTAAAGGTTTGATAGATACGCTTTCCTATGCTTTGCGGCTGGTTTTTTTTATCAGCCTGCCCGCGATGGTCGGGCTAATTGTCCTGGCTGAACCAATTATCCAGCTTCTTTTTCAGCGAGGTCATTTTGACGCGGCTGCCACACACAACACCGGCACGGCGCTGGTGGCTTATGCCGTTGGTCTTTGGGCCTTTTCCGGGGTGCAGATTCTGACACGTGTCTTTTATTCACTCAAGGACACCAAAACCCCTGTTAAAATCGCCATCATTTCTCTGCTGTTCAATATTGGACTCGCTATCCTGCTCATGAAGCCCTTGAAACACGTCGGCCTTGCTCTGGCAACTTCATGCTCCTCCATGCTGAACCTGACCATTCTGGCCCTTGTTCTGAGGCAAAAGTTAGGGCGAATGCAAGGCCGTGTAATTGTTAAATCACTCCTCATTAATCTGGCCGCGGCGCTGGTAATGGGTCTTCCTGTTTTCTTTTTCAGGCAGTTTTACTTGGACCAGATAACCTCAACCTTGTATCTAGGGCTGTTAGTGCTGGTTGACGTTATTTTGGGTATGGCTGTCTATCTGGCTTTGACCATCTGGTGGCGCAGTCCGGAAACAGCATATATCAGATCTTTTTTACGTTTTAGAACGCGTTCGGCTTGACAGAACCACCAGGCTTTTCTATATTAGCGGTACAGTTGGGGATGTAGCTCAGTTGGGAGAGCGCCGGCCTCGCATGCCGGAGGTCGAGGGTTCGAGTCCCTTCATCTCCACCAAATGATTTCAGAGGGTTGGCTGTCATGGTTGGCCCTTATTTTTTTGGTGATTGCGGATTGTTTTTTACATTGGTAACATATATGCAACTGGTTTCAGGAAATAAAATTTGACAAATTTCACGTAACATAAAATTATAGTAATTGCCAAAATTATTTTCTGTTTGATTACTAAAGTAAATCAAGCCTCTATCAGCGGCTGACACGGTGTAACAGGCGGCAATTACATGATGCTTTGGCGTTTGTCGTAAGGTGACTTAGGAGAATGGTCAAAACCATATCTCCTCCTGCCCCAAAGTCAAACGGAACTTAATTATGACAAACGCTCTAATTCTTCCGAAGTGATTACCTTTAGAGACGCCATGAAATTACTAAAAGGAGAGGGAAATCATGACAAGGACCACGGACTCGAATTCAAATATTCCATCGGGTGAGCTTGCCGCTGTTAAAGAGGCAACAGACCATACAGTGAAAGCAAACGCGGCGATATTGAAAGAATTACCCATTGAGGACCGGCGCAGTTTTGAAAATGCCAAGCGTGGTTTTTTAGCGAGTCTTGATAGTGTGACCATAACCAATAAGGATGGCAGGAAAATATACGATCTGTCCGACCTCGCCTTTCTCAAAGGAGAAGCTCCGCAAACAGCAAACCCCAGCCTCTGGCGGCAGGCTCAACTCAACGCTCTTTATCACGGTTTGTTCGAAGTTGTTGATGGGATATACCAAATCCGGTCGTTTGATCTTGCGAATATGACCATTATCCGGGGTGAAACAGGATGGATTGTAATCGATCCCCTTGCATCAGCGGAAGCTTCAAAAACAGCGCTTGAACTCGCTAACACACATCTAGGCGAGCGGCCGGTCGTAGCCGTCATTATCACCCACAGCCATCCCGACCATTACCTTGGCATACTGGGCGTTGTCGATGCAAAGGATGTGGCCGGGGGCAAGGTTGTTGTTGTCGCGCCGCAACATTTTGTAAAAGAGACGGTCAGCGAGAGCGTTCTAGCCGGCACAGCCATGCAGAGGCGCGCGATCTATATGTATGGATTACGCTTGCCACATTCACCTCAGGGTTTTATCTCAAATGGGCTGGGTGCGGAGATATCAAGGGGAACAGTCGGATTTATCGTTCCCACGGATATTGTAAAGGAAACCGGGGAAACCAGGGTAATCGATGGTATCGAGATCGAATTTCAGATGACCCCTGACTCTGAGGCTGTCTCTGAGTTTGTGTTCTATTTTCCTCAATTCAAGGCCCTCTGTATGTCAGAGATCACCTCGCACCACTTACACAACATCTACACGCCGCGAGGCGCGCAGACGAGGGACGCGCTTGCCTGGGCAAATCAGATCAACGAATCCATTGAGCTCTTCGGTGACAGGTTAGAAGTACAGTTTGCCAGTCATCATTGGCCGACATGGGGCCGGGAAGCAGCCGTTGATTATTTAAAAACACAACGCGATCTCTATAAATATATTCATGACCAGACTTTGCGTCTCGCCAATCACGGATATACAAGAGACGAGATAGCGGAACAGCTGCGTCTCCCCGACAGCCTGGCAAAAAATTTCTCCAATCGCGATTATTACGGGACCGTGAGCCACAATGTGAAAGCGGTCTATACCAAATATCTGGGCTACTTTGACGGAAATCCGGCTAATCTGAACCCATTGCCGCCGGCAGCCGCGGGCAGTCGCTACGTGGAATACATGGGCGGCGCTGAAGCGATCATGACAAAGGCGCGCGACTCTTTTGATAAAGGCGAATATCGCTGGGTGGCCCAGGTGATGAATCACGTTGTCATGGCGGAACCGGACAATGCTAAGGCTCGTGCTTTTCTGGCCGACACCTATGAACAGTTGGGCTATCAATCCGAGTCCGGCCCTTGGCGAAATTTCTATCTATCCGGCGCGCTGGAACTTCGTCAGGGCGTGCCAGATATTCCCCCTGGAGTGATGAATGCAGGCACGCTTAAAGGCATTCCTATTGAAAACGTGTTCCAAGCCTTGGCAGTTAGACTTAATGGCCCCAAAGCGGCCGAAAAACGTTTTGCCTTTAATCTTGATTTTACGGATATCGGCAAGACTTATTTGATGACCGTGGACAATGCGGTCTTGAATAGCTTTGAAGACGCGCAATCACCAAATCCGAACGCCAAACTAAGCATGTCGAGCCTGGACTTCAAATTTATGATGCTTGGCCATACCAAGGCCGAGAACCTCATGGCCGATGGCAAACTTACCCTGGAAGGCGATGCAACGGCGTTTGCGGAATTTGCCGGACTCTTTGACCAGTTTAAGCGGTTGTTCCCCATTGTAACTCCCCGCGACATGTAAGAAAAGGTTACGGCCTGGGCAAATAATTACGGCTGTTATTGAGATTACTGGAAAGGGTGTCTACTTTGAGCCCCTTTTCTTGGGTTTCCATATTTGATCGGTAACTACTTAGGGCTGGAACGTGGGTCATCATTACCGTTCGATATGAAAGAACGCGAACTCACTCATGAATAAAATGTATAAGACACTTGACCATGCAAGGTTGTCCATGCTTTTATAGTTGTTGTCTATCTTCCGAAGTTTCTTTGTAACCTGTAACGTGTATTCGCGACGAGTGTATAAGAGCGGCTGCGGGATTGATAGACTCGAAAATTGTGTCTGCGGACAAAATATTCAACCTTTCTAATCATTAAAACTGAATAAATTCAAAGGGGGGAATGATGAAAGCCGCTGTGGAATGATGAAAGCCGCTGTTTTTTATGGATCGAGAGATGTAAGGACCGAAGAAGTTGAAAAGCCGGGGATCGAGGATAATGCAATCCTGGTGAATGTGAAAGCGTGCGGAATTTGCGGGTCAGACCTGCACATGTATAAGCTTGGTCTCTTCAATGAGATGTTGTGCCGGCCATTGGAGCAGGGAGGGATACCCGGTCACGAATTTAGCGGCGAAGTCGTGGAGGTCGGGAGCCAGGTGGAAGGAATTGAGGTAGGTGATCGTGTGGCAACCGTATCTATGGGCGGGATGTCCGAATATGCTCCCGTGACCGTGATACCGGGCTTTAACGTGATCAAGATGCCCCCGGAAGTTAGCTTCGAAGAAGCCGCTACACTGGAGCCTCTGGCCAATTCTCTTCACGCGGCAATGAGAGGGAATCCGGTTCAAGGTGAGAACGCGGTTGTGTTCGGGGCGGGCATCATCGGGTTGGGTGTGGTGCAATGCCTGAAGGCGCTTGTTCCAGACTTTAACAAGATTATCGCAGTCGACGTTTCAGACAATCGTCTGAGTATGGCCAAGAAGCTTGGCGCCGATGAAATCATCAATGCGTCCGCCGAGGATCCATGCGAGAAAATACCGAAGATTGTCGGATCAGCGCCAGTCATGTTTCAGCCGACAGAACAAGCCCCAGCGGTGGATATCGTATACGACTGCGTGGGTTACATCAAGGATCGCCCGGAACCCCAGGTAATCCAGCAAGCCATAAGTCTGGCGCGCGATTTTACCGGCAGAATAGTGGTTCACGGTATATTTGAGGAAAACGTATCCTTAGATCTCTTGCCCATGATCGTGAAGCAGGTCGATATCCTCGGATCTTACGGTTTTATGCCTCCAGAGCCGGAGCAGGCCATGGAATTGATCAGGAGCAAAGCGGTAGATCGCCTGGGATTAATCAGTCATGAATTTTCGCTTGATCAGGCCAAGGAGGCCTTTGAAATGCAGTGTAACGTTAACGACTCGGTGAAAGTGCTGATAAAACCATGACCAAAACAAGGCGGGAATGACCACTGAGTTTTATTGTCATTCCCGCGTCAACAGACTTAAGCGCAACAGAAAAGAGATAAAAAAGATGAGACAATAGGTGCCTGTCAATTTAGCAGCCTGAAAAATTTAAAAATTGACAGCCTGCCTTGTGACGATAGAAACATTACTTTGCTTTGTATTCAGGCGGTCTTTTTTGGGCAAAGGCCCGGGCCCCTTCCATGAAGTCGTCGGTCGTCCTGATATGGGCGACCAGTTTTCTTTCCAGCACCAATCCATCCTCCAGCGCCATATCGTAACCTCTAACCATGGCTTCCTTGGTCGCCCGGACACCAAGGGGGCCGCGTTCACAGATAGTATTGGCTATCTCCATGGCGGTCGGCATAAGCTGATCTCGCGGCACGACTCTGCTGACCAGCCCAATGCGCAACGCCTCTTGAGCGTCTATTCGATTTCCCGTCAACAGGATCTCTGCCGCCACAGCCCTAGGAATAAACCTGGGTAACCGCTGGGTCGCTCCGGCGCCGGGCATAAAACCGATGTTCACCTCTGGCTGACCCAGCTTAGCGTTATCAGCGGCTATCCTGATATCACATGTCATCGCCAGTTCCAGACCACCGCCCAGGCAATACCCGTGGATGGCCGCAATAAAAGGCTTCCATATTGTATCGGCCCGCACCTGTGGGCCAGCTGTCGTTTTTTCAGCGTCTTCAGCGGCGGCAGGTCGAAAATCCTTAATGTCCGCGCCCGCTGAAAAAGCCCTGTCCCCGGCTCCGGTAATTATAGCCACCCAAAGGTCAGGGTTGTCCCGAAAATCCTCCAACGCCTCCTGCATTTCTTTGCGTACGTCGACATTTAAAGAGTTCATCGCTTCAGGGCGATTAATGGTGATAATAGCTATTTTACCGTCTTTTTCATAATTAACAGCCATTGGTAGCCTCCTTAACTACTGTTTTTTAATACTATAAATGCATGATTTAATTCGGTCAAATATTTTCTAATGAAATCTCACTTAAACTTCAGAAAAGGTGATTTGGCATGTAATTACTTTAGACCTTTTTATTAAACTCTCCAAGTGATTAATGTTTCCATATTTAAACAGTCAAAGCATGAAGTTTGTCAAAAAATTATTATTTTATCATGTCGATATAAAGAATAAGCGCCTTGTAACAGATTTAAATTATTACTTAAAAAATTTAAAAGGTAATTTATAAGTTGTTACTTGATCTTGATAAAAAAATTCATTATGGTTGAAAGAAAAAACAAGGTTTGCTTTGGGCTGTGAGGTTCAGTTTTGACCAGGGGGAAAGATGAGTAGCACTCAAGCAGAGGCATTTGTA
>JAFDLS010000138.1 GCA_019306365.1 Deltaproteobacteria bacterium
CTCCGCCCTTTTCCCCAGTTCGATGATCATCTGGTTCAAGGCCGTAATCATAGACTGAATCTCCGGGATACCCGGAACTGAAGGTATTTGCTGAAAATCGCTTTCGGCTATCTTTGTGGCCGCTGTTTTGATCTTGGTCATCGGTAAAACAATGAGAAATAAGAGATAATAGGCCACGCCAGCGGATAGAAGGATAAAGGCGCCTAAGGAGATCAAGAGATAAAGTTTTTGCTGAGCTATTAGCTCGTGGGTTATCTGGCGCTCCATTTTGACCGTTTTGACCAACTCCTCGGTTAACTCCCGACCAAGGCTTCTGACCCGGTCACCCAGTTTGGAGAACTCAACCAACTTTTTTCCCGAAATTATCGCCTCTGACTTTTCGCCATAAAGGAGGATGGTTTGACGGTAGGCATCCAGCATATCCAGCTTCCGGTCGAGCTGGGCTTCGCTGTGATTGGTTTGTTTCATCGTCCAGTTGAGGCTCTTCAGCTGCTTCTCGGCCTGGGCTAAGTGGCCGTACATCAGTTTCAAGTTTTCTTCCTGACCATAGAGGAAGAAGTTTTTTTCATAGCGCCGTGCTTCTAAGATGTTTGAGACCAAATCATCCCCGGTTTCGATGAACTTCAATTTGAAAAGGACAAAAACCGCTGTGATTCTATATCGAAACGCCAAGTGCAGTTTGGTTTTCATTTTCGGCTCACCTCCAGTCTGTACGGTCTGGATTTCTCTGTCGATGTTTTTAAGTTATACCATAAATTAGATAAATTACACCAATCATCACGAAAATAAAAATGACTGACATGAGCGAACCTACTTTTATGAAATCCACACTGCGATAACGCCCTGGTCCCATGTATAGAGCGTTAACCTGGTGGGTCGGAAGGATAAACGAATTAGAAGTGGCCAGTCCGACAACCAGGACGGCCATGCGGGGATCCATGTTGGCCTGAAGGGCCATATTGACGACCAAAGGCACTAAAAGGACCGTGGCGCCGACGTTCGAGACAACCAGTGTGAAAACGGTGGAGATGACAGCGATCACTACCAGTAAGGTCAGCGGTGAGACCGGTCCCAGCAGGGAGAGGGTGAGGTTGGCGATGTAGGCCGCAGTCCCGGACTTCATGGTGGCAATGCCCAACGGGATAAGACCGCCCAGCAAAAAGATGGTTCGCCAGTCGACGGACTGGTAAGCCTCATCTATGGAGAGCACACGGGTAATGATCATACCCAGCGCTCCAGTCATCAGGCAGACCGAGAGTTGAATCTTGAAAACCATAACCATCACCAGGGCCACGGCCAACCAGAAGCCGGCCAGTAAGGCCTTTTCCGGCCGGAGCACTTCGGTCTCGACCGGGGTCGACAACAGGAACTCTTTGTGCTCTTTCAGGATATGGAAGCGATCCCAGGTGCCATGGAGCAGGATGGTGTCCCCTGGTTTGAGGACGATGTCTGAAAGTCCGGCGTAGAAGGTCTTATCCGCCCTGTAGATGGCCAAGGGGTTGACCTGGTACATCTTGCGAAAGAAAACCTGGCGCATGGTCTTGCCGACCAGGTGAGACCGAGGGGCCACGACCGCCTCGACCATGCCGGACCGGCTGGGCGACATGTCCTCCTTGAAGACATCCAGATCGTGCTTGACGGTGAATCCGTATTCCCCAGCCAAACGGTGGACATTGCTGTCAGGTCCGATCACGGCCAGGCTGTCGCCTGCTTCAACCCTGGTCTCCCGTTCCGGAGCAAAGTTCTTATCACCGGAGTGCTGGCGGGCCAAACCGACCAGGTGGACAAGGTACTGGTCGCGCATCATCTGCATGGTCAGGTCGGCATTGAAAGGATTGGGCACCTTGAGTTCGTGGGGTCTGCCCAGCCTGGCGTAAGCCTCGCTGAACAGACCGCCCTCGGCTCCGGCCTTGTCCTCCTCGTGATGCTTCGGCAGCACGAACCGGCCGAAAACGATGAAGTAGAGTATACCGCTCGCCACCAGCGCCAGGCCGATAGGTGTTACTGAAAACAAGGAAAAGGGTTTCAGGTTGAATGGCTTGATAAGGTCGTTGAGTAAAATAAGCGGGCTGGATCCGACCAGAGTGATCGTTCCGCCCAGGATGGCGCAGAAACCAATCGGCATGAGCAGTCTGGACAAGGGGACACGTGTTTGCTTGCTGATGCGTTGAATGGCAGGTAGGAAAAGGGCAGCCGCACCGATATTCTGCATGAAACTGGAGATAATGGCAACAGTAGCCGATATGAATATCATAATCCGGGAGGGATTTTGACCGGCAAGTCTGAGAATTGGCGAAACTAACCTGTTGATAAGGCCGGTCCTGTCCAAGCCGGCGCCAATGATAATTACGGCGATAATGGAGACAACGGCATTACTGCTTAGACCAATAAAGGCCTCTTCGGGTTTAACCAGTTTCAAAAGCGGCAGAGACACCATCATTAAGATGGCCACAACATCCACCCGAACCCATTCTACCACGAACAGGAAAATGGCCACGCCAATCATGCCCATGACCATGATCATCTCTGTTGTCAACTTCAACTCTTCCATACCGATACTGTTCCTTTGTCTGGTGACGGTTTAAGAATAAATCGGGACCTTCTAGCGCACACACTTCTCCAACTGCCGGTCGACATGTCCCTTGATTTAGCTTTAGCTCTACCAGTTTGTAGATAGGGAAAATACCGGAATGGCCGGGGCCACGCCGTCCGGATTGGTAGCGTCTTCATCCGGTTCGGTGACCACATATTCCAGTTTCTTGAATTCCTGGTGAAGTTCTTTGATTACGTCTAACCCTTCACCGAATTTGACAATGTGGGTGAAGGCAATGCCAGCGGCTTTGGCCTGGGTCTCAAATTCCGCGGCCGCTTCTTCAGCCCGGGTTATGAAATCCTGACGAAGTCTGTCGCGAAACGAGGCGTGAAAATGCAAGAAATCCATTGAGGTATTTCTGGAGTTCACGGCCACGATCTCGTAGCCCAAGCGGCCGGCCAGCCCCACTGCGTAGTCCCTCAGTCCCCGGGAAAAGGTGTAGCCACGTCCCACAACCAGAATCTTGGACGTTTCCTGGGCCTCGCGCCTCAAGGTGGATATAGCCTCCTCAGGGATTCCCACTTCGGCATAGGTTACAGCCTCTGTCAGTCGATCAACCGTTTCGCTCAGCTTGAGAACTTTACTCTTCCGTTTCGAAATAAATCTCTTCATCTTCTCTCCTTGATCTGTGTTTATCCGTGCTTTAGACTAACCGCCACTGTGGGTATAATCAGCGCTTGACTGAAGGCTTTGGAGGCGCGGCCTTCAGATGTCTTGGTCGCGGTATCATAGACGGCCAAGATCACGTCCCGATGATCCTTAATAAAGTGAGTGATTTCTTCGGCTGGGTCTCCGACTTTGACCGTGACCTCATAATCCACCGGGTCATTGCTCCCCGCTGATACACGTAGTTTGTCGGTGGCCATGGACATCATCTTGAAAATCTGTCCAGCCGCCTGATGTTCGCCAGCCTCTGCAAACGTGACTGTTATCATGACCTCATCAAACATCTGGCTGCCTTTCTTCACCCCCTGCACCATCTTCCGCCAGCCCTTCTCCACCGACGGGCTGATAACCTGTAAAACCTCGAGCTTGGCCTTGAGTCGCTGAGCCAAACCCAGGGAGTACTTGATCGCCTCGGGTCGCGGGGCAGGACCGGCAATGGCCAACAATATTTTTTTCATGTCTTAACTCCTAAGCCGGTAACCGGAAACACCGGGCAAAATTGGGAATCCCAAAAGGCATCCGGCTTGCCGCAAAAGCTTTTAACAGATTTGCACGCAAGTTCGCTGAATGTTATAACGCCGTTATTTCTGATCAAACTACTCGAACTAGGCATGATTCAGATCATGAACTCTGGCATCAATCCTTTGGTAAAGGCGCCCTCAATTCCGGACGAGGGCGAGGCGTTTCAACTCGAGTTCCAGGACGCTGCCTCAGACGTGCTGCTTTTCTGCGCCTCAGAATCTCCCGTGCCTCCCGATGCTCGCCAGCCTCGGCAAAGGTAATTGCCATCATGATTTCCTCGAATTTTTTAAATAAATCCCGCATAATTTTCTCTTGCTTCCCTGGGTTGATACCCCCAATTTGGCAAAACCGGAAACCAAACGGATTAACCTGTCACTTGAACAGGTATGCCCTGTATGTCTGTGATATTTAATTAACAAGATTTATGCCAATCCGGCCCATTGATATATCCCCTTGATATTCCAATATAATTTGACAAACTGGCCGATCGATTCGAATAAACCATCTGTTGCGATTTGCAGCACTCAAAATCACTAGCCGTGATTATGACTGTATATTCAACTAGTTAAGATAGTGTTGTGCAAATGAGGACTATTGCTACTTTTTGCAACACCATCTCCAGAATATGTACGGAGGAGACCAAGTCATGGAGAATCTTGTTGTCACCGGGAAACAGATGCGGTATGATTTAGCCAATAATGAAAATTTGATATCCTATGAAATTATTCCAAAAATCAAAGGACGGTGGTCCGATCCACGCCGACCTCGAGGTCCTCCAAGACACTATTGATAAGGCTCATCTGCCACTTTATGTGAGGCAGGCCGCTCAATCAGAACTCGCCAAAATGGCTAAAACTCACCCTAGTACCGCCGAATATACGATCGCGCTGAATTATCTGGATTACCTGCTTCACCTGCCCTGGACTTCTTACACCGAAGATAATCTGGATATAATAAGAGCTGAGGCTTATCTTAACGAAGACCATTTTGGGTTGGACGAAGTAAAAGAACGGATTCTGGAATATTTAGCAGTTGGAAAACTCAAGACCACGCACAAAATCCATATCCTGGTTGTCGACGACGAAGAGATTGCCCGGCAAAATCTGAAGCACGTGCTTGAAAAAGACAACCACGTGATTCAAACCGCGGTCAGCGGCGAAGAGGCCCTGGTCTTGTTGGAACAGTCGGAATTTGACGTGGTCATAACCGATCTGAGGATGGGTCGAGTCGATGGCGTCCAGGTTCTCGAAAGAGCCAAACAAAGGAACCGCGAAACCGAAGTGGTCATGATCACCGCTTATGCGACCGTGGATTCGGCGGTGGAGGTCATGAAGAAGGGGGCCTTCCATTATCTGGCCAAGCCCTATAAACTGGAGGATGTTGGAAACACGATCAATCAGATCCTGGAACGCAAGAGATTCACATCCAGGAACAGCGTTCCGGTTCTCTGTCTGGTTGGTCCGCCGGGTACAGGTAAGACTTCTCTGGGACGCTCGATTGCCCGGGCCCTGGAGCGCAAGTTTGTACGTCTCTCCCTGGCCGGAATGAAAGATGAGGCAGAATTCAGGGGCCATCGCCGGACATACGCCGGCGCAATGCCCGGGAGGATCATTCAAGAAATTCACCGGGTTGGAGTCAACAACCCGGTTTTCCTCCTGGACGAGATCGACAAGGCTGTTCAGGATTTTAAAGGCGACCCCACCGCTCCCCTGCTTGAAGTTCTGGATCCCGAGCAGAATAAATCCTTCGTCGATAATTACCTGGACCTGTCCTTTGACTTGTCCCGGGTTATTTTTATCACCACGGCCAATATTGTTGATCCCATTCCTCGACCCTTGCTGGACCGGATGGAGGTCCATTACTTAAACGGATATACGGATGTGGAGAAGGAAAAGATAGCGTTTAAGTATATCATCCCGAACCAGATAAGAGAAAATGCCTTGCAGGATTTTGCGCCGGAATTCACTCCTGAGGGGGTATTGAAAATAATCCGGGAATATACTCGAGAAGCCGGGTTAAGGAACCTAGAACGGGAAGTCGCTCGTTTATGTCGTAAGATAGCCAGAGAATCCTTGGCCAGCGATTTCAAGAAACAGCCCGTCCTTATCACTCCCGAAAAGGTCGAAAAGTATCTGGGACCTCGCCGTTATTACCACGAGGTGGCCGATACCGTGGACCGTCTTGGCGTAGCCACGAGCATGTTCTGGACCGAAAACGGTGGTGAGATCGTTTTCGTTGAGGCGACCATCATGCGAGGCAAATCTGATTTGATCCTCACCGGTTCCCTCGGGGAGGTGATGCAGGAATCGGCCCAGGCCGCCTTGAGCTATATCCGGGCTAACACCAAGAAATTCAATCTGTTCGACGATTTTTTTAATAAGCAGGACATCCATATACATATCCCGTCCGCGGCTATCCTAAAAGACGGGCCCTCGGCCGGCTTGACCATTGCCACGGCTCTGCTCTCTCTCCTCACCAACAGGCCTGCCCGCAGGGACGTGGCTCTTACGGGTGAGTTGACCCTTTCGGGACGGCTGCTGCCCGTCGGCGGCATCCGGGAAAAAATACTGGCCGCTTGCCGCGCCGGTGTGAGGACGGTTGTTCTCCCTGAAAAAAATCGAGCGGACTTCCAAGATTTGCCCAATGAAGCCCATGAAGATCTTGAAGTGATCTTTGCCCCCACCTTCGAAGATATTATAAATATGGTCCTGCTGCCAACCTCCTGATAAAACTAAGGTGGTCGGGTTTGTCTATACAAAAAAGTAGTTAGTTTAAGGTGGACTTTCCATCCATTAACTCGGCTTCAACGGAGCGTAAGGCGTAGCCTGAAGCGGAGTTGAAGCCGTCCAGATGGGAGCCGTTCCATAGGCAAAGGTCCCCTTTATCATGTCTGTCAGGTTACTGGCTTTATCTTTAGGTTTTCTTTTTAGGCTTGAAAAAAGAACCCTGGACGCGCTGTTCAGATAAACATGTCCATGCTGCTGGCTGGAATTGTTGATAACGAGGACGTCCGCGAGGGCCAGTCCCTCATTGTGCAGGTCGGAAAACATGGCGTCCAGCGCCTTTAAAAACAAAGAGGGCGGCTGATCCGCTTCACCCGCCGTTCTGGGAGGAATGATAAAATCATCCCTGATGCCTATTCCTCTTAATCTTTCATCGTTGTAATAATCAATTGAACGCGTGAATATTTTTTTACCGGTATCAATTTCCAGCAGAATGGCTGTCAGGCTCTGTGGGCTCAAATCCAGGCCCAATGAGAACCTCGCCATTTTTATCCTCTTTTTGAAGCTGGTTATTTAGCCGCAGTGCAGGACAGTTCACAGGCCCGGCAGTATTTGACAACCTCAATCAGCGAACCGTCTATGGCAGATTGGGATTTTGTTTTACTGGCTTCATCTTTACTCATCTGTATCCTACAGGATTCTCTGGTGAATGAACCGGGAGCAAAGGCCTCCTGGGCGCAAGCCTTTACACAGGGCATTTCACAGGTGCCGCAGGGGTTGAAATCCAGAGGTTCCGCGGAGTCTAAAACTGTGTCAAGGCACATAGCTTTGAGACGAACATGAGGGCCAAACTCAGGAGTGATCAGCAGATTATTCCTGCCAATTATCCCCAGGCCCGCGAGTACGGCTGCGTCTTTTAGAGGTATGCCGCCTCTTTCGATATGGTAAGAAAGGGCCCGGGTTTTTACATCGTATTTTTCATTCAGCCATTGCCGTAAATTTTCCAATGTATTTATCAGCCTGAGATTACCTGGAGTCCCGCCTTTTTGATCGCTCCACCAGTCAAGTTTTGGATCAGAAGCTTCATGAACCAAGGCTAACACAAGCAGCCAGAGACGCTCCTGCAGATTTGGCGTTGGTAATGAGTTTGCGAGTGATTTCGGTCTGGAGAGAAGAAGTCATATAAACCTCTCTCAGTGTTTGCAGGACCAATCGTTTCAGGAATAAATCTACTATATTTACAAACTCATCTCAGGATTTCTCGTTGATCCATTCCATGGTTTTTTCGACAACCTGTTTGACCTTTTCCGGGTCCGCTCGTGCCACTGTTTCTATCAAATCCTCAGCTTTATTTTCTTCGATTTCAAGCTGCTTGGAAACAAAGAAGCTGTCTATGGATTCTTCCGGATGCCAGGTCCCGCAGCCGGTAAAAGCGCCAATCATCTCACCTTCCGAAAAGATCGGCACCACGAATCTTAAAAGGCCGAGTTCACAGAAATCAATTAAGGATTTTCCACTCGTTTTCACTTCCTTGAGCATTCTCTGGCTCGTTAAGGAACATATGAAATTGAGGGA